>JADLGR010000033.1 GCA_020849175.1 Deltaproteobacteria bacterium
AGTCAGGGGGTCGGTCGGGTGGGCGGCGCCAGACTAGAAGGAGCGGTATCGCGCTGTCAACCAGCAGCGTAAACAGCGGTTTACGGCCCGGCAGCAGCGCGCCAGCAGGTAGGATCTGTGCGATGGCGCGCTCGCGATCGGTCTACGCCTGCACGGAGTGTGGAGCCCAGGCTCCCCGCTGGCTCGGCCGCTGCCCCTCGTGTGGCTCCTGGTCGACCCTGGTCGAGGAGCCCGTCGGCGGGGGACCGGCGCCGGAGGATCTCCTCGACTCCGGACGCAGCGGAGGGGGCCCCGTTCGCCTTGCCGAAGTTCGAAGCGAAGAAACTCCTCGCTTCCCGAGCTGCATCGGCGAGCTCGACCGCGTGCTCGGGGGCGGACTCGTGCCCGGCGCCGTCCTGCTGCTCGCGGGTGAGCCGGGCGTGGGCAAGTCGACACTCGCGCTGCAGCTCGCCGCCGAGGTGTGCGGTGCAGGCCGCAGCGTTCTCTACGTCTGCGGCGAGGAGAGCCCGGAGCAGGTCCGGCTGCGCGCAGCGCGGCTCCCCGGGGATCCGGGCGACGTGTGGGTGATGGCCGAGACGCGCGTCGAGGTCCTCGGTGCGGCGTGGCGGGAGGCCAGGCCGTCGCTCGTGGTCATCGACTCGATCCAGACCGTTCGTACGGAGCGCGTCGAATCGGCGCCCGGCTCCGTGGCGCAGGTGCGCGAGTGTGCAGCCCTGCTCGCGGCCGCGGCGAAGTCGAGCGGCGCGGCCCTCGTGCTCGTGGGTCACGTGACGAAGGAAGGCGCCATCGCGGGCCCACGGGTCCTCGAACACCTCGTCGATGTCGTCCTCACGTTCGAGGGCGACCGCACGCACTCCGTTCGCACGCTGCGCGCGACGAAGAACCGCTTCGGCTCGACGCAGGAGGTTGGCGTCTTCGAGATGAGCGGCAGCGGACTCGAAGGCGTCGACAACCCGAGTGAGCTGTTCCTCGCAGAGCGACGCCCCGGCGTTCCGGGCTCGTGCATCGTCCCTGTGCTCGAGGGGACGCGGCCGATGCTGCTCGAGGTCCAGGCGCTCGTGGCACCGGCCGGCTACGGGACGGCGCGGCGCACGTGCCTCGGGATCGACGATGGTCGCGTCGCGCTCCTGCTCGCAGTGCTCGACCGGCGTGCAGGGATCGATCTTCTCTCCTGCGACGTGTACGTGAATGTGACGGGAGGCGTGCGCGTGGCCGAGCCGGGCGCCGACCTCGGCGTCGCGCTCGCGATCGCATCGAGTCGGCTCGATCTGCCGCTGCCCGACGACGCAGCCGCATGCGGTGAGATCGGTCTCGGTGGCGAGGTGCGGCGTGTGGGCCGCATCGATCTGCGTGTTCGAGAGGCCGCGCGCCTCGGCTTTCGGCGCGTGCTGCTCCCGGAGCGAGTGGGCGCGAGTCTCGAAGCGCCGCCGGCGAGCGAGCTCGTCCCCGTCGCCGACCTCACACGCGCGCTCGCGTGGCTTCGGGCGCAGAGCCCGGGGCGCCGGCCCGCGAAGGATCGCTGACGAAGGCGAGGCGTCTGTAGCCCCCCGGGCGAAGACTGGAGACCGGAAATCGGAAATCGGGAGGAACCCCCCGGTCTTGCGCTTCTCCCGGTCGCGGCGTCCAAGTGTACGGAAATTCACTGTTTTCTCGCGGTTTCGTCTGGACACGGGGGCGTGTGCTGCTAGCGTTGGCGCCATGCGCCCCCCCGGCGGTCAGCTCTTCGATGCCATCAGCGCGCCGCTCGAACAGGTCGAGCGCGCGATGCGCGAGGCGCTGGCGTCGGAAAGCGAGCTGCTCGCTGCGATGGGTGAGCACGTGCTCGGCTCGGGCGGCAAGCGCATGCGGCCCGCACTGGTGCTGCTGGCAGCCGAGCTCTGTGGCTACACCGGTGCGCGTCGGATCCAGATCGCGGCGGCAGTCGAGCTGCTGCATACGGCGACGCTCCTTCACGACGACGTCGTCGACCTCTCGTCGATGCGTCGCGGCCGGCCCTCCGCGAACGCGGTGTGGGGCAACCGGAGCTCGATCCTCGCGGGCGACTTCCTCTACGCGCGCTCGTCGTCGATGATCGTCGAAGACGGCAATCTCGAGATCCTCTGGATCTTCAGCGATACGATTCGACAGATGGCGGAGGGCGAGCTGCTCCAGCTCGCGCGCAGCTTCGATCCGGCGGTGACGGAGAGCCACTACTACCGCGTGATCGATCGCAAGAGCGCGTCGCTGCTCGCCGCGGCCTGCGAGGCCGGAGCCATCCTCGGCGGCGTGACGCGCGCCGAACGCCGGCGGCTCGCCGAGTTCGGCCGGGAGTTCGGCGTCGCCTTCCAGCTCCGCGACGACGCGCTCGACTACGAGGCGCGGGAGGCCGAGCTGGGCAAGCTCCCGTACACCGACCTGCGGGAGGGCAAGGTGACCCTTCCCCTGCTGCTCACGCTCAAGCGCTGCACGCCCGCCGAGCGAGACGAGATCGCCTCGGTCCTCAAGCGGACCGCGCGTCAGTGCGAGGCGGGAGCCGGAGCGGAGGGCGCCGCTGCGGACGGCGTCGATCTTGGCCCGGTGATCGACCGGATCCGCCGCTACCGCGGCGTCGAAGACACGGTCCGACGCGCCCAAGAGCACGTCGAGAAGGCGGCCGCGGCGATCGACCCGTTCCCGGACGGAGTGGCACGCGAGGCACTGATTGCAGCCGCTCGCTTCGCCGTAAGTCGCGATCGCTGAGCCAGCGGCACCCTGCGAACGCGTTCTCGAGCTCGCCCCGCGGTCCCGCGGAGTGACGAATGACCCTTGGAAATCGTGGAGTTGCCTTCCTGATCGGGACGGCGCTGGCGCTCGCGCCGGCGGCCGTCCGTGCAGCGGAGCCTGCCGCCGGTCCGGCGCGCTCGATCAACCTGAACACGGCCTCGGCCGCCGAGCTCGAGCAGCTTCCCGGCGTCGGCGAGGCGCGGGCGAAGGAGATCGTCGCCGCGCGCGAGAAGCGGGGTGGCTTCAAGAGCGTCGACGATCTGGTGGAGGTGAAGGGGATCGGCAAGGCCGCGCTCGAGAAGCTCCGGCCGCTGGTCACGACCGGCACCCGCCCGTCCAGCTCACCGCGATAACCTGCTCGGACCGGTGCCGGGAGCGCGTCGCTCCCGGCACCCACCGCCCCGCTGGCAGAGGCGGCGTGAGAATCGCCGGCCGGGCGAGCATCGTGGGTCGTGTGGCGCGCGCTGCCATCGGGCGAGGAAGACAGCCCATGCGAATCGTCCGCCGCGCCGGCGCAGTCGTGCTCGCGCTGCTCGTCACGATGGCAGCGCAGGAGAGCCGCGCCGCGGGAGGTCTCGAACGGCGGCCGCTTCCCGACGCTGCTTCGATGCCGGCGCCGGTGCATGGCGACGCCAGCGCCGTCGGCGCGAAGCGCGTCGTTTCGTTGAATCCCTCTCTCACCGCCATCCTCGTGGCGATCGGCGCAGGGGATCGATTGGTCGGCGTCGACGAGTTCTCGGCGCGGCAGGAGCCGGCCGCCGCCGGCCTTCCGCGTGTCGGCGGTCTGTACGATCCCAGCCTCGAAGCGGTGGTGACGCTGCATCCCGACCTGGTCTTGCTCGTCCCCTCCGCCCAGCAGCGCGACTTCCGCGACCGCCTTCGTACGGCGGGCATCACCGTCGTCGAGATCGATCCCACGACGTTCGACGAGGTGATGGCTTCGATCGAACGGGTCGGCGACGAGGTTGGACGGTCGGCGGCGGCGCGCGAGCGCGTGGCGCAGATCGAGCGGGTCCGCAGGGATGTCGAGCGCGCTGCGCAGAGCAGGCCTCGCGTGCGCACCGTCCTCGTCCTCCAGCGCAGCCCG
>JADLGR010000034.1 GCA_020849175.1 Deltaproteobacteria bacterium
CGGACGCCCATGTCGGCGAGCAGCTTCCGGTTGATGACGTAGTCGAACTCGTCGCGCTCGGGCTGGAAGACCTGGTCCTCCGCGAAGCGCAGCTGCGCGTCGGCGACGGCGCGGTTGAAGTCGCGGCTGTCGCCTCGGAGGAGCCGCGGCAAACGGAACGAGCTCCCGACCTTGTCGATGTTCCGCTCGTCGTACTGCTGGAACAGGGCGTCGTGCTGCTGGGCGTCGGTCAGCGGCCTGAGCTCGATCTTCGCGCGGGCGGCGTCGCTCGCGGAGGCGGCGCCCTCGGCCTCGAGGATGAGCACCTTGTGGAAGTTCGCCTTGCCCTTCAGGTTCTCCTCGATGAACCGCTCGATGCGCGGCACGGACGCCTCCGAGAGCTTCCCGCCCGACACCAGGAGCGCGAGCGGCGGCACGCTCTTGTTCTCGAAGTAGAGGAAGTTCACCTCCTCCATCTGGCGCGACCCCATCACCGCGAGCAGGGTGCCGACCCAGCGGGGCACGCCGTACGGCGAGCGTGGGGACGAGATCGCGAAGTGCAGGACCTCCGTCGCCGCGCCGTCCTGGGGCCGCGCCTCACGGAGCTGCTCGAGCGACGTGAACACCTCTCCTGTCGTGCGCGAGACCACTCGCGGGTCACCGAACTGCCGGAAGAACGTGCGCTGCCCGTACAAGATCTGCACGAAGCGCCGCATCCGCTGGCGCACGGGCACGCGCTCGACGGTGACGGGCGAGACGCGCGCCGACTCCGTCGCGTCGACGGGCTCCGCGTCGAGCGGCAAGAGCCGCATCGTGTACGACGGGACGTACACCAGCCGCGCTATCTCGCCCTTCGCGTTGCGCAGCACCTCCCAGTAGGCGTTCCCAGTGACCTCGAGATCCTGGCGCGTGCGCCGACGAAGCTCGACGAACGAGTGATCGTACGAGCACGACTCGAAGAACGCGGTGACTCGGGCGCGCTCGGTGCGCGCGAGCTGGACGAGCTCGCGGCGCCGCGCCTGGATCTCCTCCGGCGTCGGCTCGACCGCCGCGTCGCCGCCGCCGTCGCCCCGATCGCGGGCCGCGAGGCGCTCGAGGTAGATGCACTCGCCGACGCGGCGGTCGGCGTCGTCGGCGTCGAAGTCGATCGCCGGGTCGAGCCGGTGGCCGAAGCCGTCGATGTTGGTGGCGTAGGCGTCGACGTTCTGGCGCAGTGAGTTCGAGTGCTCGAACAGCAGGCAGAGGGCCTCGGGGTCGTAGGGCGGGTCGAGCGCGCCGGACGCGCCGAACAGCGCGCCGATGCCCTCGCCGCCCGGCGTGCTCGCCGGGTCGGGCGGACGGGCGCCGAGGATGACCGCCTTGAGGAGCTCCACACCCGACCAAAGGCGCCGAACGCGTTGAAGGACGCACGATCAGCGTCCGCGATGATCCTCGCGCATCGAGTGGCACCGGCAGCCCGTCCTTCGATATGATCTGCGCGTGGCGATTCCCCCTACGATTTCGCGGCAACAGCTACGTCTGCTGCTGCAAGGCACGCCGGGGTTCACTCCGCCACCGGCCGTCGCCACCGCCGCCACGAAGGGTACGGTCGACCTCGACCTCCAGCTGGGGGTGCAGCTCCTCTGGACAGCTGTGATGCAGAAGACCGTGTCGTACGGGGCGATCCACGACTGGATCGCGCTGAGCGTACCTGGTCAGGCGCCTCACCGATTCACGGGTACGTCGCTCGGCGAGGATTCGGAAGTCGGAGGCGACCTGTCGAGCACGTTCGCGAAGGTGGTCGGCCTCGCATTCATGAGCGAGTACGCCGGTGCGTGCTGGTTCAAGGTTCTCCGACCACTTTGGGACGCCGTGCTCGCAACGGCGCAGGGCAACGTCGAGGTCTCCAAGGTTAGGCCTGACGACGATGGACCGGACTACCTCGCGGCACCCTTCGATCCCGCGTCGGCAGTGCAGGGCGGACCATTCTATGCGGTCGAGTTCAAGGGCAAGAAGGCCAAGGTCGAGTTCGCGTCCGAGACCTTCAAGGGCTGGAGCAGGCAAGCAGCGAACATCTCGCTTCGCGGGCAGAACGCAGCGGTCAATCTCAAGTCTTGGGTTCTCGCGTTCAACTACGGGTTCGAACGAGCGGGCGGCTCGCGGGAGGAATCAACGCTCCTCGTCGAGGATCCTGAGATCGCCCCCGACGCTCCGGCGCTGGAACCGGACCGCGTCAACGGGTCATCGATCATCCGGGACCACCTCTCGCGACAGTGCGTCGTTCTCGGTGCGTCGATTCTCGCGCCGCACGTGCGGCTCGGGCGTTCGCTGGAGGGAGCGAAGGATCTGCCGCCGGTCTATCGAATCGACCACCAGCGCCTGAAGAACAGGCGCTACATCGGCCACTGGTTCTCGCTCACGCCGCAGGGAGATCTCATCGCGACTCCGGAGGCGCCATCGACGCAGTGGAGGGTGATCGAGAGAGGCCCGCGCTGGCTCGTCGTGCGCGGCCCCGAGGGAATTGTTGAGGTTGCCATCCATCACGATGGTCCGGCATCTTGGCGCGGCGCGCAGTGGCTGGAGCGTCTGCTCTGGGGTCGGGGCGCCATCTTCATCGGCCAGGACGCGACGATGCTTCGTCGCTGCACGCAAGTCGCGACTGCCGATGCGCTCGACGGGGAGCCGTTCCAAGACGAATTGCACTTCGCGGACGCGGCCGGTGATGGCCCGTACCCGAGCGAGGTTCGTGTGCTGCGCAACGGGAACGTGGTGGCGACAGGGGCAACTGTGGAACTCGACGAGTCCGATTTCTGGCTGCGCGCGGAGTAACAGTAGGTCACCCGATCACCCGCACCCCGATCTCCGTCCCCGCGCCGCGCGGCGCCGCCCGCTCCCGCTGGCACGCGAGCGCCACTGCCCAGAACCGGTCGGCGTGCCCGCCGCGCGCCGTGCGCTCGGCGTCGAACGCGACCTTCCCCGCGGCGGTGACGCGCTTCTTGATCGCGTGGATCTGGGCGACAAGGTCGCGGTTGCGCGGCATCGCGATCTCGCGGCGCTGGAGCGTGATCTTGAAGTCCGTCGCCCAGCGCTCCTTCGCCTCGTTCGTGAAGCTCTCGGCGACGGCCTGCGGGAAGTCGCGCGCGAGGTTCTCGGCGAGGTTCATGCCGATGCCGCTCCGGTCGATCGAGAGCCGAGCGACGGGGAGCACCTCCATCAGCCGGCGCAGGTCCGCCTCCTGCTCGCCGAACGGCGCCTCCGAGTACGAGCGGAGCAGCCGGCACGTGAAGCGGCCGCCGTACTCCTCGAAGACCGCGAGCTCGGAGCGGTCGCGCGTGCGGCCCACGTCGAAGCCGGCGACGATGCGGCCCTGGGGCTCGGGGATGTCGGTGAAGTCGTCGGCGAGCGCGACGTCGTCGCTCGTGTTCGGCAGGATGAGGTCGTACGGGTAGAAGCTGTAGCTCTCGTCGACGAAGCGGCCCTCGAGCTCTTGCTGGAAGTCCTCGAGCGCGAGCGACTCGAACTGCTCGACGATCGTCGGCTTGCCGAACTGGGCGACGCGCTCCTCCGTCGTGAGGTCGGGTGCACCGTGCGCGGCGGCGCGTGGGTCGGTCGCGAAGAACCGGCAGAGCCACCACGGGACGTCCTGCCGCGTGTGGTGCGGGTACTTGCGCAGCTCCTCGGCGGCGATCTCCCAGAAGACGCCGCGGCGCCCAAGGGGCGTGCTGCATCCGGTGAGCTGCCCCGCCGACCGGAGGATGAGCGCCGTCGAGCCGCGGTAGACCTCGCGGTCGTTCACGTAGTGCGCGAGCTCGTCGAGGTAGATGTCGCCCTTCTTCCCGCGCGGCGCCTTCGACGGGACCGAGAGGATGCGCGAGAGCTTCCGGTGCGCGCCGCTCGACTCGAACGCCAGCTCGGTCTTCGAGTCGACGACCAGGCGTTTCTGGTACGCGAGCGGCAGCTCCTCGTAGACCTGGCGAGCGAGGAGCACCTTCTCCTTCGCGTCGTCGAGGTTGTAGCTGACGAACACCGAGGTGTGGTTCTCGCGCAGGTGGCACCGAGCGAGCGCCTCCAGCGCCATTAGGAACGAGAACCCGACCTGTCGGCTCTTCGTCACCCAGCGGAAGCGCCCGCGGTTGCGCAGGAACTCGAGCTGGTACGGCTCGAGGTCGATGGGCTCGCCGTCGTACGTGCACAGGCCGGTGATGAAACCGGCCTCGGTGGCGAGCCAGCCGGCGAGGTCGTCCTCCGAGCGCTTGACGATGCCCAGGGTCATCGCCGGTTCTCCTTGATGAACGGCCCAGAAGAAGCGTGCATCGGGGCATGACCGCGTACGCCGAAGCCCTCGCCCGCCCGCCCCGAACCCTCACCGAGCGCGAGGTCGCGCTCCTCCTCCGCGCCACCGGCCAGCACGCCGCCGGCTGGCGCGATCACGTGCTGTACAGCCTCGCCCTCGGCACGGGCCTCCGCGAGCACGAGCTGATCGCGCTCGACGTCGGCGACGTGTTCGACGACGCCGGGCGCGCGCGCCGGCACGTTCGGCTGCGCGTCTTCAAGCGCGCGTCCGAGGAGCCGGCGATCCAGGAGGTCGTCCTCTCCGAGACGGTGCGCGCGAAGCTCGACAAGCTCCTGAAGCAGAAGCGCGCGGACGGGCACGACGTCGGGCGCCCTGCGC
>JADLGR010000035.1 GCA_020849175.1 Deltaproteobacteria bacterium
CGCGCTTCGAGATCCGCCGACCAGCAGCGCGGACAGCACGGACCGGGCGGAAGGAAGCGGTGCCCGCACGTCCGGCACGCGGAGATCTCGAGAACGTGCCGGCCGCATGCCTCCCAGAACGGCCGGGTGAGCGCATCGGGCTCGGGAATCGGCGGAGTCGCGGCGCTGGCCATCGCATCAGGCTCCGAGCACCAGCGTCGCGTGCGTGTTCATCCCGAGGCCGTGTCCCGAGACGAGCGCCAGCTTCGCGCCCGCGATCTGACGCTCTCCGGTGTCGCCTCGGAGCTGCCGGACCGCCTCGATCACGTGGAGCATCCCGCCGCCGTACGCCTCCGCCAGAAGGCCGCCGCTCGGATTCACCGGGAGGCTTCCGCCCGGCCCGATGCGCCCACCCTCGACGAACGCCCCTGCCTCGCCCTTCTTGCAGAAGCCGTAGTCCTCGAGCTGGAGCAGGACGACGATGGTGAAGCAGTCGTAGAGGAGTGCGACGTCGATGTCCTTCGGGCAGACGCCGGCGCGCGCAAGGGCCTTCGGCCCGCAGCGTGCAGCGGGCAGCGCGTCGAAGTGCTCGGGCGTGGTTGCGCTCGCGAGGCCGTGCGCCTGCGCGTGAGCAAGGATGCGGATGCCGGACGCGCGCAGGTCGGCGGCGCGCTCCTGTGTGGTCACGACGACGGCCGCGGCGCCGTCCGAGACGAGACAGCAGTCGAGCCGGCGAAGCGGCTCGGCGACGGGATCCGACGCCCGATACTCGTCCATCGAGATCGGCCGGCGCTTCTCGGCATGCGGCGTTCGGGCCGCGTGCGCGCGGGCCGCGATGGCCACCTCGCCGAGGTGCTCGGGGCGTGTTCCGAAGCGGCGCATGTGTCGCTGTGCGGCGAGCGCGTGCAGGCCCACCGCGCCGAAGAATCCGAATGTCGCGTCGTCGCCGCGCCCGTACGCGAAGCCGGCTCCCGCGGAGAGCGGCACGTCGCCGTAGATGCACAGGCACACGTCGCACAGGCCCGCCTCGACCGCCATCGCGGCGCGCCCCACGATCGCAGCGCTTCCGGCGCCGCCGAGAATCTCGGATCCCGCGTACGCGGGGTCGAGCCCGAGCTGTGCGCCGAGCCGAAGAAAGTGGGGCGTGATCCCCGAGACGATGCCCTGCGCCGGGCCGGGATCGGTGAGCAGACCATCGACGTCCGCCGGTCGGAGTCCGGCGTCGTCGATCGCGGCCTTCGCAGCGCGCGCCTCGAGCTCCCATGCCGTTCGGCCCTCGTGCCTGCCGAAGGCCGTGTGGCCGACGCCTGCGACGACAGCACGGCGACTCATGCGCCCGGCGCCGGCATGCAGCGCTTCGCGATGATCTCGCGCATCACCTCGCTCGATCCCGCGCCGATCCCCCAGTTCTGGAGACCTCGCGAGCAGCGCGCCACGTAGCTCTCCTCCATGAAGCCGTAGCCACCGTGCGCCTGCGCGCAGTCGAGCACGAGGCCCCGGATCAGCTCGGCGCCGTAGAGCTTCGCCATGCTCACGCTCGCCTCGGCGTGCGCATCGCCGGCCGAGAGCTCGCCGGCCGCGCGGTACGTGAGGAGCTCGGACGCTTCGAGCCGCGTCATCCAGTCGGCGAAGCGGTGGCGCCACGCCTGCATCGCGAGGATCGGCTGGCCGAAGACCTTGCGCTGCGACGTGTAGGCGAGCGTCTCTTCGAGGACGTCGCGGCACACGGAGTTCATCATCGTCGCGAGCACGAGGCGCTCGCCCTGGAATGCCTGCATGATGTAGCGGAAGCCCCGCCCCTCCTCCCCGATCAACAGCCGCCGCGGGATTCTCACGTCGTCGAAGAAGAGCTCGGCCGTGTCGCTCGAGTGGAGGTCGATCTTCGCGAGGCGCCGGCTCACCTGGAAGCCCTTCGCATCGGTGGGGCAGACGACGAGGCTCACCCCGCCCGGACCGGCGCCGCCCGTGCGGACGGCGAGCGTCACGAAGTCCGCGCGTGCACCGTTCGAGATGAAGATCTTCGAGCCGCGGATCACGTAGTCGTCGCCGTCGCGTCGCGCGGTCGTCTGGAGGGCAGCCACGTCCGAGCCGCCGCCCGGCTCGCTCACGCCGAGTGCGGCGATGCGCTCGCCGTGGATCGCCGGAACGAGCCAGTCGCGCCGCAGCGCGTCGGTGCCGTGCGCGTGGATGACGCTCGTCGCCATCTCGCACTGGACGAGGAGCCCGACGACGCAGCCGATGTCGCGACCGCGCGCCAGCTCTTCGACGAGGATCACCGTGTACCAGTAGTCGAGCCCGCTCCCGCCCCACGCCGGATCGAAGCGAATGCCGAGCAGGCCGAGCGCGCCGGCCTTGCGAAAGAGCTCGTCCGGGAAGAAGCCCTCCTGCTGCCAGCGCTCGGCGTTCGGGCGGATGTGCTCGGCCGTGAAACGCCGGACCGTCTCGCGGAACGCCCTGTGCTCGTCGCTCCAGCAGGGAAAGCTCACCGCCGCACTCCTCTCGCCGGCTCCGTGCGCCGCGCCGCACGGGGTGCCGCGCGCGGTGCCGCGATGCCGCGCGCGAACACGTCGTCCATGACACCCACGATCTCGTCGAAGCCGTAGTCAGCCGCGCCGGACGTCTCGCGCTCGACGAGCGCGGTCCCGAGGTGGAACATGAGGTACGCGACGCGCTCGGGATCGATCGATCGCAGCGCGCCCTCTCGCACGCCGGCCTCGAGCACGCGCCGGAGCAGATCGATGATGCGCCGCTCCTGGTCGCGGGTGAAGGCGTGCGCGACGGGCGCGAGGCTCATCTCGGCATCACCCGCGACTGCGAGGCGAAGCACCTGATTGCGCGCATACGTCGCACGCGTCAGCTCGACGATCTGGCGGATCTTCTTGCGTGCGCTCGCGCTCGATGCGAGCACGGCCGACGCCTCGCGAATGAAGGCCTCGGCATCCTGCGCGAGGAGACTCGCGTACACGTGCTCCATGTTGCGGAAGTGCGCGTAGAGCGTCGTGCGCGAGCAGCCGGCCTCGCGCGCGACCTCGTCCATCGTCGTCTTGCGCGGTCCGAATCGCAGGAATCGGCGGCGTGCGGCCTCGAGGATCTCGTCGCGGGTGCCTCGCACGGGCTCTGCGGGTCGGGGTCGGACCGGATCCACCATGCGAGCATCCTAACACTTGACGTATGTTTGTCAACTTGATAGGCTTTGAGTGGTGGAGCCGCCCGGGGCCCGCGACACGAACGGAGGAACCGATGAGCGCGACGACGAGCAAGCAGGCGAACAGGGCCCCGGGGCGCAGGCCCGGCGCCATCGACGCATGGGCCACGCTCGTGCGCCCCGGCACCCTCGACCGCTGGCCGGCGGAGTTCATACACATCTTCCGGCGTTACGGAACGCTCCCGCTCTTCGAGCGTGGCATGACGCCCGAGGCGCTCATCGACGAGATGGACGCCGCGGGCGTCGAGCGGCTGATGCTCTCGGCGTTCGGCTACGGCGACGCCGAGATCATCACGAACGAAGAGGTGGCCGAGCTCTGCGGGAAGCACCCGGACCGGTTCACCGGCGTCGGGACGGTCGATCCGCGGGGTAAGCCGATGGACGTGGTTCGCAAGATCGAGCGGCTCGCACGCGGCCTCGGCCTGCGCGGCCTTCGCCTCGAGCCCTACGCGTACGGTGACGGAACGGTCGGCGCTCCGCCGAACCAGAAGATGTACTGGCCCGTCTACGCGAAGTGCGTCGAGCTCGGTCTGCCGGTCGCGATCCAGGTCGGCCACACCGGCCCGTTGCTCCCGTCCGAGGCGGGCCGGCCCATCTATCTCGACGAGGTCGCCCTCGCCTTCCCCGAACTCGTGATCCTCGGCTGCCACCTCGGACAGCCCTGGCACGAAGAGATGATGATCCTCGCCTGGAAACACCCGAACGTGTACGTCGAGACGAGCGCGCGGACGCCGAAGCACTGGCCGGAGTCGTTCGTCAAGTTCGCGGGGAGCTACGGGCAGGACAAGGTGCTGTGGGCGACGGACTATCCGCTGCTCACGTTCGGCCGCACGCTCGACGAGCTGGCCGATCTCGGCTTCTCGGATGCGGTGTACGAGAAGATCGTCCGCGGCAACGCCGTTCGCGCCTTCGGGCTGGAGGTGCGATCGTGAGCGCGCCGCTGCGGCTCGAGCGAAACGACGGCGTCGCGACGATCACGCTGGCGAGACCCGAGCGAATGAACGCCCTCGACTTCGAGACGCTCGACGCGCTCGTCGCCGCACTCGACGCCGTGCGCGAGAGCGACGATCGCGTGCTCGTTCTCGCGGCGGAGGGCCCGGTCTTCTGCGCTGGCGCCGATCGCGCGGAGATGGTCGAGCGACCGCCGCGCGAGTGGGGGCCGATCGTCGACCACTACCTCGACCCGATCCGGCGCATCGCCGACCTCGACATCCCGGTGATCGCACGCCTGCAGGGCGACACCGTCGGAGGCGGGTTTGGCCTCGCGATCGCGTCCGACTTCCGCATCGCGCGCGCAGGGATCCGCATGGGCGCTCCCTTCATCCGGATCGGCCTCGCGGGCTGCGACATGTCGGCCGGGTATCACCTGCCACGACTCGTCCCGCTCGGCGCGGCGACCGAGCTCATGATGACCGGCAGGCTCGTCGGAACCGACGAAGCCCTCGCGCTCGGCCTCGTCCATCGCGTGGTGCCGGCAGAACGCCTCGACGAGGAGGTCGCGTCGTTCACCGAACGGCTTCGAAACGGGCCGCCCATCGCCCTCGCCTTCACCAAGCGCGCGCTTCGCCGCTCGCTCGACCGCTCACGCGAGGCCGAGTTCGACTACGAGATCTACGCGCAGACGACCTGCATCCAGACCGAAGACCACCGCGAGGGTGTGCGTGCATTCTTCGACGAGAAGCGTGCGCCGGTCTTCCGGGGCCGATAGCGTGGCCGACCCCGACTTCTACCTGTCCGACGCGCAGCGCGAGCTGCAGCGCGCGCTGCGGGAGCTGGTCGCAAAGGAGATCGCTCCGATCACGGCGCGCTGCGACGTGGCCGAGCAGTTCCCGAAGGAGCTCTTCGCGAAGCTCGGCACGCTCGGCTACCTCGGCCTGCGCTTCCCCGAGGAGGTCGGCGGCTCCGGCGGCTCGAACCTCGACTACGCGGTCCTGTGTGAGGAGCTCGCGTACGGCTCGGCCGGGATCGCGCTCGGGATCTACGTCCACGTCGCGCTCGCCTGCGCGGCGCTCGAGCGCTTCGGGTCGGCCGAGCTGAAGCGCGAGTGGCTCGTCCCCGCGCTGCGCGGCGAGCGCATCGGCGGCTGGGCGTTCGCCGAGGCCGGCGCCGGATCCGATGCGGGCTCGGTCGCGACGCGCGCCGCCAGAGACGGCGACGCGTACGTCCTCAGCGGTTCGAAGCTCTTCATCACGAACGCGCCGATCGCCGACTTCCTCATCGTCGTCGCGTCGACCGCACCCGAGCAGCGATTGAAGGGCCTCTCGCTCTTTCTCGTCGAGCGAGACCGTCCGGGCTTTCGCGTCGCGCGTCCGCTCTCGAAGCTCGGCGTCCGCGCGTCCGAGATGGCCGAGCTCGTCTTCGACGACTGCCGCGTCCCGGCGACGCATCTGGTCGGCCGCGAGAACCGTGGCTTCCTCGATGCGCTGCACACGCTGACGCTCGGACGCATCGCCTCGGCCGCCTTCGCCGTCGGTCTCGCGCGCGCGGCACTCGACGCGACGCTCGCTCACGTTCGCGAGCGGCGTCAGTTCGGCCAGCCGATCGGATCGTTTCAGGCCGTGCGCTTCGGCGTCGCCGACATGGCGCTGCAGGTCGAGGCCGCACGCCTGCTGTGCCACCGTGCAGCGATGGCGGCCGACCGCGGGCTTCCCCATGGCCGCGAGGCCTCGATGGCGAAGCTGTACGCGACCGAGGTCTGCACGCGCATCGTCGAGCGCGCGCTCCACTACCACGGCGCCAGCGGCTTCATGAGCGAGTCACCGGTTGCCCGCTTCTACCGCGACTGCAAGGTCTTCGAGCTCGGCGAAGGCTCGAGCGAGCTGCAGCGCGAGATGATCGCCCGCGAGCTCGGTCTGTAGGCCGAGAGAAATGGGGACGTGCGTTCCGATCACGATCTCTCGGTTCCGGCGTGACTGCGCTGGCGGCAAGGCGGCACGTCCGAAGGGGGCTTCCCTACGGCTCGCCGAGCAGCGCGCGAGAGAGGAACTCGACGACGGCGTCGCGCGCGCTCGTCTCGTCGATCGGCTGCGGTGACGGATCCCAGTGCCGGTGCACCGCCCAGAAGGCGAGCGTCTCGAGCGCCATCCGCGCGGTCAGCGCGACGTCGACGACGCGAGGAATCCGGCCGCGCCGAATCCGGTCCTCGAGGTAGCGCTCGACCAGTGCGAGGGTTCCGCGACGTCCGCTGGTGAACCACACCGCGGCGAGGTTTGGATGGTCGAGCGAGCATCGGTCGAGGAGCTTGATGCCGATGCGGTTGCGGGCGAGTGTGTCGTAGACCTCGCGGACGATCGCATCCAGCTCCGCTCGCACGTCCGCCACGCGGTGGCGGGTGAGCGCGGCAGCGAGCGCGGGCAGAGTCGCCTCGTCCGCGACGCGCTTCCGCACCATCTCGAGCGTCGAACGCGGTGTCGGCGTCGGGATCGGAAGACGATCGGGGAGCTCGACCGGCGCGCGCGCGTCGGAGTGACGCAGCACGGCGTCGAAGAGCGCCTCCTTGCTCTCGACGTACAGGTAGACGGTGCCCTTCGCGAGCCCCATCCGCGCGGCGACGTCCGCCATCTGCGTTCGCCGGTAGCCCTGCTCGAGAAAGACTGCGGTCGCGGCCTCGAGCAGATCGTGAAAACGGTGGCGAGGAATCGCACGCGGCATGCCGCGAATGATACCTGACCCGTAGGGTCATTCCACCAGAGCGTCCCATCCGGCCGTCCGCGCTCGGCCGTAGTGCACCCGCGACCAACGATCCGTCAGCGGCCCGCCGTGCGGGCCCACTGCACGAGATCGCCGAGCGCGCGAGCGACCGCGTGATTGGCGGCGACGACCCCGCCGTACGGGTCGTCGGAGGGCGCGTCTTCGAGCGCCTCGAACTCGCCGGTCGCGAGCAGGCGTCGCGACCCGACGTCGGTGAGCTGCGCACGCAGCGCAAAGCGAACGCGGCTCGGCTGCTGCGTGAACTCCTGCTGGAGAACGAGGAGCTCGGTGTCGAGGCGGAGCGCCGGGAGCGACGCGGTCGAGGACTGGACGGTGCGAAAGCCGGCCGGGCCCTCGAGCGCCCGCGCCAGCAGCGGCGCGAGCATCTTCGCCGGAGCGTCGGCCCACTCGCTGCGCGCAAAGGCCTGCACCTCGTAGGCACGTGTCACATAGAGCATCCGCGGCCCATCGAAGGCGGGTCCGGCCATCGTCGGCGCGATCAGCAGGACGGGTCCGGGCTGCGTCGACGCGCCCGGCGCCGTCGCGTCTGCCGGCTGCGACGTCGCACTCGCTGCCGTTGCCGAGCCGGGACCCTCGGGCTCGAACGCGAGATCGAGTACGTAGCGCGAGGCAGGCTCGGCCTTCTCGGGCAGGGGCAGCGCACAGCCGGTGAGACAGAGCGTGAGCCCGGTGGCCACGGCGAGCACGCGGCGACCGGTCACACGCAGCCCGCGCGTCCTGCGCGGTGCTGCGCTCTCGGCACGAGCATCCCGACACTCCGAGCGGTGACACGCTGCCGTCTCCAGACCCTTCTCCATCACTCCCCCAGCCCAGGCGACGGCGCCTGTCTTCTCCATCACTTCCCCGGCCCGGCGACGGCGCCTGTCCTCTCCATCACTCCCCCGGTCCGGGCGAGGGCGCCTGTCGGCCCATCACGAGCGCGTTCGGACTTCGCTCGAGCTCTCGCGCCACGCCTCCGAGCGACGCGGTGAGCTCGCGGGCTTCGACGAGCAGCCGCTGGAGCTCGGGCAGGACGCCCGCACCGATGTGCCCGGCCTCGTCGAGCGCGCTCGTCGCCGACACGCCGGCCCGGGCGATCTCGGCGGCTGCGTTCTCGACCGCCGCCGCGCTCCGCGCCACCTGCTGCACCATCGACAAGAGCTCGCGGCTCGCGCGCGCCGTGTTGCCGAGCGTCGTCGCCGCGTCCGCGAGGCCGGAATCGATGTCCTTCGACCGCGATGCGAGGACGTGCGCCACCGTGTCGAGGTCGCGGATCGTCCGCTGCAGAGCAGTCCGCGTCTCGGCGTCGACGAGCTGATTGATGCTCTGCGCGGTCTGCGAGAGATCGGCCACGAGCGTGGTGGCCCCCGCGTCGAGCCGGCGCAGCAGCGACGGTGCGGTCGGGATCACGGGAAGCCCGCCGGGCTCCGCGGCGCGCAGCAGCGGCGATTCGCGACTTCCGCCGCCGAGGTCGAGAAAGGCGATTCCGGTCAGTCCCTGCACGCTCAGCACGGCGACCGTGTCCTCCTTGATCGGGACGTCGCGCTCGATCTCGAGCACGAGCCGGACGCGCTGCGGATCGGCCGGGTCGAGAGCGATCTCACGAACGGAGCCGACCGCGACTCCCTTGTACTTGACGGGGGCGTGCTGGTTGAGCCCCGAGACCGACTCCGTGGAGTACACGAGATAGGTGTCGTAGTCCTTGTGCGCCGTTCGCCCCGACGAGATCCAGAGAACGGCTGCAATGATCGCGGCCGAGAGCAGCAGCACGAACGCTCCGACGATCGCGTAGTTCACCTTCGTTTCCATGCCTGCTCCCGTGCCCCGCGACCGCGCGGTCCGTGGAAGTACTCGCGAATCAGCGGCAGCTCCGATCCTGCGAGCTCCTGCATCGTGCCAACGCCCGCGATCCGGCCGTCGACCATGAAGGCGACGCGGTCCGCCACCCGCCAGAGCAGATCGAGATCGTGCGTGATCATGAGGATGGTCAGACCGAGCAGATCCTTCAGATGGCGCACCAGGTCGTCGAAGCCGCTCGCGCTCAGCGGATCGAGGCCCGCAGTCGGCTCGTCGAGGAAGAGCAGACTCGGATCGAGGGCGATCGCGCGCGCCAGGGCCGCACGCTTGCGCATGCCTCCCGAGAGCTCGGCGGGGTGCCGGGCTCCCGCGCTCGGTGGAAGCCCCGTGAGCGCGATCTTCACCGCGGCGATCTCGTCGATGAAGCGATCACCGAGCCGCGTGTGTTCGCGCAGCGGAAGCCCGACGTTCTCGGCCACGGTGAGCGCGCCGAAGAGCGCACCGCGCTCGAACATCACGCCCCAGTGTCGACGCAGCGGAAGGGCCTCCTCGTCCGAGAGCCCGATCACGTCCTTTCCGAACACGCGGATCGACCCGGACTCGGGCCTCTGGAGCAGGATGATCTCGCGCAGCAGCGTCGACTTGCCGCAGCCGCTCGCCCCTGCCAGCGCGAAGATCTCGCCACGCCGAACCCCGAGGCTCACCCCGTCGTGGACCACGGCCGTACCGAAGCGCGTACGGACGTCGCACACCTCGATCACCGTGTCGGCGCTCGCCACGACCGGCGCACTAGATGCCGATAGCATTGAACACCACCGAGAATGCCGCATCCGCGACGATCACCAGGAAGATCGACTGGACGACGCTCACGGTCGTCCGGTGTCCGACGCTCTCGGCGTCGCCGACGACCTGGAAGCCCTGGAAGCAGCCGACGAGTGCGATGATCGCCGCGAAGACGGGCGCCTTGCCGATTCCGACGAGGAAGTCCGAGAGACGAAGCGCGTACTGGAGGCGGTCGAGGAAGTCCTCGTAGCCGACGTCCAGCTCGGTCTTCGCCATCACCATGCCGCCCGCCACGCCGAGCACGTCGGCGTAGACGGTGAGCAGCGGCAGCGCGATCGCGAGCGCCGCGATCTTGGGCAGAACGAGAAGCTCGATCGGAGCAATGCCCACCGTACGCAGCGCGTCGACCTCCTCGGTCACCTTCATGGTGCCGATCTGCGCGGCATAGGCGGATCCGGAACGGCCGGCGACGATGATCGCCGTCAGCAGCGGCGAGAGCTCGCGCAGCATCGCGAGGCCGACGAGGTCGGCGACGAAGATGTTGGCGCCATAGCGCCGGAGCTGCGTCGCTCCCTGATACGCGATCACGATACCCATGAGAAAGCAGAGCAGGCCGCTGATCGGCAGTGCGTCGAAGCCCGCCGTGCGAACGTTGTACAGGATGGGTCGCCAGCGGATGCGCGCGGGCCGAGCGATCGACCGCAGCGCCACGAGCGACGCTTCGCCGACGAACGAGAGCATCTCGAGGCTCTGCGTGACGGTCTGCACCGCGGCCCTGCCGAGGCGCGCGAGCCAGCCCGGCGTGGCCGGCTGCCCGGCGACGGCGGCCGCGACCGCCGGCGTCGCGAGCAGGTCGGCGAGTGCCCGATGCTCGCTTCGGAGCCCTTCGACGCGCACGGTCCGCCCTTCGCGCTCGAGGGCCTGCATCGTCCGCCGGAGCAGCCAGGCGCCAGCCGTATCCATCGCGACGACGCCCGATGCGTCGATCACGAGCTCTCGATCGCTCGGCCAGGCGAGCCGCGAGAGCCGGCCCTCGAGCGTGGCGATGCTCCCGACCGTCCATGCCCCGACGCAGCGCACGGCCGCTGCGTCGATCTCGACGTCGGCATCCCGCTCGAGCGCTTCGGGTGCGGACGGCGGCATCGACACCCCCAATGCCGAGCGTAGGAGAACGTGCCCGCGCCCGCAGCGCAGACGGCGACCCCAGGGCCGGCGCCGAGGCGGGGGCTCGCGGGCGGCAGGCCTCGACACACCGGGAGAGCTTCGATAAACACCGTTCAATATGCTGATCGGCGTTCAATGACGGCGCCTGCCCCCGCCTCCTCCCCCCGCCTCGTGCGCCAGCAGCGCGCGCGAGAGCAGATGCGCGAGCGGATCTGCTCCGCGGCGATGGACCTCTTCTTGCGCGAGGGCTTCGAGCGGACGTCGATCCGGCGAATCGCCGCGGCGATCGGCTACACGCCGGGCGCGATCTACTCGTACTTCGGCGACAAGGACGACATCCTCTACGCGATCCACGAGCAGGGCTTCGCCCGGCTCGGCCTGCTCCTCCACACACTCGACGGCGGCGGCCTCAGCGCACGCGAACGCTTCGAGCGGCTCGGTGAGCTCTACCTGCGCTTCGCCTTCGAGAACCCGCAGTACTACGATCTCATGTTCATCAAGGATCGGACGGCGAAGAAGATCGAGGAGCTCGGCCAATGGGACGTCGGCCTCGACACGTACGACTTCGTCCGCGCAGTCGTGCGCGAGTCGATGCGTGACGGCGCCCTCCCGACAGGAGACGTCGAGGCCGCCACGTTCGCGCTGTGGGCGAGCGTTCACGGAATGGCCTCGCTCGTGATCCGAAGCCGCTGCAAGATGATTCCTCCCGACGCGCTCTCCACGGTCGTCGCGGAGGCCTACCGCTGGACCATGCGCGCCATGCCGGCGCAAGAGCCTGCGCATCCCCCGCGCGCCCGGGGACGCGTGCGAAGGTCCGGCCGATGAGAGGATCCGCATGCGATCGGGACGAAGGAATCGGCGCGCCCGGATTCTGATTCTGCTCCTGCTCTCGGGCTGTCGCGGCGAGGCGGCGCCCTCACAAGACGCTGCGACGGGGCCGGAGGTTCCCGTGCGAACGGCGTCCGTGCGGCGCGAGGAGGCCGCACCGCCCGTTCGCTCCACCGGACTCGTCGCCGGCAAGGAAGAGGTGCGGCTCTCGTTCAAGATCGGCGGCGTCGTCGATCGCGTGCTCGTCGACGAAGGCGCGTCCGCCCGCAAAGGGCAGGTGCTCGCCACGCTGCGTCAGGACGATGCGGCGTCGCAGACGCTCCAGGCGAGCCGCAGCGCCGAGAAGGCCGAACGCGATCTCGGGCGCGCACGGCAGCTCCACGCCAGCGGTGTCGGATCGCTCGAACGGCTACAGGACGCACAGACGGCCCTCGACGTTGCGCGCGCAGCGCTCACCATGGCGCGCTTCAATCAGGAGCACGCGAGCATCACGGCGCCGGGTGACGGGATCGTGCTGGCGCGCCTCGCCGATCCGAGCGAGATGGTGCAGGCGGGAACGCCCGTGCTCCAGTTCAAATCGGCAGATCCGGGCTGGATCGTTCGCGTCGGTCTCGCCGACCGCGACGTCGTTCGTGTTCGAATCGGCGACCACGCGCTCGTTCGCACCGCGGCGCAGCCCGAGCGCGAGCTCGCCGGGAGGGTCTCGCAGATCGCAGCGGCGGCATCGCCCGCTACGGGAACCTTCGACGTCGAGGTGGCGCTCGCGGCGACCGACGCTCCTCTGCTCTCCGGCATGCACGCACGGATCGAGATCGAACCCTCCGTCCGCGAGACCGTCTTCTTCGTTCCGATCGACGCCTTCCTCGAGGGCGAAGGCGACGCGGGCACCGTGTACGCGCTCGACGACGGCGGCGCGCAGGTGCGCCGCGTCCGGGTGCGCGTCGCGTTCCTGCGCGGCGCCGAGGTCGCGCTGCGCGACGCCATCGGTAGCGATGCGCGCGTCGTGACCGACGGCGCCGCCTACCTGCGAGACGGCGTGCGGGTTCGTGTCCTTGCTTCCGAGGTGGCGGAAGCGCCGTGAAGGTCTCCGAGCTCGCGGTCCGCCGCCCGCAGTTCACGCTCGTCATCTTCGCGATGCTCGTCGCGCTCGGTGCTCATTCGCTGGCCTCGATCCCGCGAACCGAGGACCCGAGCTTTCCGATCCCCGTCTACGTGGTGACGGCTACGTATGCAGGCGCGGGCCCGCAGGACATGGAGCAGCTCGTCGTCGACCCGCTCGAAGACCGACTCTCCGAGCTCGACGACGTGAAGAGCCTCGAGTCTCGCAGCGAGGACGGCGTCGCGGTGGTCGTGGCCGAGTTCGCCTCCGACGCCGACACCGACCGAAAGTACGAAGAGGTCGTCCGCGAGGTGAACGCCGCGCGCCAGGACCTGCCCGAGAGCCTCGGCCGGCTCGAGGTGCTGCGCGTCGAGACCGGCAACTCGGCCATTCTCCAGATCGCTCTGCTCTCGGAGGACGCGCCGTACCGCGACCTCGAGCGTCAGGCGAAGCGCATCGAGGACCGCCTCGAGACCCTCCCCGGCGTTCGCGACGTCGATCTCTGGGCGTTCCCGGAGCAGCAGGTTCGCGTCGAGCTCGACCCCGAGAAGCTCTCGCAGCTCGGCGTTCCGCTCGCTCGTGTCCTCGGCGCCCTGCGCAGCGACAACCTCGTGGTGCCGGGCGGCGCCGTCGACGTCGGAACGCGGCGATTCAGCGTCGAGACCGGAAGTCGTTACGAGACGGTGGAACAGGTCCGCAGCAGCGTGGTGACGGCGGACGGCCGGCGTGTCGTCACCCTCGGCGACCTCGCGCGCGTGGGCTGGGGTTACGCCGAGCCGGCCCACGTGGGCCGCATGGACGGTCGGCGCGCGGTCTTCGTCACCGTGACACAGAAGGACCAGCAGAACGTCTTCGAGGTGCGCGACCGCGTCGTGGCCGCGCTCGACGAGCTCCGTCCGACGCTGCCGCTCGGGATCGAGATGGAGGTCGGCTTCGATCAGTCGAAGAACGTCGCGCATCGCATGACCGGCCTCACCCGAGACTTCACACTCGCGATCCTGCTGGTCCTCGTGACGCTGCTGCCGCTCGGATTTCGCGCCTCGGTGATCGTCATGATCTCGATCCCGCTCTCCCTGGCGATCGGCGTGGCCCTGCTCCACGCCACCGGTCACTCGATCAATCAGCTCTCGATCGTCGGCTTCGTGATCGCACTCGGTCTGCTGGTCGACGACTCCATCGTCGTCACGGAGAACGTGACTCGCTTCCTGCGGCAGGGATACCGGCCGCGGCAGGCAGCCGTCCTCGCGACCAAGCAGATTGGTGTCGCGGTCCTCGGCTGCACGGCGACGCTCATGCTCGCATTCCTGCCGCTTCTCTCGCTGCCCGGCGGAGCAGGCCAGTTCGTTCGGAGCCTTCCTCTTGCAGTGCTCTTCACTGTCGGAGCCTCGCTGCTGGTCTCGCTCACGATCATCCCGTTCCTCGCGAGCCTCGTCCTGCGCGAGCAGGACGAGGCCGGGAACGCCGCCTTCCGCGCCGTCCAGCGAGTGATCGAGGCCTGCTACCGGCCGCTGCTTCGCGTCGCCGTCGCCCTGCCCCGCACCACGGTCGTCTTCGCCGCTCTCTTCTTCGGCGGAACTGTGGCGCTCCTGCCGCGGATCGGTCTCGGCTTCTTCCCGGCCGTCGATCTCCCGATGTTCCGCGTGACGATCGAGGCCCCGGAAGGCAGCTCTCTCGCCGAAACCGACCGCGCGGCGCGCTTCGCCGAGTCCGTACTCGCGAGACACCCCGAGGTGACGCGCTTTCTCACGAACGCGGGGCGCAGCAACCCGCAGGTCTACTACAACGTCCGCTCCACCGAGGAAAAGAGCAACGTCGGAGAGCTCGTCGTACAGCTCGAGCACTACGATGCGGAGCGAACGCCGCTGCTGCTCGACGAGCTCCGCGCGGAGCTGGCCGCCTATCCGCGGGCGAAGCTCGAGGTCGACGTCTACCGCAACGGGCCGCCCCTCGATGCGCCGATCGCGATCCGCGTCTTCGCCGACGACCTCGCACGCCTGAAGGCCCTCTCCGCGCGCGTTGCCGAGCGAATCGAGGCGACGCCGGGAACGGCCTACGTCGACGACCCGCTCCGGCTACCCAAGACCGAGCTCGTGGTGCGCATCGACTCCGAGCAGGCGGGACGCCTCGGGATCCCGGAGCTCGAGCTCAAGACGGGGGTGCGGACGGCGATCGCAGGCGTCCTCGGCGGCAAGCTGCGCGACGCGTCGGGGGAGGAGTACGACATTCGCGTCACGCTTCCGCAAGCGGCGCATCCGACGCTCGACGTCCTCGACGGGCTCTACGTCCCGGCCGCGTCGGGGGCGCAGGTTCCGCTGCGCCAGCTCGCGACGCTCGGATTCGAGACCTCGCCGCCGAGGATCGAGCACTACCAGAAGCTGCGCTCGGTCACGGTGACGGCGGACGTCCGAACCGGCTTCAATACCGACCGCGTGACGCGCGCCGTGATGGCGAAGCTCTCGGCGATGGAGTGGCCGCCGGGAACGAGCTGGCGCGCAGGCGGCGAGTTCGAGAACGCGCGGGAGAGCTTTGGCGGGTTCGGCACGGCGATCCTGATCGCGGCCTTCGGAGTGATGGCCGTGCTCGTGCTCGAGTTCCGCACCTTCAAGAGCACGCTGATCGTTGCGTCGGTGATTCCACTCGGAATCGCGGGCGGCATCCTCGCGCTCTGGATCACCGGCAACACGCTCTCGTTCACCGCGACGGTGGGCTTCATCGCGCTCGTCGGCATCGAGGTCAAGAACTCGATCCTGCTCGTCGACTTCACGAACCAGCTCCGTGCGCAGGGCGTCGGCGTCGACGAGGCGATCGAGCGCGCGGGCCAGACGCGCTTCTTTCCGATCCTGCTGACCACGCTGACGGCGCTCGGCGGCCTTCTTCCGCTCGCGCTCGAGGGCTCGCCCCTCTACTCGCCGCTGGCCGTGGTGATCATGGGCGGGCTCGTCAGCTCGACCGTGCTCGCGCGTCTGGTGACGCCGGTCATGTACAAGCTGCTGGCGCCGGACGTGGAGCCCGAGACCGCGCCAGCCGTGGATACCGCGGCGGCGAGCCCGTCCCCGGCGTAGGGGAGACGGACGCGGCGGCGGCACCTCCGGATCGTCGCCCTTCGGAGCTTCCGTGCTTCGGCGCCGGCGCCGCCGGCTGCGGGGGAGCGATCAGCTCGCCTTCGTGCTCGAAGTCGACGTGAGGCGGGAACAGGCCCTTCAGGAACACGCGCCCCTCGACGCGGTAGCGAACGCCCTTTGCCGTCTGCGCCGCCCAGACCTGCCGCAGCACGTCGAGGAGCGTCGTCGTCGCGTGCACGGAGATCAGTGCATCGCCGAGGCGCGGCACGCTCACCGCATCGCCGGTCTGCCCGCGCGCGAGTCGCTGCCCGTTCACGTCGAGCTCGAAGCGAAGTCCGTCGACCTCGAGCGCCCGCTGGTTCGGGTTGGTGATCCGCAGGTCGACCTGGAAGCGCTGCTCGAAGCCGCTCGACGTCTCGGGCTGGAGGTTCACGACGGAGACCTCGGGGGACTCCAGCATGCTCCCAAACGATGCGCAGCCCAGCGCGAGGCACAGGGATGCCGCTGCGACGACCGACCTGACGGGGCGGGAGCTGCGACCGGCGCACGCGGAACGGCTCACGCGAAGCGAGCGATCGACGTGTACGAAGCGAGCGAGACGAGCGGGCGGCGGAGGCAGCGGTGTCATGCCGCCAGAGAATGACCGCTCACGGCCGGCTGCGCGAGTCGGCCTGCCGGCGCCTCGCTCAGACGTCCGCAGTCGCCTTGTCGTAGAAGTCGAGGCAGTTCTCACGCTGGTCGCTCGCGAGCCATGCGATGGCCGCGCGCGGGTGCTGATTGAGCTGTCCTGCGATGATGTAAGGCGGGAGCGCTCCCCACTCGGTCGTCGCGCGCAGCGGCACGACGTGCTCCTGGAGAAACTTCCAGACCGGACGGATGTTGAACTTCGGATTGCGCAGGAAGCCGAGCAGCAGCTCCATCGAGCAGTTGCCTGCTCCGCGGCCCATGCCGCCCATCGTCGCGTCGACACGGTTCGCGCCGTGGATGATCGCCTCGATGGTGTTCGAGAACGCGAGCTGCTGGTTGTTGTGCGCGTGGATTCCGACTTCCTTGCCCGTTCCTTCGAGCGCCTTCTTGTAGCGCTCGACGAGGAGCTGGATCTGCTCGCCGTAGAGAGATCCGAAGCTGTCGACCACGACGACGGTCGAGCACGGAGCGTCACGCAGCGATTCGAGCGCCTGGTCGATCTCGCTCTCGTGCACGGTCGAGATCGCCATCAGATTGCACGTGGTCTCGTAGCCCTTCTGATGCGCGTCCTGGATCATGTCGACGGCTTCGGGGATCTGGTGGATGTAACAGGCGACCCGCACGACGTCGACGACGCTCTGCTGCTTCGGAAGGATGTCGGTACGCCAGTCGGTCTTCCCGGCGTCCGCCATCACGGCGATCTTGAGCGCAGTGTCGTTGTCCCCGATCACCCGACGCATGTCGTCCTCGGAGCAGTGCTTCCACGCGCCAAACTCGTTCTTCGCGAAGACCTTTCCAGAGGCCTTGTAGCCGATCTCCATCGCGTCGATCCCGGCGTCGACACAGGCGCGGTAGCAGGCCGCGACGAAGCCGTCCTCGAACATGTGGTCGTTGATGAGACCGCCGTCGCGGATGGTCGCGTCGAGGACCTGGATCTCGGGGCGGTAGGTGACCCACGGAGCTTTCATCACGGATTCCTGCGTCGATGGCTGCCATGCGGGAGGACGGTTCGCATGCCCGCCGCCGTGCAGCACGAAGGGTCGAGAGGTGTAGTCGAGCCGGGGGGCCTCGTCCAGCCGACCCGTGCGCAGCTCGAAGGCTTCGGCCGAGGCTCCTCGAGGTCGGGGCTCCCCGCCTCTCGCGTGGATCAGGACGCGAGGCGGCGAGCGGCTCCGGCCGTCGTGTGCGGGCGGTGCGCGACGCGCCGCTTCATCCCGAAGAGCGGCCAGAGCGCGGGCACCCGTTGCACGACGAGCTCGTACGCCGCGACCGTCGCGCCGATCGATCCGATCAGGACGAGGCCGTACTTGACCCCGATCCCGAGGTCGAGCGGCACGACGACGAAGGCGATCATCACGATCGCCGTCTGGTGCAGGAGATAGACCGGGAAGGCCGACGGTGCGAGCCAGCCAAGCGCACGGTTCGAGACGCGCAGCCGCACCGATGCGAAGCCGATCAGCGCGACGACCAGCGAGAAGCCCGTCACGGCCGAGAGGCCTCGGTCGATGAAGCGCGGCGCGCCGAGCTCGCGCGCTGCGAGCATGGCCACGAAGGCAGCGAGCCCGATCACCGCGGCCCGGCGCCACTCGCTCTCGGCGGCTCGCTCGAGCGATGAGAAGCGTGCGAGCGCAAAGCCGTAGAGAAGGAAGAGACTGTAGTAGGAGAAGTTCGCCCAGTCGTCGACGAGGTTCTGGAAGCCGGGCCAGCGCTCGCGCAGCGTGATCTGGACGAGCGCCAGCGGGAGGATTCCGAGGTAGATCACCGCCGATCGCCGGAGCTCGAGCCGTGCGCCGCCACGCGCGAGGGCGGCGAGGATCGGCAGGTAGAGCAGCGAGAACGTGACGAGATAGGCGAGGAACCACAGATGCGACCACGTGACGTTGTCGAGGGTGTAGTAGCGGGGAAGAAACGCGAGAAACGTGGCGTGCGGGTCGGCCGGGAGGGGACGCCCTGCGGTGGTGTAGAACTGCCCGCTCACGAGCTCGACCCAGCGGATCGGCGGGCACAGCACCAGCATGCCGAAGACGAGCGGAACGAAGAGCTTTCGGAGGCGCTCCGAGACGAAGGCGCCCGCGCCCCGCGTCGCGAGTGATCCATGGGCCGACCAGCCCGCGAGCACGAAGAACAGCGGCATGTGCCACTGGTGAATGAAGCCCGTCAACACGTCGAGGGAGTCCGAGAGTGCGACGTTCTTGATCGAGTAGAAGGGTCGGACATCGAAGACCTTGCTCGTGTGGAAGACGAAGAGCAGGTAGGTCGCGAAGACGCGGAGCCAGTCGACGTCCGGCCTGCGCGTCGCGATGCGAGGGACGGCGCAGGACGAGGCGGAGGTCGAGGAGAACGTCGAGGTGAGAGCGTTCATGCGGGGGACTCCCGGAGGTGGCCGGTGGAGCCGGGCGGCGGGCTTCTGGCCGAATCGTACATGACTGTCTTGGTCAGTCAATAGATTTTTCACCGGCCGCATCGCAATCTCCCGGCTCGCCACGAGCGGCGGACAGGGCAGCGGCGCCGAACGAGGACGAGCCGAAGGCCGCGAAGCCCTCCAGTCCTGCCACGAGCGGCGAGCACGGAGGGGATGTGACCGGCGAGATCCACGTTCGGCGCGAGCGCGCCGCCGACGAGCCGGGCGTCGACGCCCTGCTGCGACGCGCCTTTCCAGGCCCGGCCGAGGCCGGGCTGGTCGCGTGCCTTCGCCGCGATGCGCAGGGGTGCACCTCACTCGTCGCTGAGCGCGGCGGATCCCTCACCGGCTACATCCTGTTCAGTCCCGTCACGATCGAGGACGAGAGCGCGAGCGAGCACCGGGCGGCGATCGCGCTCGGCCCGCTGGCGGTCGAGCCTGCGGTGCAGCGGCAGGGCGTCGGCTTGGCGCTGGTGCGGGCCGGACTCCGCACATGCCAGGACGCCGGAGAGGGCCTCGTCTTCGTGCTCGGGCACCCCGAGTACTACCCGCGCTTCGGGTTTCGCCTCGCAGCGCCCCTCGGCCTGCACTACGGCGATGGCCTCTACGATCGCGCGTTCTTCGTCCTCGAGCTGCGCGAGGGCACACTGCCCGGCCCACGAGGTCGCGTCCGCTATCACCCCGCGTTCGACGGCCTCTGATACGGCCCCGCGGCGTGGCGCATTCGCTCCCGCGCAGCCATCGTCGGTCGTACACGCCGACGGCCAGCGCCCGAGCCGCGCGGCGCGTTGCGGAGGGTCGATGACGCTTCTCGAGTTCTCGGCGGTCGTCTTCGCCGGGTCGGTGACCGCCGGGCTGCTGGGATCGCTCACGGGACTCGGAGGCGGCATTGTCGTCATTCCGCTCCTCACGCTCGGCTTCGGCGTCGACATCCGGTACGCGGCCGGCGCGGCGCTCGTCTCGGTGATCGCGACGTCTTCCGGTGCGGCATCGTCGTACGTGAAGGAGGGCTACAGCAATCTTCGCATCGGGATGTTTCTCGAGGTCGCGACGACCTCCGGTGCGGTCGCAGGAGCGCTGCTCGCAGCCGACCTTCCCGAGAGCGCGATCTCGCTGCTCTTCGGCGTCGTGCTCCTTCTCTCGTCGGCCCTGTCCCTGCGCGAGCCCGCTCGCGGCGACGACGGCGCTGCGTCCGACCCGATTGCCCGGCGCCTTCGCCTCGACGGGACCTATCCGTCTCCCGAAGGTCGTATCGCGTATCACGTTCACGGCACGAAGACGGCCTTCGGCCTCATGTTCGTTGCCGGCTCGCTCTCGGGTCTGCTCGGGATCGGCTCGGGCGCCGTGAAGGTACTCGCGCTCGACCGAGCCATGGGACTCCCCTTCAAGGTGTCGACGACGACGAGCAACTTCATGATCGGTGTCACTGCCGCGGCGAGCGCGGGCATCTACCTCGCGCGCGGCTACATCGACCCGGGCCTCGCGATGCCCGTCATGCTGGGTGTGCTCGTGGGTGCGCTCGTCGGAGCGCGGTTGCTGGCGCGCGTCGAGAGCCGTTCGCTGCGCGTCCTGTTCGCAGCCGTCATCGCACTGCTCGGTCTACAGATGATCCATGGCGGAATCTCGGGAAGCCCGCCGTGAGCAGACGCACAGGGGAGCGAAGGCGGCGGCCGGCCGCTGCGAGAGGCGAACGTGGCCACGGGTAGTCGCTGGACCGACGAGCAGGTCGAGCAGATCATCGGAAACTTGCTGCGAGCAGGGCTCATCGTCGCGACGCTCGTCGTCGTGATCGGCGGTGCGATCACCCTGTCGCGACACGGCGCGCAGACTCCCGACTATCGAATCTTCCACGGGGAGCCGGCCGCTCTGCGCGGTGTCGTGGGGATCCTCCACGAGTCCGAGGCGGGCCGCGGCCGTGGCATCGTCCAGCTCGGTCTCCTGCTCCTGCTCGCGACACCCGTTCTGCGCGTCGCGTTCTCCGTCGTCGCCTTCGTCCGGCAGCGCGACGGCCTCTACGTCTCGATCACGCTCATCGTCCTGGCAACGCTCCTGTACAGCATCGCCGGCCGACACTGACGTCGCCGAATCCATCGCGGCGCTCGATCTCGTCACCGGCGAGCGCATCCAGCTCGGCGCCGCGGGGAGTCGTCCGAGGTCGATCTCGGTTTCCTGGGCGCGACGCTGCGACTGGAGTTGCCGGAGAGCTGCATCTCGGCGAACCCAGGCGCAAAGATTTCCGAAAGATCCGGCCCCGGTCGTCCGATGCGATCCCCCATGGACGCCCCGACTCCGATCCTGCGTCAGATCCCGTGCGCCGACGCCCAGACGCTCCAGCAGGCCTACGAACGTCTGCTCGACGCGGCGTGGGTGGACGGCTGCACGGTCGACCTGCCGAATCTCGTCCTCGAGGTCCGCGCGAGCGCACCCTGGCGAGCGCAGACGGCGTTCGAGGCGCAGCTCGCGCTCGTCGAGCGCATCGCGGGCGGCGCACAGCGCTGACGCCCGGCTCGACTCCATCGCTCGCCGCGCGACACCGGGCCAACGATCCAGAGCGCCGGCGGCTCCGCAGCGCCGCACGCCTGCGCTACTTCGACGTGGCCACGTAGACGCCGTCCCAGTCGGGCAGCGGCGGCGAGATCCGAAAGCCCCGGATGCGTCCCTCGTAGAGGTCGGCGAGGTCGGCGAGAGCGAAGCTCTCGCCGAGACGCCGGCAGGTCTCGAGCGCGCCGCTCGCCTCGTCCCACTGCTGCGCGCGGTACGCAGCGAGCATCGCATCGTTGGCGCGCACGAGCTCGCGGAAAGGCTCGCTCGACGCGACGCTCTCGTCACCGAGCAGCGCGTAGATACGGACCGGACGCAGCTTTCCCTTCACGCGGATCAGGTCGAGCTCGAGCGTCGCCAGCTCCGGGACGCGAGCCTGCGTGTTCTCCCCGAGGACGATCGTGACACCGTACGTCTTCGACTGTCCTTCGAGGCGTGACGCGAGATTCACCTCGTCGCTGATCACCGAGTAGTCGAAGCGCTGGTCGGAGCCCATGTTCCCGACGCAGCACGAGCCGGTGTTGATCCCGATGCCGATCGCGAGTGGAGGCAGGGGGCGTCCGAAATCGAATGCGTCGGTCGTGAGTCCGGCGTTCAGCTCGGCCAGTGCCTTCAGCATCGCGAGCGCAGCGTCGCAGGCGTGTCGCGGATGGTCGGGGTCGTCGAGCGGAGCGTTCCAGAAGGCCATCACGCAGTCACCCATGTACTTGTCGATGCAGCCGCGGCGGGCGAGGATGACGTCGGTCATCGGCGTCAGGAACCGGTTGATGAGACGCGTGAGCGCCTGCGGGTCGAGCTGCTCCGAGATCGTGGTGAAGCCGCGTACGTCGGAGAAGAGCAGCGTCATGTCCCGCATCTCGCCGCCGAGCCGCAGCCTGTCGGGGTTCGCCGCGAGCTCATCGACGAGGGTCGGCGAGAGGTAGCGGCTGAAGGCTCCGCGAACGCGGCGGCGCTGGGTCTCGCTCTGCAGGTAGTTCTGCAGCGATCCCACGAGGTAGACGCCGAGCGCCGCGAGCGCCGGATAGACGGGATCGAAGAGCCAGTGCCAGGCGGAGTAAGCCCACCACGAGAGCGCGAAGGCTGCGACGATGCCGCCGCCTCCGAGCAGTGCGGTGCCGATCGCTCCAAGGCGCGGAATCAGCACGACGAGCAGCAGGCCGAGCGCGAGCAGATAGACGAGCTCGGCACCCGTCGCCCAATCGGGCCGCTCGAGGTACCGGCCGAGCAGGACCTGCTCGAGGATCTGCGCATGGACCATGACGCCCGGCGCGACCGGATCGAGCGGCGTCGCCCGGATGTCGCGCAGGCCGGCGGCAGTGGTGCCGATCAGCACGATGTGGCCGTCGAGCTTCGCGCGGTCGGCCTTCCCTTCCAGGACCTCCCACGCCGGGACGTATCGCTCCGGAACGCGCTGCGTGTACCAGATCCAGATCTCCCCGAGCCCGTTGGTCGGGACCGTGACGTCCTTGCCGATGCGGAGCTGCGTGATGCCGGTGCTCCCGCCGAAGCTCGTCTCACCGCTCGAGCCTGCCGTCTTGACGGCGTACGCCGTGGCGCCCGTCGCGACGCGAATCGCCTCGGCAGCGAGCGACGGGTAGAGCACGCCGCCGCGCGCGAAGAGCAGCGGCACACGACGGTGCAGGCCGTCGTCGTCCGGGTCGACCGTGAAGGACCCGTTGCCGGTCGCGGCCTCTTCGAGGACGGGCAGGTTGACGACGGTTCCGCGCCGATCGAGAAGATGCGCGAACGGGTCGCCGCCGTAGCTGAAGCCCGCTTTGCGCGCCGGATCTCTGCCGCCCGGATCGTTGGTGAAGACGAACCCGGTGACGACGTGACCTTCGGCAAAGGCCTTCGCCAGCACGTCGTCGTGGTCGGGGAGCTGCTCGATCTCGCGGCGCAGCTTCGGGCTCAGCGAGACCTCTCCGAGACCCTCGAGCGCACGCAGCGGCGACGTCCGGTCGGGCTCTGCGAAGACGGCGTCGAAGACCACGACGCTGGCGCCGTCGTCGAACAGCCTGCGCACCAGCTCGGCCACGACCGTCCTCGGCCACGGCCACTGGCCGACGCGCTCGAGTGTCGCATCATCGATGTCGACGATGCGAACCGGCGCTTCCTCGTACGGTCGCGGAGAGAGTCGCTGAAGCTCGTCGAAGACGCGGAGCTGGAGGTTCTGCACCGCGGTCGGCGCCGCGACGCGAAGGCCCACCGCGAGTCCGAGCGCTGCGAGCGGAACGAGCCAGCGCGCGCCGCGGACTCTCACGCACCGGTCACTCGAGCGGTACCGTCATGTTGTCCGGCGTGGGCGAGGTCATGACGGCGCTCCCCGACTCGGGGATGATCTCCACGATGTGAAACGCGCTTTCGGCGAGCTTGCTCTGGCCGTTGACGAGCAGCGCGCCCGCGTACGCGTCGCAGCCGCTCTGACAGCTACCGCCAGTGGCGACGATCGTGTCGAGGACGAAGGCGAACGGAACCCCGACCGGGACTGCGTCGAGACGCGATACCCCGGAGAACGCGGCGTCGCCGAGGTCGAGACTCGGCGACTGGATGTTCCAGACCGAGATCGAGGCGTTCTGCGTCTCGAAGTCGACGCCGAGAAAGAAGTTGTACGTCCCACCGTCGTTCAGGGTGACACCGTTCTTCACGTATTCGGCGCTCACTCCCATTGCGCCGAGCGTCGCGACGTCGGCGAAGGTCGTGATCTCGCCGGGCAGCACGCCGGGCGGGAACGGAAGACCGGAGAGATCGGGCGGCATCCCCGGCGATTCGCCGCCCGGCAGCTCGCCTTGCGAGGCCAGGTCTCGGAGGCCCGGGATCGCGTTCTCCTCCTCGGTCTGATCCTGCTGCGCATTCGTCGTCGCGCGGTCGAGCAGGTCGACCGCGTCGACGCGGCGCTCGAGCCGCTCCGCATCCGTCAGGCCGCTCGCGTCGGATCGACCCGAGACGTCGCTGGCGGACCGCGTGTCGCCGTCCTCCGCGCCGCTACCAGCACCCCCACCCGCCGCTACGTCGGTGTCCTTGCCGCCCTCTTTCGCCGTCTCGACCCAACCAGCCGGGTCGGAGACCGCCTGCGTCAGCCGGTCGATCTCGGGTAGCGGGACCTGAAACGGATCGGAGGGCGGAGAATCGGGGCCGTCGATGCTGAGCCCGTACCCCGGGCGCCGCACTTGCTTGCACACGCCCGCATTGCAGGCCTCGAA
>JADLGR010000036.1 GCA_020849175.1 Deltaproteobacteria bacterium
GCGTCGATCGTGAAGGAGTCGGTACCGGGCCGGAGCACCCAGCCGACGAGGGGGCTCGGCAGATGTCGCGTCTGCGGCTCGATCCACGTCGGGGGAACCGCGTAGAAGAGCCGCAGCACGAGCTCGAGGAGCCCGCACGCGATCGCGAGAGAAACCCCGAGAAGTGTCAGGTTCCGCAGCACACGGACTCCTCATCGGCACGGCACGGGCGGATCTGTCCGTGCCTCCGCCACCGCCTCGGGTACGCTAGATCAGCCTGCGCTCCGCGCGCAGCCGTGCCGGGGCGAACCCGCGAAGACGAGGCACAATGAAGCAGCTCTCCGTCGTGATCCCCTGCTACAACGAGCGCTCGACGCTGGAGGCCCTGCTCGCCCGCGTACGCGCCTGCGGCGTCGCCGACCTCGAGATCGTGGTCGTGGACGACTGCTCGACCGACGGCACGCGTGAGCTCCTGCAAGGCGGTCTCGAGAAGCAGGCCGACCGCGTGATCTACCACGACCGCAACCAGGGCAAGGGCGCTGCGCTGCGGACCGGCTTCGCGGCGGTGACGGGTGACATCGTTCTGGTCCAGGACGCCGACCTCGAGTACGACCCGAAGGAGTATCCGCGCCTGCTACGGCCGATCGTCGAGGGGCAGGCCGACGTCGTCTTCGGCTCACGCTTCACGGGCGGCGAGGCGCACCGGGTACTCTATTTCTGGCACTATCTCGGCAACCGCTTCCTCACATTGCTCTCGAACGCCATGACCAACCTGAACCTAACCGACATGGAAGTGTGTTACAAAGTCTTTCGCCGCGAGGTGCTCGAGCGGATCTGCATCGAGGAGGACCGCTTCGGCTTCGAGCCCGAGATCACGGCGAAGGTCGCAAGGCAGGGCTGCCGTGTCTTCGAGGTGGGCATCTCCTACTCGGGTCGCACGTACCACGAGGGCAAGAAGATCGGCTGGCGAGACGGCGTGCGCGCCGTCTGGTGCATCCTCAAGTACAACCTGCGCGGCTGAGGGCTTGCAGCGCGGCATCGAGGCGCGCGCCGTGCAGCCCGCCGTGAACGGGCAGCGTCAGCAGGCGCGACGCGAGCTCGCGCGCGCCCACGAGCGACGCGGGGCCTTCGAGGTGCGGCGCGAGGCCCGGAATTTGTCCGAGCGGCGTTGGGTAGAGCGTGCTCACACCCGCGCCCACCGACGCGAGCGCCGCCACCGCGGCCTCGCGCGCCGAGGGGCTCGGAGCGAGGCACGCGAGGCGTGGATGTGCGCCCGTGGTGCCCGGCGCCGGGAGAAGCGGCACGAGACGCGTCCGGCCGGCGAGCAGTGCCGCAAGACGCTCGGCCTCGGCGGCACGCGCACGAAGGTCGGCGTCGAAGCGTGAGAGGACGGCGAGCGCGACCGCGGCGGCGTCGTTCGAGAGTCCTCCGCGCGTGAAGCCGGGGTCGAACGGCGTCTCGCCGATTCCGAGGCCGGGAACGGCAGCGAGCCAGCCGAAGACGCGAGGCGAGAGCGCGACGTCATAGGCGAGCGCGCGCGCAAGGCTCTGCAGTCGGTGCGCGGAGGCCCGTACGGGCTCGGCCTCGTCGGCGTCGTGTCCGCACCGCCGCACGAGCGCGCCTCCCCCGAGCCCCGAAAGCGGCTTGCCGCGCCCGAAGGAGAGGATCCCGACATCGCCGCGCGCACCGACCGCGCCGTCCGCCGCGCGCGCGCCGAGCGCCTGCGCGGCGTCGTCGATCACGCAGACACCGGGGCTCGCGCACGGCAGCGTCTGTGCGAGGCCGAAGAGGTTGCACACGACGAGCGCAGCCGCGCGCTCTTGCGGAAGCGCCTCGAGCGCGGCGGGATCGATCGCGCCCGAGAGCGTCACGTCGACGAGCCGAACACGAAGCCGCGCTGCGACCGCAGCAGCCGCGACCGAGAAGCAGGTGTAGGCCGGGAGGATCACCTCGCTGCGGCCGCTCCTTCTCGCTGCCCCGGCGAGGGCGACGCGCAGCGCTTCGCGGCCCGACGCGAAGAGAGCGACGTCCGTCACGCCGAGGCGTTCCCCCAGCGCGCTACGGAGCGCCGGATGTCCGGCGGCGCTTCGCCACAGCGCGCGCAGCTCGCGCAAGCCAAGCACGCGGCCGGCGGGAGGCAGGCGGAAGGCCCGCGGCGCTCTCAGCGCTTCGTCGGCTGCCACAGCACCGCACGCCGGCCCGTGAGGTGATACACCCAGGCCACGAGCATCGAAGCGTTCACGAGCAGGAAGAAGGACGCGATTCGCGCCGGCAGCAGCGCCGCGATCGGGCGTACGACGAGGGCGAGGCCGCCGACCGCGTACGCCACGATCTGCGCGGCGAGCAGCGCCGCCGCGCCCGGGCTCGCCGGGGCCGCCCACGCGCTCGCCGCGAGGAGCGCCAGCAGCGCGAACGGCGAAGTGAAGCGTGCGACTTTGTGGCTCCAGAGCGCGATCGACACGCGTCCGTGTCGCGCAGAGAGAAGCTCCCGATAGGCTGAGAGCACGGCAAGGCCGCGTCGCACCGTGCGTACCTTGCGCGCCCACTCCTCACGCGGTGTGCGAACGACACCGAAGCGAACGCGAGCCTCGGGCTCTGAGACGGCTCGAAGTCCGCGCCGTGCGACCTCGAGCGCGCAGCGAAAGTCACTCGCGAGGTCGGACGGCCACGGGTCGCCCAGAGCGCGGCGGATTGCGAAGCACGAGCCCGAGAGGCCGATCAGGGTCGCGACCTCGCTCTCGAGCGCGCGCAGCGCCATCTCGTAGCGAACGTAAGCGCCCTCCCCGCCCGTCACCTCGATCACGTCCTCGCTGCTCACGGCGCCCACGTGCGGATCGGCGAAGGGCCTCACGAGCGCCCGCACTGCACCGGGCTCGAGATGAGCGCCGACGTCCGTGAAGACCAGCACCTCGCCCTTCGCGACCGCGATGGCACTCGCCTGCGCGGCCTCTTTGCCCCGGCGCTCCGCAGTCGCCACGAGCACGACACCCCGGTCGGCGAAGCCGCGGGCGATGGCCTCGGTCTCGTCGGTGGACCCGTCCGAGGCGACGATCACCTCGCGCGCGCCCGGGTATTCGAGCGCGAGACTCTCCTCGAGCTTTCCTGGGAGCTCGCGCGCTCCGTCGTGGACCGCGATCACGATCGAGACGGCCGGAAAGACGTCGGCACGCCGAACCGGCCATGGTGAGATCCGACGAAGCGCGAGAAGGACGA
>JADLGR010000037.1 GCA_020849175.1 Deltaproteobacteria bacterium
CGAAGAGATAGGAGGCGCCGGTGCGACGACCGCGTGGCTTTCGTGTGTTCCTCGGCGGGCTGGGAATGTCGGTGACGACCGCTTTGCTGGCCGGCCTCGTCCCGGCGGCACCGGCGCGAGCGCAGGCCGCTGCGGCGACCACGTCCGACGGCGAGGCCCTCTTCAAGGCAAAGTGCGCGGTCTGTCACACGGTCGGCGGAGGAGCGCTGGTCGGTCCCGACCTCGAGGGCGTGACGAAGCGACGACCGCGCGAGTGGCTCCTCCACTGGATCCAGACGCCCGATCGCATGCTCGCAGACGGAGATCCGACGGCGCATCAGCTCTTCGAGCAGTTCCACCAGATTCCGATGCCGAACCTCGGGATCGATGCTGCGCAGGCAGCCGCGCTGGTGGCGTTTCTCGAAGGCGGCTCGAAGACGGCGGCGGCACCGGCGGCGGCGCTGCCCGCGGGCGATCCGACCGTCGGGAAGGCGCTCTTCGTGGGCGAACGGCGCTTCGAGAACGGTGGGCCCCCGTGCATGGGCTGCCACAGCATCGCGGGGATCGGAGCGCTCGGCGGCGGCGCACTCGGTCCTGATCTGACGCCGTCGTACAACAAGTATGGCGGCGCTGCCGGTCTCGCGAGCTTCCTCGAGGGCGTTCCCACTCCGACGATGAAGGCCGTCTGGGAGTCGCACCCGCTGACGCCCGCGGAGCGCGCGGACCTGCGCGCATTTCTCGAGCAGGCCTCGATCTCGGGGCGTCCGATCGAGGCCGTCGGCAAGCTCGCCGCACTGGCCGTTGGCGGAGCAGTGCTCCTGCTCGCCATCGCCCAGATCCACTGGCGCAAGCGCCTCGTCGCAGTGCGCCAACCCCTGCTGGCCCGAGCGCGGCAGGGCCGCACCGTCTGAGCACACGCGGAGGCGACACACCCATGGGTTGGATCCAGGATCTCGTCAGGCCGCAGGCGCGCGAGTGGGAGCAGTTCTACCGCAACCGCTGGCAGCACGACAACGTGATCCGCTCCACGCACGGCGTGAACTGCACCGGCGGCTGCTCCTGGGCGATCTACGTCAAGGACGGCGTCATCACGTGGGAGATGCAGCAGACCGACTATCCGCTGCTGGAGCCGAACCTGCCTCCCTACGAGCCGCGTGGCTGCCAGCGCGGCATCTCGGCCTCCTGGTACGTCTACAGCCCGATCCGCGTCAAGTATCCCTACGCGCGCGGCGTCCTCCTCGACCTGTGGCGTGAAGCGCGCAGCCAGCACGCGAATCCGGTGGAGGCCTGGGGCGCGATCGTCGAGGACGAGGCGCAGCGCAAGCGGATCCAGCAGGCACGCGGCAAGGGCGGATTCCGCCGCACCTCGTGGCAGGAGGTGCAGGAGCTCATCTCCGCCGCCTGCCTCTACACCGCGAAGCGATGGGGGCCGGATCGCGTGTTCGGCTTCTCGCCGATTCCAGCGATGTCGTATCTCTCCTATGCCGCCGGCTCGCGATTCCTTCAGCTCTTCGGCGGCGTCAACATGAGCTTCTACGACTGGTACGCCGACCTCCCCAACGCCTTCCCCGAGGTCTGGGGCGATCAGACCGACGTCTGCGAGGCCGCCGACTGGTACAACTCGAAGTACATCGTCGCGATGGGCTCGAATCCCAACATGACGAGGACGCCCGACGTCCACTTCATCTCCGAGGCTCGGCACGAGGGCGCCAAGTTCGTAGTCATCGCACCGGACCTCAGTCAGGTGGCGAAGTACTCGGACTGGTGGATCCCGGTAAAGCCGGGGACTGACACTGCCCTGTGGATGGCCGTGAACCACGTGATCCTGAAGGAGTTCTACGTGGAGCGGCAGGTGCCCTACTTCACGGATTACGTCACCCGCTACACCGACGGTCCCTTCCTGGTCGAGCTGCACCCCGATGGCCCTGGCGGCGGCCACCGCGCCGGGCAGATGCTTCGTGCCAATCGTCTCGAGCCCTATGCGCGAGAAGACAACGGCGAGTGGAAGCTGTTGATGATGGACCGTTCCAGCGGCCGACCGAAGATGCCGAAGGGCACGGTGGGATTTCGCTGGAAGACACAGCCGGGCAAGTGGAACATCAAGCTGGAAGACGGACTCGACGACAGCCCGATCGATCCCGTGCTCTCGTTCCTGGACGAGCACGACGAGATCGTGCAGGTCTCCTATCACGAATTCGGCGAAGGGAAGACCGCCCTGCGCGGCATCCCGGTGCGCTACGTCCAGACGAAGGACGGCCGCGTGCCCGTGGCCACCGCATTCGACCTGCTCGTGGCACAGTTTGGTGTTGGGCGTGGCCTTCCCGGCGAGTACGCCCAGAGCTACGACGACCTCGCTCCGTACACGCCGGCATGGCAGGAAGAGCAGACCGGCATCGGGCGCGACACCGTGATCCGCCTGGCGCGAGAGTTCGCCAGCAACGCCGAAGCCACCCGCGGCCGCTCGATGGTGATCGTCGGCGCCAGCATCAATCACTGGTACAACAACAACCTGGCTTATCGCGCGCCGATCACGGCGCTGCTCCTCTGCGGCTGCTGTGGGCGAAACGGAGGCGGCATGAACCACTACGTGGGTCAGGAGAAGCTGACCCTCGTGGCGCCTTGGAGCAGCCTGGCCTTTGCCACCGATTGGGGCGTCGTGCCGCGCCGGCAGCAGTCGCCCACCTGGCACTACGTGAACAGCGACCAGTGGCGCTACGAGGGCGACTTCACCGACTACGCACCGGTGCCGCCCGGTGCGAAGTGGGCCAAGGGCCATGCCATGGACCTCGAGACCATGGCGGTACGCATGGGCTGGATGCCGTACTACCCGCAGTTCGACCGCAGTCCCCTCGCGGTGGCGCAGGAGGCGGAGGCTGCGGGCGCCACCACCAGCGAGTCCGTGTCGGATCACCTGGCCAGGGCGCTGCGTGACAAGAAGCTCCGTTTCGCGGTGGAGGATCCGGACGCGCCCGAGAACTGGCCGCGGGTCTGGTTCATCTGGCGCGGCAACGCGCTCCAGGCCAGCGCCAAGGGTCACGAGTTCTTCCTGCGCCACTACCTCGGCACCCATGACAACATCGTCGCGAGTGAGAACGCGAGGGAGAAGGTCGAGTCGGTGGTCTTTCGCGAGCCGGCGCCGCGCGGGAAGTTCGACCTGGTCGTGGACTTGAACTTCCGCATGGACACGTCGGCGCTCTACTCCGACGTCGTCCTCCCGGCGGCCTTCTGGTACGAGAAGAACGATCTGAACAGCACGGATCTGCATTCGTTCGTGCACCCACTCGGCCAGGCCGTGCCGCCGGTCTGGGAGGCGAAGACCGACTGGGAGATCTTCAAGGGCTTCGCAAAGTCGGTGAGCGAGCTCGCTCCGCTGGCGTTCCCTCGCCCGGTGCGAGATCTCGTGGCGACACCGCTCATGCACGACACGCCCGACGAGCTGGCGCAGCCCGAGCCGCTCGACTGGGCCCGGGGCGAATGCGAGCCGATTCCCGGCAAGACGATGCCCCACTTCCAGGTCGTGGAGCGTGACTACACGAGAATCTACGACCAGTTCATCTCGCTCGGCCGACATGTCCGCGAGACCGGCTTCAGCGGCAACGGCGTGCACGTCCCGGCCAAGAAGTTCTACGACGAGCTGCTGGCCCATCCGGTCGGCGGCTCTCCGGACCCCCGGCACAAGCGCTGCGTCGAGTGGGGGGGGCAGAAGTACCCGAGCCTCGAGGACGCGCTCGATGCCGCGAACGCGCTGCTGCACCTCGCGCCGGAGTCGAATGGTGCGGTCGCCCTGGCCGCCTTCGAGCACGAGGAGGAGGTCACCGGCGTACGTCTGGCCGATCTGGCGGAGGGCGCGCGCGACGTACGCATGACGTTCCTCGACCTGACGCGCCAGGTGCGCCGGACGCTCACGAGCCCCTGCTGGTCGGGCAACGTGAACGACGGCCGCGCCTACGCCGCATGGTGTCTCAACGTGGAGCGACTGATCCCGTGGCGCACCCTCACCGGTCGGCAGCAGTTCTACATCGACCATCCCTACTACCTCGACTTCGGCGAGCACCTGCCGACCTTCAAGCCCCGCCTCGATCCGCGCCGGACGGGCGACATCGTGAACAGCCCGGTGGACGAGCAGTGTCTCGTGCTCAACTACATCACGCCGCACGGGAAGTGGAACATCCACTCCACGTACAAGGACAACCACCGCATGCTCACGCTCTCGCGGGGCATGGATCCGATCTGGATCAACGACAAGGATGCAGAGCGGATCGGCCTCGAGGACAACGATTGGGTGGAGGTCTACAACGACAACGGTGTCGTGGTGACGCGCGCCAACGTGAGCGCCCGAGTCCAGTCCGGGATGTGTCTCTACTACCACGCGGTGGAGCGGACCATCTACATCCCGAAGTCTCAGATACGGGGTGGACGGCGCGCCGGGGGACACAACAGCCTGACGCGAACCCGCATCAACCCCGTCCAGCTCGCCGGCGGCTACGCGCAGTTCAGCTACGCCTTCAATTACTGGGGCCCGATCGGGATCCTGACCCGCGACACCTACTGCGTGGTGCGGAAGCTCGAGAAGCTCGAGTGGTGAGCCGTCGTCCCTCGCGGCTGGCCCGAGAGCAGCGCGCGCGGGAGCCAAGGAGTCAGCCAATGGACGTTCGTGCGCAGGTCTCCATGGTGTTCCATCTCGACAAGTGCATCGGCTGCCACACCTGCAGCGTCGCCTGCAAGAACATCTGGACCGATCGCAAGGGCACCGAGTACATGTGGTGGAACAACGTGGAGACGAAGCCGGGCACCGGCTATCCGACGGTGTGGGAAGACCAGGAGAAGTACAAGGGCGGCTGGACGAAGAACGAGCGCGGGCTCAGCCTGAAGCTCCACGGGCGCGTGGGCGGTCTGTCGAACCTCTTCCACAACCCGTACCTCCCGACGGTCGACGACTACTACGAGCCATGGACGTACGACTACGAGCACCTGTTCAATGCTCCGGAGGGTGACGATCAGCCCACTGCGCGCGCCGTCTCGATGATCACCGGAAAGCCCATGGAGATCGAGGCAGGTCCCAACTGGGACGACGACTACGGGGGCTCTCCCATCTACGCCGAGAACGACCCCAATCTCGACGCGCTGACCGAAGAGGAGCGTGCGCAGCTCACCGAGATGGAGCGCGTGGTCTTCTTCTACCTGCCGCGCATCTGCAACCACTGCCTCAATCCCGGCTGCGTGGCCGCCTGCCCCGCGGGCTCCGTCTACAAGCGCGGTGAGGACGGCATCGTCTTGCTGAGTCAGGAGAAGTGTCGCGCCTGGCGGATGTGCGTCTCCGGGTGCCCTTACAAGAAGACCTACTACAACTGGTCCACGGGGAAGTCCGAGAAGTGCATCCTCTGCTATCCACGCCTCGAGAGCGGCCAGGCCCCGGCCTGCTTTCACTCCTGCGTGGGTCGGATCCGCTACCTCGGCGTGCTGCTCTACGACGCCAGCCGGATCGAGGCCACGGCCGCGGTTCCTGATCGAGATCTGGTCGATGCGCACCGCGCGATCATCCAGGATCCTCGTGACCCGCAGGTGATCGCGGCCGCTCGCGCCAACGGCGTCTCGGATGCGATGATCGATGCCGCGCAGAAGTCGCCGGTCTACCGGTTCGTGAAGCAGTGGCGTCTCGCGCTACCGCTGCATGCCGAGTTCCGCACCTTGCCGATGCTCTTCTACGTGCCGCCGATGCTCCCCGTCCTGGCGAAGGTGAAAGACGGTCGCTACGACAACGCCGACGCGGCCAGCACGAGCCTTGCGCCGCTCCTGAGTTCGCTCGAACGCGCACGGATGCCGCTCCGATACATGGCGAAGCTCCTCTCGGCGGGCAACGAGGAGGTGATCGCGGCGTCGTATCGAAAGCTGATCGCGGTGCGCATCTACATGCGGTCCAAGACGGCGAGTGGGATCTCCGACGCGGAGGTGCAGGAGGCGCTGCGGGTGGGGGAGACCACTCCGGAGGAGGTCGAGGCGATCTTTCAGCTCACCGCCAAGCCGACTTTCGAGGAGCGGTTCGTCGTACCGCCGCTCGGGCGTGAGGCGGCCATCGAGGCGATGCGCGATCCGCTCGAGCAGAAGCGCGAGGGTGGCTTCGGCTTCCGCAAGGCTCCGGTCCGAGGCGCCTAGCGATGACGAGCCGCTCCCTCGATCGCGATGTCTTCGAGCTCTTCGCCGAGCTGCTCGACTATCCGCGCGCTGGTCTCGGACCGATCGCCGAGCGATGCGCGGCCTTGCTGGCGAAACCGATCCCGGAGGCTGCAACGCTGCTCCGCGACTTCTCTGCGTTCGCCACGAGCACCTCGCAATCGCAGCTCGAGGAGATCTACACGGGTCTCTTCGAGCTCGATGCCTCCCATCATCCCTACGTCGGGTATCACCTCTTCGGCGAGTCGTACAAGCGAAGCGCGTTCCTGCTCGGGCTCAAGGCTCGTTATCGAGACCATGGAATCGAGTGCGGGACCGAGCTGCCGGACCACCTGCCGGCAGTCCTGCGCTTCCTGGCGAAGAACGAGGACCTGGCGGAGACACAGGAGCTGGTCAGCGAAGCCCTGCAACCCGCGCTCGCACGGATGTCGAGAGGCAAGACCGAGGACCCGCCCGACCCCGACATCCCGCAGCCGGTGCACCCGGGAGCCCGGTATCAGGACCTGCTGCGCGCGCTCGCGTTGCTACTCGCGACGCTGTCGCCGGAGGCGAGCTCTCCGGCGAACGAGCGATTCGTCGACGCACAGCCCTCGCTGGCCTGCGAGTAGGAGGAGCCCCGATGTGGGACAGCGTGCTCTTCGTCGCCTTCCCGTACGTGGCGATCACGATTGCGATCCTGATGGCGATCGTCCGCTATCGGACCGATCGCTTCTCCTATTCGAGCCTCTCGTCGCAGTTCCTCGAGAGCCGTGCGCTCTTCTGGGGCTCGGTGCCGTGGCACTACGGCGTGATCCCGATCCTCGGCGCGCATCTGTTGGCGCTCGTGTTCCCGGGATTCTGGGGCGATCTCATCGCCGACGAGATGCGGCTCTACGTGCTCGAAGTGACCGGGCTGGCGCTCGCGCTGATGACCGTCGTCGGGCTCGCGCTCCTGATCGTGCGTCGTGTCCGCAACGCACGCGTGCTCGCCGTCACCTCGACCATGGATTGGCTGCTCCTCGTGGTGCTCCTCGTCCAGGTGGCGCTCGGCACCTGGGTTGCCCTCGTCTACCGCTGGGGATCGGATTGGTATCTCCACACCGCCGTACCGTGGCTGCTCTCGCTCCTGCGCTTCGAGCCACAGACGCAGTACGTGACGGCTCTACCCTGGGTGGTGAAGCTCCACATGCTGGGCGGGTTCCTCGTGATCCTGCTGTTCCCCTTCACGCGCCTCGTGCATCTGGTCACCTTCCCCGTCACGTACCTGTGGCGCCCGATCCAGGTGGTGATCTGGAATCGGAGAGCGCAAGGGTGAGCCGCACCCGTTCTGCCAGGCCCTGCCTCGGGAAAAATCGCCGCTTGTTCTGACACATGCGCCACTTCGCGCCCACTACACACCATAGGATGTGGACTTCCGCTCGAAGCGCGAGTGGAGGCTGCGCGACCGCTACCCGGCCGTCCATCGGCCGAGAAGAGGCAGTGATGGCGTTGAATCGGAGTCGACTGCGGTGGATGGAGACCGCTCTCGTGGCGGTTGCCCTGGGTGTGGCGTCGAGTGCCACCGCTGGCGCCGTGAGTGGTCAGGGGACCTGGGAGACCACGCTGCAAGGCCGCGATCTCGATGGCAACCTGGCCACCGCCGAGGCCTATTACGACACCGCCCTCGGCATCACCTGGCTGGCGAATGCGAACCACGCTGACAGCCGCATGGACTGGTACGAGGCAAACGGCTGGGTGGGAACGCTCAGCTTCGACGGCATCGGCGGCTGGCGGTTGCCGACGTGGACGGACCTGGGCCCCCCCGATTGCAACCATCACGGCTTCTCTGGCGCGGACTGCGGCTTCAATATGGACGTCGCGAGCGGCGAGATGGTGCACATGTTCTACGTGACGCTCGCGAACCTCGCGTACTACGACACGTCCGGCGTGGGGGCGCAGCCAGGCTGGGGTCTGGGCAACAGCGGTCCCTTCGAGAACCTCCAGGCCGACCGCTACTGGACGAGCGAGACGTCCCCGGGAAACGTGTACAGCGCGATCCACTTCGATTTCAGTACCGGCGAGCAATACGTCACGGCCAAGACGGCGCTCGGGAACGCCGCCGACCAGTATGCCTGGGCCGTTCACTCGGGAGATGTCGGCGTTCCGATTCCCGAGCCGGGGACCGTCTGGATGTGCGCTGCAGGGCTGATCGCACTCGGCTGGGCCGCGCGACGCAGGGCGCGCGCCTAGCCCGCGCGGTGTCGCCGCTCAGTACTTCTCGGGCCGCTCCGACACCCATCACCTCGAGCACCGACGCGGCAAGATCTGCTGCGATTCGCCCGCGAGCCCGGCCACTGCCGGGCTCGCGGGCGAGCAGGAATCCGATCGGTGCAGATCAGCGTCCGCCGAGTGCGGAGGCGCAGTCGGCCGAGACGAGGCCCTTGTTCTTGCGCAGGCAGGCGACCTTGCTGACGCCGCGGTGCTCGTCGTCGTCGCAGTAGATCGCGGAGTCGATCTCGCACGCCTGGGTGATGCTGACCTTCGCCGGCCTCGCCTTGCGTGCCTTCACGGGCTTCGACGCAGCCGGCGCCGCGCTGCCAGCGCCGCCCGCCGGGCTCTGCGCCTGTGCGTAGGCGTCGCCGGCCGAGACGCCGGCGGCGAGTGCGAATGCGAAGACGCCGATCCCGAACCGTCGCACGAACCGTTGCATGGAGTCCCTCCTTCGGCCCGTTGGGGCCTTCCCAATGAAAGCACACGCCCCGCTACGGTGTCACACGTCTCCCGCAGATCGGCGATCTTCGGGCCGGGTGAAACGGACAGGCGACTGCTGGCGGCGTGCGGCTCGCGCGCTCTACCGCGCCTCTGCGCGGATCTCCCGTGCGCGCCGCTCGGCCTTCTCCCACATGCGAAGGTACCCCTCGGCCGACTTGAAGAGAGGCTCGAGCTCGGCGTCGCTGACACCGTCTCGGCGCACCTCCTCGATCAGCTCCGCGACGAGGCCGATGTGCGCCATGCCCTCGGTATTGAAGTCGATCGTTCGATTTCCGACGTGCGGCTCGGTGAAGATCACGTCTCCCGCGTAGGACGAGAAGGGGTAGGTGACGGGATCGGTCTGGGGCGTGCTGCCGCAAACGCTCTTCGGGCCAAAGCGGGGGCCCGGTGCGCCGGCAAAGCCGTTGAGGTCGAAGCCGAAGCCCTCCGCCGGGAAGCCGCCAGCGTCCTCGATCATCTCGATGCGGGCCTGATGGCCGTCGTCCATCGTGGCGCTCGCGCTCGCGGAGCGGCAGCGCGCGAAGCCGCTCGCCGACACGCCGCCGAGGCGATAGAGCTCGCCGTGGTTGTTGAGGCCGTGCGTGCCGGCCGCCGGATAGTCGTTCGCTTCGAGGATCTCGTACGCACGCCGGTAGGAACGACGCGGCATGTGATCGACCTCGATGATCATTCCGCGGCGCATCATCTCCTCGATCAGGAACTCTCCGAGCGGAGTGAGGCCCGCGGCCTGACACATCTCGGGGACGGGCCCGCCGGAAGACGGGAGCAGCGCCCCGACGAAGGGAAGGATCGTGCCGAGCGGGTCGTTGCCGAATCCGCTCATGTCGTTCGGGGGCGGTGCCAGGAAATCTTCGCGGGGCCGATTGAGCGCCGGGAAGGCGGGGACGCCCCGGTCGAAGACGCTGGGCACGGAGGCGTCGCACTCTGTGGTGTAGTTCGAGTAGTGGCCGGTCTGGACGAAGTTCCCGAGCTCGATGAAGAACTTCTGTCCGTCGCCCGCCGAGAACGCATTGTCGTACTTGTGGACGGGAAACATCACGCGCACGCCGAGGGCGTAGTAGCGGTCGAGCGCCGTGACGACGTCCTGCTCGGTGCAGGCCGGGTGCTCCTCCGACGGCACGAGGAAGCAGTCGAAGAGATTCGATGTCTCGATGCCGAGAACGACGGCGAGCTTTCCGCTGCGGATCACGCGGCGCGCCTCGGCGGGCGAGTGGACGATCCGGAACCAGCCGTGGCCCGGCCCTCCTGTCTGCGCGTCGATGTAGGCCTCCATTTCGTAGGCCTCCTGGAGGATTCGATCGACGGCGACCATGTCGTTGCACGCGTAGCGCGTGGGCTGGACTCCGGCGCCCTTCAGGAGGTCGCAGATGATCTGGTTGGTGGTCGCGTGTTGGACGACGAGCCGGAGGCCGGCGAGGTAGGCGCGCTCGAGCCAGCGGTAGTACTGCACCTGATGCGTCGAGCTGTCGAACGCGCTCGGCCAGTCGGTGAAGTCGGGCCAGCCGGCGGTCGCGTGATTGGGCTCCGGTGTCTGCCCGGAGATGAAGCTGATCAGCAGGTCGAGCGGGTCGGCGTCCTGGTGGTCGAAGCCGTAGCCGAAGAGGTCCTTGCGGCCGTCCTGGCCGTGGAAGAGGCTGCAGTCGGAAAGCGCGTGCTCGATTCCGAGCGGATGGAACGGAGCACCGTGGAAAATGCCTCCGCCGCCGAACGCGAAGTTCGACAGCAGATGCGAGTGCGTGTCGACGAAGCCGAACACCGAGCCATCGGCGAAGCGCGAGGGAACGACGCGCCCGGAAGCGTCGAGAGACGCTTCGGGAAACTCTGCGCAGCCCGAACGCGGGAAGAGCCGGACGCTGGCCGCGGCGCGCAGGTCGTCCGCGACGCCCGAGGTGGTGAGGTAGCGCCCGGAGCGGCGATGCCGGAGCACGCGGCGCCGTTCGCGTCCGTGCCCCGTCTCACGCAGCTCCCACTCCGCGTCGGACTCGAAGCCGTCATCGACCAGAAGGACGTCGGAGAGGAGCGAGCTCGTGCGTCTTAGCGCACCGCCATCGGAGACGAGGTACGACCCACCGTCGTCGTAGAGGAGATACGTTCCGAGACGCGACGGCTTCAAGAAGAACGGCGTCGCGTGCGAAGGCCACCGGTACGAGAACGCGTATCCGTCACCCGCCTCGGTGACCGACAGCAGCTTTGGAAGGATGCGCCCGCGGTCGGTGGCGCCCACCGCGTAGCAGCGATTGGCGACCTCGTGGACCGGCGCGCTGCCCTTGCCCGGGTGCGCCAGACGCTCGTCGCAGCCGGCGACCGCGAAGACCGAGACGGAAAGAGCCAGGCAGCGGGTGAGCAGCTTCACGGGGGAGCCTCCACGGCAAAGGGGCGGCGCGGGCCGTCGCGGTCGGGGCAGATCGAAGGGTCTCGCCATCCTATCAGACGGGGACGGCAGCCCGGCGGCCTTCGTGTGGGGATCTGCCGGGGTGCCGGCGCGGTGCGATGGCATGAAGGAGGTGCGCAAGGATCGGCGCGCTCCTCGCCGGCGATCGATCCCGTCCGCGACACCCGTAAGTGACTGGCGGGCGCGCCGTGCGTCGAATACTGCGCTCGCGATGCGCGTCGTGAGATAGGCTCTCATCGTTCGGCCGCCTGGCCGTGCCGTGGTGGCATCGCCGGGACGCGCCGAGAAGATCTGGAGGGAAGCGGAGCATGAAGCGTCTCGTCATCGCAGCATCGTGTGGGATCACGCTCGGTCTGGTGACCTCGGGGACCGTGTACGCGGCCGAGAAGAAGATCGATCAGGTCACCTGCGAGGAGGTTCTCGCGCTCGACCCCGCGGATCAGAACCGCATCGCATACTGGGTAGATGGCTACGCGCAAGCGAAGGGGGAAGCGGCCGTTGGCAGCGTCGCGCTCGACAAGTTCGGCCAGCCGATCGGCGCCCTGATCGACGATTGCAAGGCCACGCCGAAGGCCACGCTCTGGGAGAAGATCAAGAAGCATCTCTAGACAGGGGCCACGCGCTGCGTCCGTGCCGTGGACGGGCGCAGCGTTCGTGGCAGGCGCCTCGCGCACCTCGCCGTGCGTCCGCTGGCTGGCGCGTCGGGGTGGCGCGCACAGGCGCCGCTTCCACGCGCCTCGCGCTCTCGCGCCCGCTCAGTGCACGATCTGGAAGCTGTCGACGACCGCGTCGTTCTGGTCGCGCGTCGTCCACGTGAGCACGTTCCCGTTCGTCTCCATGAGATTGTAGTGGTGCGTCGACTGCACGACCTGGAAGGTCGGCCAGCCGCTTCCCGCCGGACGATTGAAGGTGTCGAGCGCGCCGCCTCCACCACCGACGATCAGGTAGTGGGTGCCGTTGCGAACGCCGCGCTGGTACGAGTGGCTGTGGCCGCAGATCACGAGATCGACGCCGGCCGCCTCCATGATCGGCGCCCAATCGTTGCGCACCCACGTCTCGCCGTTGTAGCCGGTGAAGATTCCCGTCAGGTCCCAGAGCCGGGTCCACGGCGGGCGGTGGAATACGACGATCTTGAACTCCGCGGCCGCGGCCTCCGGCGAGGCCAGTGCCTGCTGCAGGTACGTGAGCTGGTCGTTCTGAGAGGTCTGCTGGCCGGTCGGCGTCTCGGTATCGAGCGCGACGATGAAGGTGTTGCCGTACGTGAACGAGTACCACGACTCGTTCTCCGGCAGCGCGGTGTAGGCGTAGGAGTACGGGTGCTCACCATCGTGGTTGCCGCGCGCGATCAGGACCGGCGTCGTCTGCGCGAGATTCGAGACGGTGAGCGGATTCCACCACTGCGTCTGCCACTCGGAGAGGACGCTTCCGCCGAGTACGCCGTCGGTGAGGGTCCCGTGAACGATGTCGCCCGCCACGAAGAGCAGATCCGGATCGCGGGCGGCGATGTGCGCGACGTGCGACGAGAAGACGCCGGGGCCGTTCTGGTTGTCCGCGAGCCAGACGATCTCGACCGAGCCACTCGGTGAAGGAGCCGTTCGGAAGCGGTAGACGCCGGACGTCGTCGTGCCGCTCTTCACGCGATAGTCGTACTCCGTCTGCGCCGAGAGCCCTTCGATCGTCGCCTTGTGGACGTAGTGCGTGGCGTCGATTCGCGTGGTTTCGACGAGGCTCACCGTCTGCGAGAGCAGACCGCCGGCGGGGCCCCACTCGACGACGTGGTTGGCGAGATTGGAATCGGTCTCCCAGAGCAGCGTCATGGCGTCGCGGCGGAAGTCCTGGAGCATGGGGAGCTTCGTGATGACGGGATCCGCGGCCGTCGCCGATCGGAAGATGACGCTCGCGTCGTCCGCCATGCCGTCGTTGTCGGCGCCACTGCGATGGCGTGCTTCGAGCTCGAAACGGAGCCTGCGCGTCTTCGGCGGGATGAGGCCGGACGCCTCGCGCAGGAGCCACGCATCGTCGCCGGAGACGAGCGTCCGGATGCTCGACAGCTCGCGGCCGAGATCGTCGAGGTAGCGCACGCGCATCAGCATCTGATCGTCGAAGTTGTTGACGTTGAGCCAGCTTCGCAGCCAGGCCGAGGCCTCGAGCGAGACCGTTCCGAAGTCGATGCCGATGGCGAACGCTCCGGCGCCCACGTCCTGCCAGACCCGGCAGCTCGAGACGGAGCCCTCGTAGCCCCCGTGCAGCAGCGCGCTTCCGGCGTGCGGATCAGCGTCGGCGAACGGCTCGCGGGCGACGGTGCAGGAGCCGTACTCGACCCCCCATGGCGCAAGCGCCGGCTCCTCGAAGCCCGGGTTCACGAGGAGCTGCTGGTCGAACGGCGGCGGCGGCGGCGTGCAGCTATCGCCCATGGTGGCGGCCGCGAGGCCGACCAGCAGGAGGATCGTGCGGGCAGGAGACCAGGATGCAGCGGAGCGGAGCAGGGTAGGGTAGGACATGGCCGGTTCCTCTTACCCCCACCGGGGGGATCCGTCAACAGGTATTCCTCCCGTACGCCGCCGAGGCCGGCGCCGAGTCGGCGGTGGGGTAGCCTGCAGTCGTTGCGCACCGCGAGGATGTGGAGGAGAGCGCCCATGCGGCCGAGCGTCAGCCTGCGCACGCCGATCTGCGACCTGTTCGAGATCGAGCACCCGATCTTTCTCGCCGGGATGGGTGAGGTGGCGATGGCCGAGCTGTGCGCTGCCGTGTCCGAGGCGGGAGGCTTCGGCACGCTCGGCATGGTCGCGGCGCCGCCGGACCGCATCCGCGACGAGATGCGCCGCGTCCGCGCGCTCACCGACCG
>JADLGR010000038.1 GCA_020849175.1 Deltaproteobacteria bacterium
GAGAACGCGCAGCGGGCGGTCTTCGTCACGGCGGCGCGTCGTGCCGATGAGACCTTCGGGAGCCGAAGACTCTGCGCGCGCGATGCGGCCGGCTGCGCGCGCGAAGCGCGCCGCTGCACCCGGCTCGAAGACGCCGTCGACCATCGCCACCAGTGCGTGCTTCGCGCCCTCGTCGAGCAGCAGCCGGGCCAGATTGGAGAAGGTCTCGAGACTCGATGCGGTGGTGCGCTGCAGCCAGCGAACCGCGATCGCGTGCGGCGCTGCGGCGAGGCTGGCCTGTGCGGCCTCGGCATCACGATCGTTGACTGCGACGATCACCTCCGTCGCGCCGGCTTCCGCGACGGCCGCGAGCGCGTGCGCCAGCAGCGGACGCCCCGCCACGCGCACCAGTGCCTTCGGCGTGTCGACGCCTCCGGCGCGCAGGCGCTCGCCGAGCCCGGCAGCGAGGACGACGGCCTTCACTCGCACTCTCCGGGATCGAGCGCGTCGACACTCGCGACGATGCGATCGATGCGACGTGCGAGCGGTTCGCCGGAATCGAGATGGCGCTCGCCGCAGACCCAGACGCTTCGAAGGCCCGCCGCGACGGCCCCCTCGACGTCGCGATCGACGCGGTCGCCGACCATCGCAACCTCGTGCGGCGCGAGCGCGAGCGCGGAGAGTGCCGGCGTGAAGATGCGCGGATCGGGCTTCCACGCCCCCACCTTGCTCGAGTCGACGACGCACGAGAGCAGCGAGGTGAGGCCACACTCTTCGAGCAGCCGCTCCGTGTTTCCGCAGCCGTTCGAGACGACGCCGAGCCGCACTCGCTTCGCGAGACGCGCGAGAAGCGGGCGGCGCCGCGCGAGCGTCGCGCTCGTCTCTTCATGGAAAGTCCTGACGAGACGCGCGGCACGCGCACGCTCCGCTGCTCCCAGCCGGCCGAGCTGCGCATCGACGTGCAGGGCGACCATCTCCTCGAGACCGAGCAGGGCAGCCCGTGGGTGCCGCAGCACGCGCTGTTCGCCGGCCTCGAGCGCCGCGGCGACCACGGGAGCCTTCGCGTCCGGCAGCTCGGAACGAAGCAGCTTCGCGAAACGCTCGCCCCAGCCGACGCCGTCCGCGTCGAGCGTTCCGCCGAGATCGAAGAGCAGGCCGGCGACGCGCGGCCCCGCGGTCGTCGGGTCGTTCGCGAGTGCGAGTCCGCCTCGCGGTTCGCTCACGTCAGCTCGCCCTCGCCGAGCGGCGCCGCGGGCTCTCGCGCGGCTCGCAGACGAATCACTGCGAGCACCACGACGAACGCGTAGGTTCCGATCGCTGCGCACCACACGAACCAGTGTAGACGTCCGACCGCGGCGAGCAGGAGCACGAAGTACGCGAAGTCGCGACTCGCGAGGCTCTCGTACCAGTCGTAGAACTCGGCCTTGCGACCGCTGCGGTCGATCCAGCGCGAGAAGGAGAATCCTGCGACCGTTGCGAGCGTCAGGCCTCCGAGGGCGATCCATACGAGACTCGGTGCGAGGAGTCTCGCATCCGTGGAGATCGCACTCCAGCCGATCGCGATGAAGACGGCGGCGTTGACGACATTGTCGCCGATGAGATCGAGCCTGCGTCCGAAGGCGGAGCTCGTGACCGAGAGCCGCGCCACTTCCCCGTCGCAGCCGTCGAGGATCGTCGAGACGACGAAGAGGAGCGCCCCCGCCACCTGAAGCGCATGCGAGGGCGCTGCGAGCATCGCCGCGCCCACGAGGCCGATCAGCGTGGCGACGAGCGTGATCGTGTTCGGCCGAACGCCGAGGCGAACGAGCGCTGGAGAGAGCCGCGACGAGAGCTTGCGATCGAAGTGACGCGCGAAGAAGCCATCCGTTGGCTGCACGAGTGCGGCGAGCATGTGGCGCTCGATGCGCCGGGCATCCGCCGCGCTCCGGATGCGCTGGCACAGCGCACCGGTGCTCGGAACGAGCCGCAGGCGGCCCGCGTCGCGCAGGCGCATGGCCACGGCGCCGAGCTCGCCGGCGCTCGTGACGGTGCGAGCGTCCGGGTCGCTCGCGGGGACGATCAGCGCCGCGGGCGCCTCGATCGCGTTGTCGGCGATCATCGCGCCGACCTCGTCGGAGGCCGCTGCGATGAGCGCCTCGAGCGCGCGCGGCTCGATCGCGGCGTCGCCGGCCACGAGGAGGACCGAGCCGGTCCCCGCTACGGCCTCGCCGAACGTGCAGCCTGCCCGGGTGAGCACGCGGCGCGTGCGCTCGGAGACCGCGAGCCCCGCCACCTCCGCGCCGGCTTGCGCAGCGGCGGCCGCCAGAATACGCACCTTCACGACACGGCCCGCACGCTGCGCCCGCGACCGGCTGCGAGAACCGCGTAGGCCGCAAAGCCCGCCGCGGCCCACGTCACCTGCTCGAGCCGGAGCACCAGCGAGAAGAGAAGGCCGAGCGAGGGGTCGAGGCCGGCCAGACGCATCGCCAGCATGCGCGCGCCTTCCTGTGCGCCGAGCCGCGCGGGCACGAAGAACGCCGCCAGGTCGAGGACGCGCGCCACGAGGAAGACGAGCGCCACGATCGAGACGTCCGCCGGCGCCGAGAGCCAGCGCAGGAACACCCAGAGCTGGACTGCGCCGAGTGCGCTGCCCGCGACGTGGAGCGCGACCGACGCCGCGAGGTCACCGGGCCGCTCGGCGTGGAAGCGCGCGATGCGCGTGTCGATCTCGGCTGCGGCGCGTGCGAATCGCCCGGCGCGTTCGGCGCCGAGCAGCCGGGCGAACGTGCGGCGCTCTCCGAGCAGGGCCACGAGGCGTCCGCGGCGCTGCACCACCAGAAAGGCGAACACGCCGGCGCCGAACAGCCCCGTACCCGCGAGCACGCCGCCGCGTACTTCGGGTGCGAGGTCGACGGTCCAGAGCAGCAGGACGACGCCCGCGACCGCGAGCACGGCATCCGAGAGCGTGGCCGCGAGCTTGTTGATCGCGAGTGACGCGGTCGCCTCGGTGCCGGGAACCTCGGCCGGGACCAGCGTCCCGCGGACGACCTCTCCGCCGAGCGTCGCGGTCGGCGTCACGAAGTTGATCGCCGCACCGGCAAGGTGCGGCCACCACAGCCGCAGCGTCGCGGGACGGTGGCCCGGCGCGAAGCAGCGCTGCCAGGCAAAGGTGTGGAGGAAGTCGGCCACGCCTTCGATCGCAATGATGATCGCAACGCCCCAGCCGAGCACGGCCGCGTCGTGCCACAGGCGCGCCGGCCCCACGTGCGCGAGCAGAGCCACGAACACGAGCGTACCGATCAGCAGCGCGAGGGCGTGGGCGTGCCTCACGCGGCCAGCCCCCCGCGTGCGGGCGCGCGCAGCGCGAAGGCGAGACGAAGCGCGTGAACGACGCCGGTCACGACGGCCCATGCGCCCATCGCGACGAGTCCGGCGTACGGCGAGCCGACCAGCGTCGCCACCAGCAGCATCGCCGCGTAGATGTTCCGCCGTCCGGCGACGAGGCGGAAAGCGCCGTCGGCCGCAGAGAGCAGATCGAGCGCCACGCCGAGGCGCGCGTGGCCGAGCGTATAGGCGATCTCGTCGAGGAGGTTTCCGCCGACGAGTGCGGCTCCCCACGCCACGGCATCCGCATGGCCGGCGCCGGCGAGATGCGCCGTGAGCGCGATCCACCACGCGTTCTCGTACGCGAAATCGAAGTACGACTCTCCGGCGCCGAGCGGCGAGTAGTGGAGGCGGAGTCGCGCGAGCTTCCCGTCGACGCCGTCGAGCCAGCCGACGAGATACATGAGGGGGAGCGCGAGCGCGAAGATCCCGTGCCACAGCAGCCACGCGGCGATGAATCCGAGCAGCGTACACGCGATCGTCACCTGATTCGGCGTGATGCGCGTCGGTGCGAGCCGCGTCACGAGCGCGTTCTCGATCGGCGGGTCGATCCAGCGAGCCGGTGCGTCCATGACGTGCTTCTGTGTCGCCCGCACGAGCGCGCGCTCGGCTGCCTTCGCGGCCTCGGGCGAGCGTGCCGCGAGGTAGAGGATCGGTGTCTCGCCCCGCATCTCGTCCGAGAACGTCGGGAGGCGCTCGGGCAAGAGCAGAGGAAGTCGCTCTTGCGGGGCGAGAGGCGCGCCAAAGCGGGAGGCCTCGGCCGGGCCGATGCGCGCGAGGACGACGCGCGTCTCGCCGGACGGGGGCGCCACGAGACAGGGTTCGGCCGCCGCGAGGATTGCGCGCAGCAGGCGCCGGTCGATCACGAGCGCTCCGTCGATCGCGAGGCCTCCCTCCGGGCCGAGAATGCACGCAAGGGGCGCACCGGGAGCCAGCACCACGCAGTCCACGCGCGTGTCCGAGCCGCGCGCACCGATGCTCGAAGGCGCGCGCGGCGCGTCGCAGACGATCGTGATCTCGCCCGCTCCTTCGAGCTCGAGGCTGCGAACGAGGCGCGTCACGAGCGAGATGCCGCCGGCCACGCGCCAGGGCGCCTCGCCCCGGGCATCGATCCAGACACGCCCCGGTGCGGACGCCGCACGCGTCGGCTCGGGCGGACTTGCTGTAGGGGAGCCAGCTCCCATCGATGGGATGCCCTCTCGAGGCGGCGGATCGGTCGCCGGTGGGGTGCGGCCCGGGTTGGCACTCGCTGCGATCGGGGAA
>JADLGR010000039.1 GCA_020849175.1 Deltaproteobacteria bacterium
ACCGCTCGATCATCAACACGCGCGACGAGCCTCATGCCGACCGCGAGAAGTACCGGCGACTGCACGTGATCGTCGGCGACTCCAACATGAGCGAGTACACGAACTTCCTGAAGGTCGGAACGTGCGCGGTCGTCCTCCAGATGATCGAGGACAACTACGTCAACAAGGACTTCACGCTCCGCAATCCGGTCAAGGCGATCAAGGACATCAGCTACGACGTGACCTGCAAGCGCCGGCTGCGCCTCGACAACGGGCGCGAGTACTCGCCGATCGAGATCCAGCGCGAGTACTGCGAGATGGCGCAGAAGTACATCGAGCAGTACCCGGTGAGCGACCAGCTCAAGGACGTGGTCGGCAAGTGGCAGTACGTCCTCGACTGCCTCGACGACGACCCGAACCGGCTCTCGCGCGAGATCGACTGGGTGATCAAGCGCAGGATGATCGAGAGCTGGCTCGACCGCCGGGGCACGACGTGGAACGATTCGCGCGTCTTCATGCTCGACCTGCAGTATCACGACATCCGCCTCTCACGGGGTCTCTACTCGCTGCTCGAGCGAAAGGGCGCTGTCGAGCGCGTGCTCGAGGACGACGAGGTGATCAAGGCCAAGACCGAGCCGCCGCCGGACACCCGCGCCAAGATGCGCGGCGAGTTCATCAAGCTCGCGCGGCAGAACGCCATCCAGTACGACCTCGACTGGTCGAACATCCGGCTCGGCAACCTGCTGAACGTGCGCGTCATCTGCAACAACCCGTTCGAGACCGATACCGAGAAGGTCGCCGAGCTGGTGCGGACGATTCAGCGAACGAATCTGCGCAAGACCAGCCTCTCGAAGCTCGTCATCCAGTCGTAGGCGCTACGCGCTGGGGCCGGCGGCGCCGACGCGCCACGCGTAACCCGCGCGCTGGCCTTCCGGGTCGAACTCCGCGAAACCCGAACCGGAGGACGACATGCAGAGATCGAGATTGGGTCGCGCGGCGCTGGCCGCGCTCGCAATGGCCGGAACGCTCGGTGCGACCGCGGCGGTCGCTGCATCGCCCGGAGGCGGGTGCGGCGGAGGGGGCGGGACGAAGCTCGGGCGCCTCGAGCGCGGCGTGGCGCGCGCGGGGCTGCCGCCCGAGATCGCGCAGGCGGTCTACCAGCGCATCGACCAGGCGCGCACCGAGCAGCGCTCCCTCGAAGCCTCGCTCGCCACCGCGCACGAGCAGATGCGAACCCTGCTCGACCAGGACGCCCCCAGTTCGGACGCCGTGCTGGCGCAGGCCGACGCCGTCGGCGCGCTCGAGACGCAGATGAACAAGCTCGGCCTGCGCACGATGCTCGAAGTGCGCGCGCTGCTGACGGCGGAGCAGTGGGAGGCCCTCGCTCCGAAGCGCCGCGGTCCGCCGCCCGACGAGGCTCCGTCGGCCCCCCGGGAATAGCGGCAACGTTCCTTCCGCGTCTTGTCGCGCTGGCCTGGCGGTGTAAACCAACTGCGCGCCCCGGGGTTCCAACTTCGGGGCGCGCTCGCCCCGGGGAGCCGGTCGTGTCGGCAGGTGCCGCTCGCCTCACGCACGAAAGGGCCGCGATGTCGGACACCCGTACGCGGGAGTTCGAGGCCTTCGTCGCTGCGCGCCGCGAGCGCGCCATTGCCCTCGCGTGGCGGCTCGTCGGCGGGGATGGCGCGGCCGCAGAGGACGTCGCGCAGGAGGCCTTCGTACGCGCGTATCGCGCGCTCGGCCGATTTCGCGAAGAGGCTCTCCTGTCGACGTGGTTCTACCGGATCCTGGTGAACGAGGCGCGCCGCTACCGGCGCTGGCGCTGGGTCCGCAGGCGCTTCAAGAGCGAGGCCGGGCCGGAGGTTGCGGATCCGCGAGCTGTCGCACGGGGAGATCCGGTGCTGCGGCTGCGCATCGCACGAGCGCTCGAACGCCTCTCGAACGGCCAGCGAGAGGCGTTCCTTCTGGTACACCTCGACGGTATGACGGTGAGCGAGGCGGCCGCAGTCACCGGTCGTGCAGCCGGCACCGTCAAGTCCCATCTCCACCGCGCGCTGCGTACGCTGCGTGCGGAGCTCGCCGATCTCGATCCGAGGCGGGAGGCCAGTCCGTGACTGACGATGCAAGCGACGACCGGCTCCGCGCCTCGGACGAGGCGTGGGTGCATCGTATCGCGAGCGAATTTGCGGCTGCGCCGCAGAGCGCAGCGCAGCGCGCGGCATTCGTGACGACCCTCGACGAGCGCATCGCGCGCGGACGCCGGCGCCGCGCCGTACTCGGCTCCGGCGCGCTGGTCGTGATCGCATCGGTGGCGACCCTCGTGATCGTGCATTTCTCACAGGACGCGCCGCTGGCGAACGAGACACGCCCTGGTGCGAGCGTCGCGAGCGCCACCGACACGCCGGGAGTCGGCGCCGCGCAGGCCGATGCGATCCTCGCACTCGCAATCGCGCCGGAGACCGCGTCGGACGAGAGGCTTCCCGACGATTACGAGGCCATCGCAGGCGTGCTCCTCGGTGGCTGACGGGAGGACGTGATGCGGATCGCACGTGCGCCTTCGATCCTGCGGGTGGTGATTCCCGTCGCGGCGATCCTCGTGTCGTGGACCTCTCCGGGTGTTGCCAGCGCAGAGCGGCCCGCGGACGTGCAGCCGCAGCGCCCGGCCGACGCGAGCGGACCGTCGAGGCCACCGGGTGAGCCGCGGGGCTCGCGGCGCGGACCGCCTCCGTTCGAGGACATCCTCGAGCGCAATGCCGACCGGCTCGGCCTCGACGAACGAACGCGCGCGGAGATCCGGAGCATCGCCGATGCGACGCGGGAGAAGGCTCGTGGCCTCGAGGAGGGCCTGCACGGTCTCCACGCCGAGATGCGCGGCATTCTCGACCAGGCGACGCCCGACCTTGACTCCGCACTCCGGCAGGCCGAACGGGTCGGCGCGATGGAGACGGAGCTACACAAGCTGCGCCTCGAAAGTATGCTGAAGATCCGCGCGCTGCTGACCCCGCAGCAGCGCGAGGAGCTCGTCCGCATCCACGAAGAACGGCGGCGAACGCGCGGTCACGAGCCGCTGCAGCCCGGCGCTGGGGCCGGCGGCGCGCGGCTTCCCGACGCTCGCGGCGCTGTCCCGCCCCCTCCGGTCGAGGCCGCCCCACCGCCGGGTCCGCCTCTCGACGCCCGCTAGCGTTGCGAGGCAGCCCTCCTGGGTATCGTGGGCGGCGCGCTCGATCCCCGCGCCCGGTCCTCGCGCGCGCCCGGTGGTCGTAGATCCACCACGGGTCACGCGCGGTCAGGCAACGATCAGCCAGAGGTCCACTCCAGAGCCCCGTCACCGCGATAAAACAGCCCCATCGCGCAGCGGCCTCGCGGCGCGGTCCTGGGAAGAGTGGAAGGAATCCGCGCGTCGGATCCGTCCGTCCAGGACCCGTACAGGGCCGAACGAACGGGGATGACGATGGAGATCAGCGCTTCTTCGCGGCTTCAGGGGCGGTCGGAACCCAGGGGCGCAGCGGTCCGAGAGCCGGCCGTTCGAGTGTCGTCCGGGAGGGCGAAGGCTCGGGCAGCGGAGGAGGGCCCCATCGTCACGGACCGCGCGCAGGGCGTGCGCGCGGTCCGCCTCGTCATCGCAGCGGCACTCTTCGCCGGCGGCATCGTCTGGCTGCTCGCCGAGGGACTTCGCCGGAGCGTCCGCTTGCGCCGTTACGCGTTCTGCGCGGTGACGCTCCTCTGCCTCGGCGTCGCCTCTTCGGCCTCGGCGCTCGGCAGCATCGACTTTGCGACGAACAGCGGGCAGTTCACGCTCACGCAGAGCTCTCTCGACTTCGGCTCCGACCTCAGGATCTCGAACGCATTCGACAACGCTGGCGTCCCCGATCTCACGGTGATCGGACTTCGGGCGAGCCTCGACCCCGTGCTGCTGACGGGCGCCTACACCGACTACGGACCGTACATCCGCGCTTACGCCGTGAATACGTCGGTCGCCTACCATCTTCGTCTGCACGGAACCGGGGGTAGCCCCGAGGTCGACGCGCTCTACGACCCGGGCGACTTCCTGGTGATCTTCGCCACGGCAGTTCTCTCGCCGTCGGAGAGCGACGGGCTGCTGAGCGTCGCCAATCTCGCCCCCGGCTCGCACGCCGCGTACGACGCGCTGGCGCAGGGCGTGGCCTGGGACCTCAGCGTCACGCTCTCCGCAGCCGGGCAGGACATCAAGACCCTGCTCGCCGCGAACCAGACCGTACGCGGATCGGTGTCGGGAAACGTGACGGTTCTCGCGCTGCCCGTTCCCGAGCCTGGGAGTCTCGTGCTGGTCGCC
>JADLGR010000040.1 GCA_020849175.1 Deltaproteobacteria bacterium
CGGGGACAACGTGGAGATGGTGGTCGAGCTGATCACGCCGATCGCGATGGACAAGGAGCTGCGCTTCGCGATCCGCGAGGGCGGCCGTACCGTCGGCGCCGGCGTCGTCTCCGAGATCCTGGTCTAGGGGAACCGTCATGGCAGACCTCGCCTCGCAGAAGATCCGCATCCGGATGAAGGCCTACGACTTCAAGCTCCTCGACCAGAGCGCCGGGGAGATCGTCGACACGGCCGTGCGTACGGGTGCGCGCGTGGCGGGTCCGATCCCGCTGCCGACGTCGATCAACAAGCTGACCGTCCTGCGCGGTCCCAACATCGACAAGAAGTCGCGAGAGCAGTTCGAGATTCGGACTCACAAGCGGCTCATCGACATCCTCGATCCCACGCCGCAGACGGTCGATGCGCTGATGAAGCTCGAGCTCGCCGCCGGCGTGGACGTGGAGATCAAGCTGTAGCCATGCCGACGGTCGACCTCGTCACGCAAGACAACGGGAAGGCGGGAACGATCGAGCTCTCGCCGAACGTGTTCGGCGTCGCGCCGAAGCCGCACCTGATGCACGCGGAGGTGCGGCGCCAGCTCGCCGGGCGCCGCGCGGGGACGCACTCGACGAAGAACCGAGCGGGCGTGTCCGGCGGCGGCACGAAGCCGTGGCGTCAGAAGGGCACGGGGCGTGCACGCCAGGGGACGATTCGTGCGCCGCAGTGGGCGGGAGGCGGCGTCGTCTTCGGACCGGTACCGCGAGATCATGGGCACGATCTGCCGAAGAAGGTGCGTCGCGCCGCGCTTCGCAGCGCGCTGTCGGTGCGCATGGCCGAAGGTGGCCTGCGAGTGGTCGACGGCCTCTCGCTCGGCGACTTCAGCACGAAGGTCATGGCGTCGCTGCTCGCCGGCCTCGGTTACGGCCCGGAGCGGGCCCTGCTGATCGTGCTCGACGAGGCGAACGATCGGGTCGAACGATCGGCGCGCAACCTGCCGTGGGTCTCGGTGATCCGCGCCGAAGGGCTCAACGTCTACGACGTGCTGCGGCACCCGACCCTGCTGCTCACGCGCGGCGCGGTCGCGGCCGTCGAGACGCGGCTCGGCGAAACCGAGAGGGAGGACGCGAGGTGAACGCGTACGACGTCATTCGCAAGCCTCTCGTGACGGAGAAGAGCAACATCGGCCGCGAGGCGCAGAATCTCGTCACGTTCGCCGTCGATCCGCACGCGAGCAAGCCCGAGATCCGCAACGCCGTCGAGCAGCTCTTCTCCGTGAAGGTTCTCGACGTGCGGACGCTCCGGATGCCGCGCAAGTCGCGCCGCGTCGGAAAGACGATGGGGTACAAGCCCCGGTGGAAGAAGGCGGTCGTGCGGCTGGCCGAGGGTCAGCGCATCGAGTTCTTCGAGGGAGTGTAGGAGCGCCATGCCCGTCAAGATCTACAACCCCACGTCCGCCGGGCGCCGCCAGATGAGCGTGTCGGACTTCGCCGAGGTGACGCGCTCGAAGCCGGAGAAAGCGCTGGTCGAGGGCCGCGCCCGCCGCACCGGGGGGCGCAACGTGAACGGACGCACGACGTCACGCCATCGCGGCGGAGGCACCAAGCGCCTGTATCGCAAGATCGACTTCAAGCGCGACAAGCACGGCGTTCCGGCGATCGTCGCAGCGGTCGAGTACGACCCGAATCGCTCGGCCCGGATCGCGCTGCTCCACTATCGCGACGGCGAGAAACGCTACATCCTCGCGCCGAGCGGCCTCGAAGTGGGCCACGAGGTGACGTCGGGACCGGGCTCCGACATCAAGCCCGGAAATGCGCTCGCGCTGCAGAACATTCCGCTCGGTACGGTCGTCCACGGCATCGAGATGAAGCCGGGCAAGGGGGCGCAGCTCGTACGAGCTGCCGGAGTCGGAGCACAGCTCATGGCGCGCGAGGGCGGCTACGCGACGCTGCGCATGCCGAGCGGAGAGAACCGGATGGTGCTCGCCGCGTGTCTCGCGACGATCGGGCAGGTCGGGAACCTCGAGCACGAGAACCGCAGCATCGGCAAGGCCGGGCGCTCGCGATGGATGGGCAAGCGCCCGCACGTGCGCGGCGTGGCGATGAACCCGGTCGATCATCCGATGGGCGGCGGCGAGGGCAAGACCTCGGGCGGCCGGCACCCGTGCACGCCGTGGGGCGTGCCGACCAAGGGCTACAAGACGCGAAAGAACACACGCACGGACCGCTACATCGTCAAGCGTCGAGGGAAGAAGTAGATGGCGCGATCTCTTCGCAAGGGCCCCTACGTCGAGCCGAGCCTCCAGCGCAAGGTCGACTCGCTGCAGCGCTCGGGCGCGAAGCAGGTGATCCGTACCTGGTCGCGGCGCTCGATGATCACGCCCGATTTCGTCGGGCTCACGTTTCAGGTCCACAACGGCAAGCTCTTCATGCCGGTCTTCGTGACGGAGAACATGGTGGGACACCGTCTCGGCGAGTTCGCGCCGACGCGGAAGTTCACCGGACACGCCACGGACCGGAAGGTGAAGACGGTCGGGAAGTAGAGAGCGAGCGGATCATGAAGGCAACACTCAAGGGCTACCGAGTCAGCGCGCAGAAGGCGCGACTCGTCGCCGATCAGATTCGAGGCAAGGGCGTCGAGGACGCGCTCGGCCTCCTCTCTCTCTCGGACAAGCGCTTCGCGAGGCCGCTCGCCAAGCTGCTGCGCTCGGCCGTCGCCAACGCGCAGGAGAAGAACGAGCGCGAGAAGGCGGGGATCGACATCGACAACCTTTTCGTCGAGACGGTGATGGTCGACGAGGGTCCGCGCGCCTGGCGGATCATGTCGCGCGCGCAGGGGCGCGCGGCGTGGATCGCGCGCCGGAGCGCGCACGTGACCATCTCGCTCGGCGAGCGATAGGAGAGCTGCGTGGGACAGAAGGTCCATCCCTACGGATTCCGACTGGGCACCCTCTACGGGTGGCAGTCGAACTGGTTCGCGGAGCGCCGCTACGCCGAGCAGCTCCACGAAGACGTGAAGATCCGCAGCTTCATCAAGAAGAAGCTCCATCACGCGGGCATCTCGAAGGTCGTGATCGAGCGGACGGGCGACAAGCTCGTCGTGAACATCCACACCGCGCGGCCTGGCATCCTGATCGGCAAGCGCGGCGCCGAGGTCGAGGTGCTCCGCAAGGAGCTCCGGCGGTTCTCGCCGCGCGAGATCTTCATCAACATCAAGGAGATCCGGAAGGCCGAGCTCGACGCGCAGCTCGTCGCCGAGAGCGTCGCACTCCAGCTCGAGCGTCGCGTCGCGTTCCGGCGCGCGATGAAGAAGGCGATGACGGCGACGATGAAGTTCGGAGCCGGCGGCGTGCGCATCGCGTGCGCCGGTCGACTCGGCGGCGCCGAGATGGGGCGCCGCGAGTGGTACAAGGAGGGGCGGGTTCCGCTCCACACGCTGCGCGCCGACATCGACTACGGCTTTGCCGAGGCGCGCACGACCTACGGCGTCATCGGCGTCAAGTGCTGGATCTTCAAGGGCGACGTCGCGGACAAGGACATCCGCAAGGGCGCCTTCACGCAGCACCTGCAAGACGAACCGGCGAGGTAGGACATGCTCGCGCCCAAGAAGGTCAAGCACCGCAAGCAACAGAAGGGTCGCGTTCGCGGCAAGGCGCAGCGCGGCAATACGCTCGCGTTCGGGGACTTCGGCCTCCAGGCGCTCGGCTGCGCCTTTCTCACCGCTCGCCAGATCGAGGCTGCGCGAATCGCGATGACCCGCCATGTGAAGCGCGGGGGGAAGGTCTGGATCCGCGTGTTTCCCGACAAGCCGATCAGCAAGAAGCCCGCCGAGACGCGGATGGGAAAGGGCAAGGGCAACCCGGAAGAGTGGGTGGCCCCGATCCGGGCCGGCCGGATGCTCTACGAGATGGAGGGTGTCAGCCCGAAGATCGCTGCCGAGGCGCTGCGACTCGCGGCCCACAAGCTGCCGGTGCAGACGCGCTTCGTCGCGCGCGAGGAGATCCGGTGAAGGCGAAGGATCTGCGCGAGCTTTCGCGGGACGAGCTCGTGGCGAAGTCGAGTGAGCTCCGCACGGAGCTCTTCACGGCCCGAATCAAGCACTCGACGGGCCAGCTCGAGAACACGGCGAAGCTCGAGACGCTTCGCCGGGACGTGGCGCGGGTCGAGACGATCCTGCGCGAGAAGGCGGGAGGCCAGTCGTGAGCAAGCGGGGACTGCGACGCACGCTCGTGGGCACGGTCGTGAGCGACAAGATGGACAAGACCGTCGTCGTTCGGGTCGATCGCATGTACCAGGACCCGACCTACAAGAAGTACGTTCGGCGCTACGCGAAGTTCATGGCGCACGACGAGAGCAATGGCTGTGCGATCGGCGATCGGGTGCGGATCGTCGAGCATCGCCCGGTCTCGAAGTCGAAGCGCTGGAAGGTGCAGGCGAAGCTCACCGCGGCAGCGCCGGTCTAGCGGCGCGGCGGGAAGGAACGAGAGATGATCCAGACCGAATCGACCCTCGAGGTCGCTGACAACTCCGGAGCTCGGAAGGTGGCTTGCATCCGGGTGCTCGGCGGCGCAGGCCGACGCTTCGCCTCGATCGGCGACGTGATCGTCGTGTCCGTCAAGGACGCGATTCCGAACGCGCGCGTCAAGAAGGGCGAGGTGAAGAAGGCGGTCATCGTCCGTACGCGCAAGGAGATCGCTCGCGCGGACGGCTCGTACATTCGCTTCGACGACAACGCGGCGGTGCTGATCGACAACCAGCGCGAGCCGATCGGAACGCGCATCTTCGGGCCGGTCGCGCGCGAGCTGCGCGGGCGCAAGTTCATGAAGATCATCTCGCTCGCGCCGGAGGTGCTGTAGATGACGCCGCGGCTGCTGCAGCGCTACACGGAAGAGGTCGTTCCGAAGCTCTCGAAGGAGTTCGGTTACGGCAACCGGAACCAGGTTCCGAAGGTCACGAAGATCGTCGTCAACATCGGCCTCGGGGCGGCGACGCAGAACCCGAAGCTGATGGAGAAGGCGACCGAGGAGCTGGCGGCGATCACCGGACAGAAGCCACTGGTTCGCAAGTCGCGCAAGTCGATCGCGAACTTCAAGCTGCGCGAGAACCAGAGCATCGGCTGCATGGTGACGCTGCGCCGCGAGCGAATGTGGGAGTTCCTCGATCGGCTGGTGAGCGTCGCGCTGCCGCGCGTGCGCGACTTCAAGGGCGTGTCTCCCAGGGCGTTCGACGGTCGCGGGAACTACACGCTCGGGATCCGCGAGCAGATCATCTTCCCGGAGGTCGACTACGACAAGGTCGAGCGAGTCACCGGGATGAACGTGACCGTGTGTACGACGGCGCGGACGGACGCCGAGGGCAAGGCGCTGCTGGCCCATCTCGGCATGCCGTTCCGCGCGTGAGAGGGTGAAGAAGGGATGCTGACCGATCCGATCGCCGACATGCTCACGCGAATCCGCAATGCCGGTCAGGCCCGGCACCGCGACGTCGCCTGCGCATCGTCGCGCGTCCGCCTCGCGGTGGCGCGCGTGCTGTCCGAGGAGGGCTTCCTCGGGACGGTGAAGGTGGAGGCGCGCGACGGGCGGCCCGCGCTCGTGATGGGCGTTCGCTACGACGAGAACGGGAAGCCGGTGATCGACGGGATCCGTCGAGTCAGCCGTCCCGGTCGCCGGGTCTACGTGGGATGCGGAGAGATCCGGAAGGTCCGCAACGGCCTCGGCGTCGCGGTGGTCTCGACGTCCCGCGGCGTCCTGTCCGACCGCGCCGCGCGCGAAGCGGGCGTGGGTGGCGAAGTGCTCTGCGAGGTCTGGTGAGAATGTCGAGAATTGGACGACTCGTAGTGACGATCCCGGGTGGCGTCGATGTGCGACAGGAGGACGGCGCCATGCGGGTGAAGGGGCCGAAGGGCGCGCTCGCTGCTCCGGTGCCGCCGGGTGTCACGCTCGAAGTCGGAGGCGGGACCGCGCGCTTCGTGCGTGCAGACGACCGCAAGCCGACAAAGGCTCTGCACGGGCTCTCGCGCGCGCTGCTCGCGAACATGGTGAAGGGCGTCACCGAGGGTTTCGTCCGCGATCTCGAGATCGAGGGTGTCGGGTACCGTGCCGAGGTCGACGGGAAACGGCTCAAGCTCACGCTCGGTTTCTCACACCCGGTGCTCATGGAGATCCCGCAGGGACTGACGGTGAGCGTGGAGCGCAACGTCGCGATCCGCATCGAGGGCATCGACCGCGAGGTCGTGGGCCAGTTCGCTGCGGACGTGCGCTCGGTCAAGCCTCCCGAGCCCTACAAGGGCAAGGGTGTGCGGTACGCGCAGGAGCGCGTCCGACGGAAGGTCGGCAAGGCCGGCGCGGCGTAGGGAAGGTCATGCAGAGAAAGTCGCGAAACGAGAAGCAGAGCCAGTGGGAGGCGCGTCGCGGTCGCGTGATCCGCAAGATCGGGCGTGGCGGACGCGTGCAGCTCACCGTGTTCCGAAGCGCGCGTCACATCTACGCGCAGCTCGTCGACGGAGCGACGGGGGCGACCCTCGCCACGGTATCGACGCGCTCGAAAGCGGTCGCGTCCGAACCGGGGGCGAAGGGGAACGTCGAGGCTGCGAAGAAGGTCGGTCGCATGATCGCCGACGTCGCGCGAGAGAAGCAGATCGAGAAGGTGGTCTTCAACCGCAACGGCTTCCTGTACCACGGACGGGTCAAAGCCCTCGCCGAGGCGGCGCGCGAAGCCGGCCTCCAGTTCTAGAGAGAAGGACGCATGGTCGAGCGAATCAATCCGAACGACTACGAACTCACCGACCGCGTGGTGCACATCAACCGCGTCGCGAAGGTCGTGAAGGGTGGACGCCGCTTCAGCTTCAGCGCGCTGGTGGTGGTGGGCGACGGCAACGGAGTGGTCGGCGTGGGGCTCGGCAAGGCGGGCGAGGTGCCCGAGGCGATTCGCAAGGGCGTCGATCGGGCGCGTAAGAACCTCATCCGCATTCCGCTGGTCGACGGGACTCTTCCGCACGAGGCGCTGGGCTGCTTCGGTGCGGGCCGAGTCCTGCTGCGTCCGGCGTCGCCCGGCACGGGCGTGATCGCCGGAGGCGGTGTCCGTGCGGTCGTGGAATCGGTCGGAGTTCGCGACGTCCTCACCAAGACGCTCGGGACGAGCAACCCGCACAACGTCGTGCGCGCGACGCTGCAGGCGCTCGAGCAGCTCCGCGCACCCGAAGACCGGCTGCGCACTTTGGGACGGGCGTCGTGATGGCGGGCGGGAAGAAGGTCCGAGTCCGCTACGTGCGGAGCGAGATCGGCTACGACCGGCGACAGCGTGCGACGCTGCGGGGGCTCGGTCTGACCCGACTTCGTCAGACAGTCGAGCTCGAAGACACGCCGGCCGTGCGTGGAATGATCGACCGCGTGCGGCACCTGATCGTGGTGGAGGACTAGGCCGATGCTGGAACGGCTACAGCCGTGCTCCGGGGCGCGCCATCGCAGGAAGCGAGTCGGTCGCGGCCCCGGTTCGGGTCACCGCAAGACCTCGGGCCGTGGCATCAAGGGTCAGGGCAAGCGGTCGGCCGGGAACGAGACCAATCGGCACTTCGAGGGCGGTCAGATGCCGCTCGCAAGGCGACTGCCCAAGCGCGGATTCACCAACCCGTCCCGTGAGACGGTCGAGATCGTCAACGTCGGCGTGCTCCGCGGCTTCGAAGCGGGCGCGCGGATCGATGCGCAGGCTCTGTTCGCGCGCGGGCTCGTCCGGGGCTCGGGCGAGCCGATCAAGCTCCTCGGCAATGGCGACGCGCCGCAGGGGGTCACCGTCGTCGTCCAGCGGGTGAGCGAGTCGGCCCGGCGCAAGATCGAGGAAGCGGGCGGAAAGGTGGAGATCGTCGCGTGACCGGCGGCGTCCAGAACATCGCGAGGATCCCCGAGCTCCAGCGGCGGATCCTGTTCACCCTCGGGATGCTCGCGATCTACCGCGTGGGTGCGCACATTGCGACGCCCGGGATCAACCCGGACGTCATCAAGCAGTTCTTCGACCAGATGTCGGGATCGGTATTCGGCCTGTTCAACCTCTTCTCGGGAGGCGCGCTCGAACAGCTCTCGATCCTCGCGCTCGGCATCATGCCCTACATCAGCGCGACGATCATCTTCCAGCTCCTCGCCGTCGTGATTCCGTCGCTCGAGGCGCTGCAGAAGGAGGGGGAGCAGGGGCGCAAGAAGATCTCGCAGTGGTCGCGCTACGCCACCGTCGTTCTCGCGCTGGGACAGGGTCTACTGCTGTCGTTCGCGCTCGAGAACGGGCAGTTCGGCGAGGGTGCGGTTGCCGACCCCGGCTGGAGCTTCCGCTTGATGACGATGCTCACGCTGACCACCGGGACCGCGTTCATCATGTGGCTCGGCGAGCAGATCACCGAGCGCGGCATCGGCAATGGCATCTCGCTGATCATCTTCGCCGGGATCGTCGTTCGGATTCCATCGGGCCTCGGTCAGCTCGTCGAGCTGATCAAGACGGATCAGTTCACGCTGCTCGGAGCCGCTCTGCTCCTCGCGTTCATGGTGCTCGTCGTCGGCTTCGTCGTGTTCTTCGAGCGGGGCCAGCGGCGAATCCCGATCCAGCACGCGCGACGTGTGGTCGGAAAGCGCGTGACGCAGGGCGGGATGAGCTATTTCCCGCTGCGAGTGAACACCGCGGGGGTGATTCCTCCGATCTTCGCCTCGTCGATCCTCATGTTCCCGCTGACGATCGCGCAGTTCA
>JADLGR010000041.1 GCA_020849175.1 Deltaproteobacteria bacterium
TCGAGCCGGGATGGTTTCGAGCGGACTTGATCGCCCTGTTCGACCTCCTCCAACGGAAGAAGATCGAGCCGCTCATCGCGCAGCGCTTTGCCCTCTCCGAGGCAAGGCACGCGCACGAGCTGCTGAGAAAGGGAGGAGTGATAGGCAAGATCGTGCTCGACGTGTCCTCGTTCGAATCAGGAGCGGCATGACAACGGCGTGCATCGGCCGGCGGCTCGTCGCCGAGCCATGGCGCAGCACGAGGAGGTGCTTTGCATGGCTTCGGCGACGAACGTCATCGGAGCGGTGAGGCCGACGGATCTCCTCCGCTCCGACTGGCTGCGCCTTCTGTGGGGCTTCTTCTGGCGGGGTGTTCGTCTTACGGCGTTGTCCGGCCTTGAAGGCTTCCTGGCGGGCGCCCTCGGCGCGAAAGATCCTCGACGAGATCGCCGCCGAGTTGCAAGGTCGGGCTCGACGAATCGCCGGCTGGCCGACGCCCTCGGTGCAGGTGCTGGTCGCGCGGGCTCCCGGCCAGCAGGAGATGCGGGCAGCGGCCAGTGCGACAACCACGAGGATCGGACGCAGACGAATCGTTACGAGGCGTTCTCCTTTGTTGGGCAGGGCGGATGCGTTCGGCGGGACGCTCGACGAACCCGGGCTGATGCTCCCGCATCCGCGCCTGCACGAGCGTGCGTTCGTGCTGAAGCCCCTGGCCGAGATGGCGGCAGACTTCGTGCACCCGGCACTTGGACCGCGCATCGCGAAGCTCGCCGCGCGCGTTCGCGATCCGCGGGCGGCGAGGCGAGTCGCCCAGCGCCTCACCTAGTCGCAGTGGCCGTAGATCTGTCCGCCGTAGACCTTCTTCGAAGCGTGCGAGCGGTCGGCTTGCCCGTCATCCACCGTCGCACAACCCGCGAGAAGGGCCAGCAAGGCCAGGGGCAAGAGTCTCTTCATCGGTTCTCCTCTCGAGAATTCACGGCTGCTCCCCCGCCGCTGCTCCCGAGAGAGCAAGACCCGTGCCACGGGCCACCTCGAGATGGAAGCGCCGCCCGTGCGCACTCGGCGGCGTGGCGGCCCTCCGGGCCCGCGGGCGTGATCGAAGCTTGTGCGCGCCTGCCTGAAGAGTGAGCACGCTCCGGACGCACGCGTAACGCGTAGGCAGACCAAGCGGACGCTCGCCGGCGACGTCCGGTCGGTAGCGTTCTGGCAAGCGTCGCGGAGAAAGAGCCTACCCAGACGGAGGCGACGGATCCCTTGCGTCGCCTCCTCTCGGGCCTTGCGGGCTGGACGCCGCGAGCGCTCTTCACCGAGCGAGACGAGCTTCGAGCGCCTGGCCATCGACTCGCTCCCCCAGCGGCGCCCCAGCAGTCTCGCGGGCGTGTTCTTCCTCAGAAGCCTCCGGCCCTCGGGGACAGATCGAGAGGGATGCCAGCTCTCCGCATGCGTGCGAAATCTGCGTCGATCGTGAGGAGAGACACGGAGTGGCTCAGTGCGTACACCGCGATCAGCAGGTCCAGCGTCTTCACGCTCGCACCTCGCCGCGCAAGGGCGAAGCCGAGGTCGCCGGCCTCCTCCCAGAGAGCAGGTGGCTGCTCCAGCAGATGACAGCCAGAGAAGAGCGGCAACACGCGTCGTCGCTCAGCGGGCGTGCGAAGGCTTCGGCGGAGCTCCGTCAGTACAGGCCCACAGAGTGCAACCTCGTCGGACTCGAGTGCGCGGTCCACGGTGCTCGCGACCGGTTCCGACCCGCGAAAGAACTCGATCCATGCCGACGTGTCGACGAGGATCAACGCCGCGTCTGCTCGAGATCGAGATCGATCCGAAGCCGCCCCTTGAGCGCTCTCAGCGCGGAGCGTCGTTCCCTTCGGTCCAGGGCTTCGAGGCCCGCGATGATCGTGTCCGTGATCCCGCGGCCGGTGATGGTCCGAGCGCGGCGCAACGTCTCGGACGGCAGGGTCACGGTGATCTTCGTCTTCGCGTTCGTCACCACGGCCAGCTTATCGAATGGGCAAAGCTGGTCAACCCGCTGGTCCTGGAGCTGCCTGGGCGGCCTCGAGCGGTCATCGCGACGGCCCGCGCAGACGCTTCCGAGGGTGTCAGCCGCAGGGCGCTCCCCGAGAGGCTACAGATAGCCCGGCGGGGCGGTTCCGCCGCTCGCGTTCGGAGCTGATGGGTCGGGCAGCAGAATCCTCGCGCTCCCGGCCTTCACGAGGAAGCCTGCGCGCGGCTCCTCCTTCGCATCCTGGAGCGTCAGCCATACGTCGTCGCGAAGCACCGCGGCACGAAATCGCAGGCGACCGGCCGTATCCCGGAGCTCCACGCAGGACCCGTGCTCGCTCACCACCAGCGATGCAGCCGTCCCGCGCGCCGCGCCTCCCAATGTGAGCGTCGTCGCGCCGCGCTCCGTCTTTCCGACGGTCAGGATCGGCGCGTCGTGCGCATCCGTGATCTCGAGGCCCCGCGCACGGAGCACGCCGTCGCACATCGCGAGGTCGGTGAGCTGGCGCTCGAGGTGCTCGATCCGCTCGACCAGGCAAGCCTCGCGTGCCGAGAGGATCCGAGGCACGAAGATCGTGCGTCCCTCGTGATGGGAGTCCACGAGAAACCGCCATTCCTCGCGGAGCCGGACGGCCAATGACGCCAGAACGACGAGCGCGAGCGGCACCCAGATCACTGTGCGTTCCCAGGGTTCGAGAACGAGGCGATCGCCTGCAAAGACCGAGTCGAAGCCCTCCCGCAAGATCTTCCACGCGAGGATCAGTCCGAAGCTCGCAAGGAATGCCCCGATCGCCCACAGGCCGGCCTTCTCGATTCGTTCCTGCAACGATCCCTCCGTTCCGCCCACAGGATCGCTCCCGCGCGTGTCAGA
>JADLGR010000042.1 GCA_020849175.1 Deltaproteobacteria bacterium
GCGTCCGGTCGCTCTAGGTCTGCCTGCACATGGGGGCGAATCGGCCCGCACCTTGCAACGGTCCATGGGAGAAGGTGAGGGCCATCACGGAAGGCTCTCGATGAGGGGATCCCCATGGACGCCAGATTCAGCGCCGACGAGCACTTCCAGAAGGGCCAGGAGTGGTTGCGGGCCCGCCAGCCCGGCGCAGCCCTCGAGCACTTCCGCGTGGCCAACGCCCTGCAGCGCGACAATGCGCGCTACCGCTCCTTCTATGGACTGTGCATCGGTCTCGTCGAACGTCGCTTCAGCAAGGCGCTCGAGCTGTGCAACGCGGCGGTGAAGGACGAGTTCTTCAATCCCGACCTGTACCTCAACCTCGCGCGGGTCCACATGGCGTTCGGCTTCAAGGCCGAGGGCATGCGCTACCTGCGACGCGCCCTCATGATCGACCCGTCGAGCGCGACGGCGCAGGCCGAGCTGGCGCGTCTCGGCGAGCGACGGCGTCCCGTCCTCGGATTCCTCCCGCGCCGGCATCCGATCAACCGCTGGCTCGGGCGAGCGCGCCAGAGACTGGGCATCGCGGACGGGGCGAGCGCAGCCGGCTGAGCCGCAGCCGGGCCGAGGTTGACTTCGCCCCGGGGATCCCGTAAATCACGCCCGCACGCCGAACGAACGGCGCGGGAGAGCTCGTGGGCAGCGTCATCAAGAAGCGCCGTAAGAAGATGCGCAAGCACAAGAAGAAGAAGCTCCTCAAGCGCGCCCGCCACAAGCGCAAGCGCTAGCCGGACGGGCAGGCGCCGAGCAGGGCGCGCGAACGCGTGCGGGCTCGCAGCGCGCGAGGCATGCAGCCGGGCAAGACCGCGAGGCAGCCCTGTGGAAGGGCGCGCTCGCCCGACGCCGGGCCGCGGGGCTGCTGTCGAGAGACGGTTCCTCGAAGAAATTCGACCTCGTTTCCGGCTCCGCACCGCGTCGCTCGCGCGTGTAGGGTAGGGCGCGAAATGCCCGTTTCCCGGCGGCGCACGTGCGTTTCTCGCGTTCGGCTCTTCGAAGATCCGGCTGGTTGCTCGCAGCTCGGTAACCCATCCGGCTGTTTTTTTTGCAGATCTCGCTTGACGACCCCAAAAAACTGGTGTTAGGGTCAGCCGCAACAGTGGCTCTAGTGCCGCGGATTGCGATGAGAAGGCAAGTCATTTGCCGTCAAGTCGCAGGTTCTGGACTCCGATAGGGCCCGGTGAGTCATCGGTCGTGTTGGTTTCGTCCGATGGCAGGGGGCGTTCAGGCCCCGCTCGGGCCGGGAGCAGAGCTGCTCCAGCACTCGAGACCACGAACAGGGGGGTAACCCAGGTATGGCAGCTCGTAAGAAGGCGACCCGAAAGAAGGCAGCTCGCAAGGCGACGCGGAAGAAGGGCGCCCGGAAGGCCACGCGCAAGAAGGCCGGTCGCAAGAAGGCCGGTCGCAAGAAGGCCGCCAAGAAGGGTGGCCGCAAGAAGGCTGCTCGGAAGAAGGCGACCCGCCGGCGCCGCAAGGCGGCGGCCGCTCCCGCGATGGAAGGCTAGTCCTTCGCGGAAGCCAGGGTCTGCCTTCCTCAGGGAAGGCATCGGGCCCCGGCCGGCAACCCGCCGGCCGGGGTTTCCTTTTTGTGGGCCTGCTGGCGAGGCGTGCGGGATTGGCGGCGAGGGCCGACTGGCGTACGCTGCGACCCCCGAAGAACCGCACGAGGTCTAGCGCCGATGGCCCGAGTCACCGTCGAGGATTGCATCGAGAAGGTTCCGAACCGCTTCCACCTGGTCCAGATGGCGTCCGTGCGGACCAAGCAGCTCAAGAAGGGCGCGCGCGCGCTGGTCGGAAGCGAGGGGAACAAGGAAGTCGTCGTCTCGCTGCGCGAGATTGCCGCAGGCTTCATCAAGCCCGACTATCCGGAAGAAGAGGGTCCGGGCTCTCCCGCGTAGCCGCGTTCGGCGCCGTCGCGCACGAAGGCCCGTCGCCTCGTACGGCTCGCGCGGCGCCGATCAGGCCACGGTCTGCACGGGGATCCGGAAGACGAATGTGCTTCCGCGTCCTACCTCGCTCGAGAGCGCGAGGCTGCCGCCGAGCAGATGGACCAGCTCGCGAACGAGCGCGAGACCGAGTCCCGAGCCTCGGAATCGGGAGGCGCTCGGCTCATCGACCTGGAAGAACGCGTCGAAGACGAACTGCTGGTCGTCGGGGCAGATCCCGATGCCCTCGTCCTCGACGGCACAGACCAGCTCACCGCCCGTCACCTCGGCTCGGATCTCGATGCGCCCGCGCTCGGTGAACTTTGCCGCGTTGTCGAGGAGCAGGAAGAGGATCTGGTTCACTCGCGCGAGGTCGGTTCGGATCTTCGGGAGCGGCTCGCCGAAGCGCTTCTCGACGAGAACCTCCTTGCCCGCCAGCGTGTCCTGCACGCTGAAGATGGCCTCGTCGACGACCTCGCGGAAGCTCACCTCGCCGATCTCGACGGCGAGCTCTCCCTGCTTGACTCGCCACAGGTCGAGGATGTTCTGGAGCGTTCGCAGGAATGCCGTGCCGTCGTCGAGTGCGGCGCGCAGGTCGGACTTGGTTCCTTCCGAGAGGACCGTGTCTTCGTTGGCCAGGACCGCGATGATGGTCTCGATGATTCCGTTGAGCGGCGTACGCAGCTCACAGGACATCTTCTCGATGAAGTCGTTCTTGAGTCGCTCGACCTTTCCGAGCTTCTCGTCCTTACGCAGCAGCTCGATGTCCTGCGCGAAGAGCGCCTCCGACAGCTTGAGGATCTCCTCGCCTTTGCGCTCCGACAGATCGTCGTGCTGGCGCAGCCGGGCTTCGAGGGCGTCGGCTCGCGCGGCAAGGCGGTCGTGATCGACTCGTTCCGCGAGACGTCCGGCGAGACGCTCGATCTCGCGCCGGACCTCGCTCCCGATCGCCCCGGGCGCTGCGGCGACGAGCGCCCCGTGCCGGCGGCCGCGCCAGACGAGCGGCACTGCGAGAACGCCGCCGCCGGCGGCCGGGCCGAGCGCGCGCGGCGCGGCGAGCAGGCGCGCCTTGCGATCCTCGAGCACGCCCTGCAGGGCGGGCGCGAGGGCCTGCGACGCCGACCGGGCCGCGTCTTCGCCGGCGATTCCGGTCGCTGCGAGCAGTCGCAGCGCCGGATTACGATCCGCGTCGATCGCGAAGACGAGCGCGAGGCCGCCGGGAAGGCGAGCCACCGCACGTTTCGCAGCCGCACGGGCGAGCGCGCCGAGATCGCCGGCGCTCTCGGCCGCGCACGGCGTCGGTACGGCGTCGGCTGCCTCGCTCACGCGACCTCCCGGCGCCGTCAGAACCGCTCGTCCGAGTCGATCTCGAACGGGTCGAGAGTCTTCTCGTCACGATCGCCGGCTTCCGACGTCGGCCCGTCGAGTGCGAGCCGCGTCCGGAAGTCGTCGGGATTCGTCGCGGCGGCGAGTGCGGTCTCGATCGAGATCTTGTTGGCGCGCAGCAGGTCGAGCACGTGTTGGTCGAACGTCTGCATCTGCTCGGTTCGCCCGCGCGCGATGTAGTCGGTGATCTCTGCCGTGCGCGAGGCGTCCTTGATGCACTCCTGGATCGAGCGCGTGCTGCGCATGATCTCGACGGCCGGCACGCGACCGTCGCCTTTCTTGTTGGCGAGGAGACGCAGCGAAACGACGGCCTTGAGATTCTCGGCGAGCCGCGTGCGAACCTGCGGCTGCTCCTCCGTCGGGAAGAACGAGACCAGCCGCGTGATCGTCGATGCCACGTCGCTGGTGTGGATCGACGAGAAGACGAGGTGTCCGGTCTCGGAGGCCTTGAGCGAGGTGTCGACCGTCTCGAGGTCTCGCATCTCGCCGACCATGATGACGTCCGGATCCTGCCGCAGGGCGGCGCGCAGGGCGTCCGGGAACGAGCTGGTGTCGGTTCCGATCTCGCGCTGCGTGATGATGCTCCGGTCGTGGGTGAAGACGAACTCGATCGGGTCCTCGATCGTCACGATCTTCGCCCGCCGGTCGCGGTTGATCTCGTTGATCATCGTGGCGAGCGTCGTCGACTTGCCCATTCCGGTGGCGCCGGTCACGAGCACGTAGCCGCGCTGGAGGCCGGTGATCTGGCGCAGCGCCGAGGGAAGGTTCAGGTCTTCGAAGCTGCGGATCTGGGGGGGGATCACGCGCAGCACCACGTTCAGGCAGCGGCGCTGCCGCGAGATGTTGACCCGGAAGCGTCCCTCGCCGGGGAGATCGAAGGCGAGGTCGAGCTCGCTGAACGAGGCCTCCGGCAGCCGGCCGTCGCCTTCGAGGAGGACCCGCGCGATCTCCTCGGTGTCCTCGGGTCCGAGGACCTTGTACCGCAGCTCGACGAGCTCGCCGTGAAAGCGATAGAGCGGGAGGTAGCCGACCTGGAAGTGGATGTCCGAGGCGCCCTTCTCGAGGCCGAGGCGCAGGAGCCGGCACACCTTCTCCCGATCCATGAGGAGGCTCCTGTGCGGCGCGGCCGGGCGGTGGCGCGCTCCTGCGTCGCTGTATCGGCCGGCCGGCGCGCCCCTTGACCAGACCACTGCGGCGCGAGAGCCACTAGACTGACGGCCCCGGGGCGGGCGGCCGCCCATCGATGGGGAGCGAGAGGGAGCAACGTGGGACGCGTGAGGTTTCGTTCGTTGCTTGCGCGCGGTTCGGTGATGGCTGCCGTCGTGTTGCCGGTCGTCGTCGGGCTGTCGGAGGGCCTGCACGCGCGAGCGGCCGCGGCGCAGGACGGGGCGGGTCCGCCCGTTCGCCTCGACCGGCTGATGAAGCTGCCCGACACGGTCGAGTACGACGTCGAGCGGCGCGGAGGCGCGACGCGCACCGAGTGGCGGAGCCGCTTCAACGAGGCGCGCGAAGCCGCGACCACTGCGAAGAAGGACCTCGACCAGGCGACGGCGAAGCTCGAGAAAGCCGCCGCCGGGTCGGACTCGTGGCGCTTCGTGCCGCCGGGCGGCGACGTCACCGCGGAGAACCAGGACAACCTGCGGATTCGCATGGACGTGACGAAGAAGCGTGAAGCCCTCGCCTACGCCGAAAAGCGCCTCAAGGACCTCGAAGTCGAAGCCAATCTCGCGTCGGTACCGGCGGACTGGCGCAACTGATCGCGGGCGCCGCCCCCTGGAGCAGTCGAACGCGGACCGCGAGACACCCGAGAAGCCGTCTACCGCCGGCCGCGGCGTCCGGCCGCCGGCGCAGCAGGCTTCGGAGCAGGGTCGCGCTCCGGGCCGCGTGTAAACTCTGCGAGCAGCGTGAACGAGACCGAGAGCAGCACGGGACCCACGAACAGACCCAGCACACCAAACGTGGAGAGGCCGCCCAGGACACCGAAGAAGACGAGCAGGAACGGGATGCGCGCCGTTCCGCCGATCAGAAGCGGGCGCAGCCAGTTGTCGGCCGTGCTGACGACGAGGCCGCCCCAGAGCGAGAGGCCGAGCGCGGCGGCCTTCTCGCCCGTGAGCGCGAGCCAGATCGCGGCGGGGATCCACACCAGCGCCGTTCCCATCGGGATGAACGAGCCGAGCGCGGTGAGCGCGCCGAGCGCGACGGGAACGCCAGTTCCCGCGACGGCGAAGCCGATGCCGCCGAGGGTTCCCTGCACGAGCGCGGTGCCGAGCAGTCCGAAGACGACGCCGCGGATCGACTCGCCGACGCGCTCGAGAAATCCCTCCGACGCGTAGGGCAGGAACACGAGCGCCATCCGACGGCCGTGCCCCGCCAGCCGCTCGCCATCGAGGTACAGGCAGAAGAGCACGATCAGCGTGATCGCCACGCTCAGAACGTTGTGCGCCACCGCGCCGGCCATGTTGACGAGCCGGCTCGACACCGCAGCGCCGTAGCTCTGCACCCAGCCCGCGATGACGGCCGGGTCGAGGACGTCGATTCGCCGGTAGCTCTGCAGCCGCTCCATCAGCCACTGCTGCTCCGTCACCCAGCCGGGAAGCGGCGCACCCTGCGCGATCCACTCCTGCACACTGGTGACGAGCCGCGTCGCCTCGCTGCCGAGATTTGCGAGCAGGACGGTGAGCGGTGCGCCGACCGTGAGGAAGAGGACGGCCGTGAACAGGCCGGCGGTGAGGGCTGGCCGACCCGTTGCGTCGCGAACGCGCCGGAAGAGGGGCCAGGTCATGAGCGCGATGAGCGCCGCCCAGGCGATCGGGACGAAGAAGGGCTGCAGGACGAGATACGCGCCCGCCGTGAGCGCGGTGCCCGCCGCGACCCTCGCGACGGCAAGCCCGACGCGAGGCGCTTCAGCGCTCATGGGTCACCGCTCGCTGTACCGCCGGCACCAACGCGAGCGCCGGCAGCGCGAGCAGCGCCGTCGCCGCGAAGAACACCGGATAGCCGAGGGCGCTCGCTCCCGCGCCCGAGACGGGCCCGGTAACGAGCCGCGGCGCGAGCGAGAGCGCCGAGAGGCTCGCGAACTGAACCGCCGCGTGCTCCTTCTCACAGGCTCGCATGAGCAGGCTGAGGAACGCTGCCGTCGCGAGTCCGGTACAGAACGATTCGACAGCGGACGCCGTCCACAGCCCCGCCCGTCCCGATGCGGGCGCAAGAGCGACGGCGGCATAGCCGAGATTCGACAGCATCGCGAGCGCACCGAAGGCGAGCAGTGAGGCCGCGAGGCCGCGCGTACGGACGGCGACGCCACCCGCGAGGGCCCCGGCGATCGTCGCCAGGGACCCGATCGCCGTCGACACGAGGCCGATCTCCTCGAGGCTCATGCCGCGGTCGACCCAGAAGGGCTTCACCATGGGCCCCATGCTGAGGTCCGCGAGACGATAGAGCAAGACGAAAGCGAAGAGGGCCGCGACACCGGGGCGCGAGAGCCAGCGCCGCATCGCGGGCCACGTGTCGCCAGCCCCGGCGCGCGTCGTCGTCACCGGCGGAAGCCGCGAGGCGACGAGCGCGAGTGCGAGCAGGACCGCCGCCGCGGTGACGAGCGTCGCCGGCCAGCCCGCCCAGCGCGGGAGGAACAGCAGCGCGCCGCCGCCGGCGAGCACCGCGACGCGATACGCCGTCACGCGGACGCCGTTCGCCGGACCCTCCTCGCCGCGGTCGAGGAGGCCGATCGTGTACGCGTCGATCGCGATGTCCTGCGTCGCCGAAGCGAGGCAGAAGCCGGCGAGCAGTGCCCAGAGCACCGCGTCGGGAGCGGACGGGTCGCGCAGACCCGCGAGCGCCAGCAGGCCCGCCATCACGACGAGCGCGGCCGTGATCCAGCGCCGGTAGGTCCCGTAGCCATCGACGAGCGGCGACCAGAGAAACTTGAACGTGTACGCGGAGAGCAGCGTGCTCACCCAGCCGATCTCGGCGAGCGATGCCCCGTGAACGCGCAGCCAGACGGGCCATACGTCCGCAGCGATACCGGGAGGGAATCCTTCGACGAAGTACAGCATCGCCACGAGGACGAGCTTGCGTCGCAGCGGCACGCCACCCCCCGGCCGTCGAGTATCGCCCGCCACCGGCGCGCGGGCTAGCCTCTTGCGCCGTGTCGGACGCCAGTGCCGCGGAAGTCCCTTCTGCACTGATCCGCCTCGACCGGGTTTCGCGCTGGTACACGCGCGGCGTCGACGAGGTGCACGCGCTCGAGGATTGCTCGCTCGAGGTGGAGTCGGGCCACTTCGCCGCCTTCATGGGTCCGTCGGGATCCGGGAAGTCCACGCTGCTCAACCTCGTCTCGGGCATCGACCGGCCGAGCGCAGGCGAGGTCCGCGTCGCGGGGCAGCTCCTCAACGACCTGACCGAGGACGAGCTCGCTGCATGGCGAGCGCGGCACGTCGGGCTCATCTTCCAGTTCTTCAACCTCGTCCCTGTGCTCTCGGCCCGTGACAACGTCGCGCTGCCGCTCCTGCTCACGAATCTGCCGCGCGCGGAGCGCTGGCGTCGCGCGGAGATCGCGCTCCGCGTCGTCGGACTCGAACATCGCACCGGACATTCGCCGCGAACGCTCTCCGGCGGCGAGCAGCAGCGGGTCGCGATCGCGCGGGCGCTCGTGAGCGATCCCGACCTCATCGTCGCGGACGAGCCGACCGGCGACCTCGACGCGAAGAACGCCGAGGCGACGCTCGGCCTGCTGCGCCAGCTCAAGGACGAGTTCGGCAAGACCGTGGTGATGGTGACGCACGACCCGCGCGCGCTGCGCTTCGTCGACCAGGTCTTCCATCTGGACAAGGGCATCCTGCTCGAAGGCGAGGACGCGCGACGAGCGCACGATGCACTCGTGCTCGCGGCGGGAGGAGCGCCGGCGGCGGCCGGGGCATGAGTCACCTGCGCCTCGTTCTCGCGAACCTGGGGCGCAGCCCGCTGCGCTCGTTGCTGACCGGCGGCGCGATCGCGCTGGCGGTGCTGCTCGTCTGCATCCTGCTCACGATGCCGGCAGGGCTCGATGCGCTGCTCAACCGCATCGCGAGCAACACGCGAATCTCGGTCGTCAACAAGGCTGGCCTCGTCTATCCGATGCCCTACGCCTTCGCGCGCAAGATCCGCGCGCTGCCGGGCGTCGAGGACGCGATGGCGCAGGTCTGGTTCGGCGGCGCATTCGAGGAGGAGGGCCGCGTGACCTTCCCGAACTTCGCAGTCGAGACCGACCACGTGGAGCGCGTGTATCCGGACTGGAACATCTCGCCGCAGGGGCTCGCCGACTTCAAGCGCTATCGCGACGGCGCGATCGTCGGCCGCGAGACGATGAAGAAGTACGGCTGGAAGGTGGGCGACCGCATCACGCTGCGCAGCACGGTCTGGCCCGCCGATCTCGACCTGCGAATCGTCGCCGAGATCCCGAGCGACCGCGCACCGATCCTGTGGCTCAACTGGGAGTACCTCGCGCAGGCGCTCGAGGCGAAGGGGCGCAAGCTCGGGATCGCGGGCATCGTCTGGGTACGGGTCAGTGACCCGAAGGAAGTCAACTCCGTGATGCTGCGAATCCAGGAGCTGACGCGCAACAGCGAGGCCGAGACCTCGACGCAAACCGAGAAGAGCTTCTTCTCGTCGTTCTTCGGCTCGCTCGAGGGCTTCGTCACGATCCTGATGATCGTGACCGGGCTGGTCTCGCTGTGCATCGTGTTCATCGCGGGGAACACCGCGTCGATGGCGGTTCGCGAGCGTGCGGGCGAGATCGCAGTGCTCAAGGCGATCGGCTTTCGTGGCGCGACGATCTTCTCGATGCTGGTGGCCGAGACCGTCGTGCTCTCGGTGCTGGCGGGCGGGGCCGGAGTCGGCCTCGCGGTCCTGCTCACGCGCGCCCTGCGCGAGGCGGCGACGGGATCTGCGCAGCTCGGACCGCTCGGCGGCTTCATCGTCAACCAGACGGTCGTCCTGCAGGGTCTCGCGCTCTCGCTGCTGATCGGTCTCGTCGCCGGGCTGATTCCGGCGTGGGGCGCAGCGCGCAAGCCGGTGGCGCAAACGCTGCGCGAGATCTTCTGATGCTCCCGGTCTCGTACTCGCTCGGGAACGTGGTGGCGCGGCCGGGGCGAAGCCTCGTGATGATCGTCGTCGTCGCGCTGGTCGTGGTGGCGTGCAGTCTGTTCCTCGGGCTGCTCTCGAGCCTGCGACGAACGGTTGCGACGACCGGTGACCCGATGAACCTCGTGGTCCTGCGCAAGGGCTCCGACAACGACGGGTCGAGTCAGATCACCCGCCTCGCATACGACTCGGTACGTTATCTCGACGGGATCGCGACGAGGGAGGACGGCGAGCGACTGGTGTCGCCCGAGCTGGTGGTGCAGCCGTTCTTCTGGACGAAGCAGGGAGGGCGAGAGAACGTGCTGGTGCGCGGTGTCGAGCCGCCGGCGTTCGACGTCCATCGCGACGTCGCGATCGCCGAGGGACGGCCGCTGCGGCCGCGCATGGGTGAGGCGCTGGTCGGTAAGGCGCTGCGCGGCCGCTACCGCGGAGCGGAGCTGGGCGAAGTGCTCGAGTTCGGTCGCAACCGCTGGACCGTGGTGGGGATCCTCGAGTCCGGCGGCTCGTCGTTCGAGAGCGAGGTCTGGGTCGACGCCGCTGATCTGTCGAACGACGCACGGCGCATCAATCCGTACTCCGGAGTCCGGCTGCGTGCTGCGAGCGAGGCCGACCTCGTGTCGATCAAGGCACGAGTCGATTCCGATCCGCGCTACGCGCTCGAGGCGTCGCGGGAGAGCGAGTACTACGCGAAGCAAGCCGAGACTGCGGGCTCGCTGACCTTTCTCGTGCTGGCGATCTCGATTCTCGCCGGAACCGGCGCCGGCTTCGGTGCAGCGAACACGATGTACGCGTCCGTGCAGTCTCGAACGGCGGAGATCGGGACCCTTCGTGCGCTCGGATTCCCGCGTGGCGCGATCCTGCTCTCGTTCGAGATCGAGGCCGTCGTGCTCGCGCTGGCGGGGTTCGCGCTCGGAGCGGCGCTCTCACTCGCGCTGGCCGAGGTGCTGCGGCACGTGCTCGGAGGCGTCACGTTCGGTGCGCGCACGTTCACGACGAACGTCGTCACGCTCTCGATCACTGCGAAGGACCTCGTCCTCGCGTTCGGGCTCTCGCTCGGCATCGGACTGTTCGGCGGGCTCGGGCCCGCGTGGCGTGCGGCGCGACTGCGCCCCATCGAAGCGCTGCGAAAGGCGTAGACGGAGAAGGGAGCCCATGGGACAGGGGAGCGAGGGAAAGGAGCAGCTGCGGGCAGACCTCGCGGCGCTGCGCATGGAACGCCGGGACGACGCGGCCGTGCGGCGCAGCGCGCGCCGACACCGGCGCCGCTGGCCCTGGCTGGTGCTGGCGCTCGCGATCGGGGCCGGCGCCGTGGCGCTGCTCGTCACGCGTGCGCTGCCCGTACGAACTGCGCGCGCGAGCGTGTCGGCACAGGCCGCGACGCAGCCCGTTCCCGTCCTCTCGGGCGCCGGATACCTCGTTCCCGGTGACCGAGTGGTGGCCGTCGGCGCACGCGTCCCGGGGCGTGTCGCACGCTATCTGGTCGACGAAGGCGACCGCGTGAAGAAGGGACAGGCGCTCGTCGAGCTGGACGACCGCGAGTACCGCGCAGCGGTCGCGCGTGCGAGCGCTCGTCTGTCCTCGGCGAAGGCACGCGCGGATCTGGCCCGCGCGCAGCTCGCCCGGGGCCGCGAGCTGCGTGCGCGCGACTCGCTCTCGAAGGAGGAGTTCGACATTCGCTCGAACGAGCTCGCGCTGTCGGAAGCCGGCATCGCCGAGGCCGAGGCGGCGCTACAGGAGGCGGAGCTCGAGCTCGAGCACACGGTCCTGCGGGCGCCGAGCGATGCGATCGTGCTCGCGAAGCTCAAGGAGGCTGGAGAGATCGCCGTGCCCGGCGGCTTCTCGGGCTCGGGTGATCTCGTGCGTTTGGCGAACATGACCGAGGTACGCGCCGAGATCGACATCAACGAGAGCGATCTCCCACGCATCCACCTGGGACAGCGTGCGGAGGTGACGCCCGACGCGGCGCCCGACACACGCTATCCCGCACGCGTCGTGAAGCTCTATCCACAGGTCGACCGCCAGAAGGGAACGCTCAAGGTCGAGGTGCGTCTCGACACGCCGGACGAGCGCCTTCTCCCCGACATGAGTGCGCGGGTCGCATTCCTCGGCGAGCCTCCGGCGGCCGGTGCAGGGGTGGGGCAGGTTCTCGTACCGACCGCTGCGATGCACCGCGGCCCCGATGGTCGAAGCTTCGTCTGGGTGGTCGAGGACGGTCGTGCGCGTCAGACGTTCGTCGAGCAGGCCGGCATCCTCGGCGACGCGGTGCGAGTGACATCGGGCCTGACCGGAACCGAAGAGGTGGTGGTCAGCGAGCCTCCCGAACGGGACGGCCAGCGAGTACGGGCCGCACCCTGACCGCGGAACGGCCTTTCGCCGGAGCGCCTGTGCGGCTAGGCTCCGGCGCCCGCATGGCGCGGCAGCGGGCAGGAGGATTCGGATGTCGTCGAACTCGTCCAGCGGCCAGCCCGATCGTGTCGCCATCCTGTACGTCCTGTGCGGGATCCCCGCGATGACCGGGTTCTTCGTCCTCCTGTTCGTTCTCGTTCACCTCTTCGACATCCCCGCCTAGCGCTCGCGCGGCAGTGCGCAGCGGCTGCGGCGCGCCTGCGCGCGGCGGTTGCGAAGCTGCACCGGCAGGAGTTCGCGTGGGGCCCCTGCGGCGGCTCGCATTTCTCGCAGCAGAAATAAAAGCCTTTTGAGATCGGATACTTAGGCTCAAGCAGCCGGCGTGCGGCACCGAACCGCGCTGGTGATGAGAGGCTCGCGCCGCGCCACCTCCCTCGGGCTCTCGACGCTGGTCACCGCACTGTGCCTCGGTGCAGGATGCGCGACGGCGCCCCGACCGGTTGCATCCGAGCGCGCTCCGCACTTCTTCGAGGCGCCGACGTCCGACGATCCGTGGACGCCGCAGATCGCGAGCTGGCAGGCGCGCGAGCGTGCCCTGCCGGATGTGGAGCTGCTGCGCCCGGCAGCCCCCGTATCCAACCCGGCGGCAGCCGCGAGCGCGGCCGGCCGGGCCGACGGTGCGACGAAGCCCCGCGGTGACCTGCGCAGCGAGTACTTCGCCTTCCGCGCCGAGCGCAAGCGGGATCTGGCGCGCGAGGTGGCGGCGTGGATCCAGTCGACGTCGAAGCAGCACTACATCCCCGACGGTCCGGTCGACCACTGGGCGACGCTCGCCGAGACGCTCGCCCGCAACGGCGACGACTGCGACGGTCTCGAGCTGCTCACCTACCACACCCTGCGCGACCTCGGCTTCCGCGAAGACGAGGTCTACCGCGCGATCGTGTTCCGGCCTTCCGATCGCCAACACCACATGGTGACGCTCTGGTTCGAACGTCGCGACGATCCGTGGGTCATCGATCCGACGGGCGCCATGACCCATGGCATGCCGCATCTGTCCGAGGTCCCCGGCTGGGTGCCGCTCAAGGTCTTCAGCGAGACCGAGGAGTTCACGGTTCGGGGGCAGAGCCTCGAGAGCCTGATCGCCGGGCGCACGCCCCGCTAGGGCGCGTAGACGCGCGGGGGACGGGACGTCCCGGCTTCGAGCTCCAGCTTCCGTTGACGCACGGAGCCTCGCTGCAATACTCGCGCGCCATGGCGCTGCGAGCCGCTCTTGCCGTCGCGGGAGGTCTCGTGATGGGGCTGCTCGCCGGGTGTGGCGAGCAGGCCGATGCGCCGACCCCCGCGTCCGGCGCACCGAAGGCCCTGCGCGTCGCGTTGCTGACGCCCGGGTCGATCTCGGACGGGGGCTGGAACCAGGCGGCCTACGACGGACTTCGGCGCATCCAGACGGAGCTCGGCGCCGAGATCAGCAACGTCGAGACGAAGACTCCCGCGCAGTTCGAGGAGGAGTTCCGCAGCTACGGCCAGGCGGGGTTTGATCTCGTCTTCGGCCACGGCTTCGAGTACCAGGAGGCCGCGGCGAAGGTGGCGCCCGCTTTCCCGAAGACCGTCTTCATCACGACGTCCGGCAACACCGTACGCCCGAACGTCGCGCCGATGGTCTTCGAGCTCGAGCAGGCGACGTATCTGTGTGGCGTACTCGCGGCGCGGATGACGAAGACAGGCCGCCTCGGCCTGATCGGCGGCATCGACCTGCCGTCGATCCGGAGCACCTTCCTGGCCTTCCGGGCCGGCGCGCAGTCCGTGCGGCCGGACGTCTCGGTCCGCGAGGTCTTCCTCGGACGCTTCGACGACGTCGGCGCTGCGCGCGAGGCAGCGCTCGCACTGATGGACGAAGGCGCCGACCTCCTCCTGCACCAGGCGAACGATGCGGGACGTGGCGTATTCCAGGCGGTGCAGGAGCGCGCGAAGCAGGGCCAGCAGGTCTACGCCTTCGGCACCAACCGCAACCAGAACGCCATGGCGCCGGACGTCGTCCTCGCATCCGCCGTGCTCGACGTTCCGGCGGCCTTCGTCGAAGTCGCGCGGCGCGTGAAGGAAGGGCGTTTCAAGGCCGCACCGATCCGCCTCGGGATGAACGAAGGCATCGTGAGCTTCGTGCTGAACGCGGGCCTCGCGAGCCGCATTCCGGCACCCGTCCTGCAGGAACTCGTGCAGGACACCGCCCGGATCCGGTCCGGTGAGCTGAAGGTGCCGCGGGGCGAGTTCTGACGGGCTCCCGTCCTTCCGCGGTCTCGTTCGTCGAGATTTCGAAGTCGTTCGTTCCCGGCCTGCGTGCGCTCGACCACGTCTCGCTCGAGATCGCGCACGGCGAGATCCACGCCCTGCTCGGCGAGAACGGCGCCGGAAAGTCGACGCTCGTGCACGTGCTGGCGGGACTGGTGCGCCCGGACGCAGGAGAGCTCGCGCTCGGCGGCGACTCCGTCGACGTCGCACGCTGGTCACCCCGCGCCGCACTGCGCGCCGGCGTGGCGATGGTGCACCAGCACTCGGCGCTCGTTCCGGCGATGACCGTGCCGGAGAACCTGTTCTTCGGCGGACCCCGGACCGGCGCGATCTTCCGACCCGCGCGCGAGCGGAGCCGGGCCGAGGCGCTCGCACGCCGCTTCGGCCTCGAGGTTCCGCTCGGAGCGCGCGTCGACACGCTGTCGGTTGGCCAGCGGCAGCGCGCCGAGATCCTGCGCGCGCTCGACCGTGGGGCACGCGTGCTGATCCTCGACGAGCCCACCGCTGCGCTGACCCCCGGCGAAACCGTCGCGCTGTTTCCGGCGCTGCGCCGGCTCGCCGAGGCCGGGCGGGCGGTGATCTTCATCTCGCACAAGCTCGCCGAGATCGAGGGCCTCGCCGATCGCGTCAGCGTGCTGCGCCGCGGCCGGCTGGAAGGCACCGTCAGCGCGCGCGAGACGAGTGGAGCGGAGCTCGGCAAGATGATGCTGGGGCGGGACCTGCCGCCGCTCGTCCGAGCGACACGTCCACGTGTCGAGGCGTCGGACGCTGCGTTCGCGCTCCGAGGCCTCGAGGCGCCGGGTGTGCGCGAGGCGAGCCGGCTGCGGGGACTCGATCTCGAGCTGGCGTTCGGCGAGATCGTCGGCGTCGCGGGAATCGATGGCAACGGACAGCGCGAGCTAGAAGAAGTCCTGGTCGGCGTACGCCGTCCGACCGCGGGTCGCATCCTGGTCGCAGGGCGCGCGGTGGCGCCGGGCGTGCGCTCGCTGCGCGCGGCCGGCGTCGCACACCTGTCCGGCGAGCGCGAGCGCGGCGGTCTCGTTCCCGGAATGACCATCACCGAGAACCTCGCACTGAAGGGCTCCTATGACGATCGGCGCTTCTTTCGTGGAGGGCTCTGGCGGCGTAGCGCCGCGCTGGCGACCGCGCTCGAGAGCGTGCGGCGCTTCGGCATCGAGCCACCGGATCCCGCACGCGACGTGGGAACCCTCTCGGGAGGCAACGCGCAGAAGGTGGCCGTCGCGCGCGAGCTGGGCTCCGGCGCGCGCGTACTGATCGCGTGCAACCCGACCCGCGGCCTCGATGTCGGCTCGGCCCGCTTCGTCCACGAGCAAGTCCTCGCGCTGCGCGCGGCAGGGGGCGCGGTGCTGCTGATCTCGACCGAGCTCGACGAGGTGCTCGGCCTCTCGGATCGCGCCGTCGCCCTGGTCCGCGGCCGCTTCGTCGCGCTGCCGCAGGGTGCGGATGCCGCCGCGATCGGCGCCGTATTGCTCGGCGGCGCGAACTGCGAGGCGGCCGCGTGAGCCCGGGCGGGGCGGCGAGGGCACGAGCGGCTGCGGCGCGCGCGCTCGGTCCGATCACGGCCGCATGCGCAGCGCTCGCGCTCGCGAGTCTCGTTCTCGCGTCGCTCGGCCACGCGCCAGCTCCGGCGCTGACGGCCCTCGCGTCGGGCGCGTTCGGTAGCGGAGCGGCTCTGACGGGAACGCTGCTCAAGGCCGGTCCGCTCCTGCTGACCGGTCTCGCGGTTGCACTGTCGTTTCGATGCGGCGTGTGGAACATCGGCGCCGAAGGCCAGCTCTACGCGGGCGCGCTCCTCGCGACGGCGATCGCCACGCGCGTCGCGGCGCCCGAAGCGGGCGGGTGGCTCGCGGGAGTCGTGCTGATCGCCGGTGCGGCGGGCGGCGCGTGCTTCGGCGCGCTCGCGGGGTGGCTGCGCGCCGCGCGCGGAGTGTCCGAGGTGGTCTCGACGTTGCTGCTCAATTTCGTCGCGATCGAGCTCGTGGCCTTCGCGATCCAGGGCCCGCTACAGGAGGCGACGCGAGCGTACCCGCAGAGCGATGCGTTCCCGCCCGGGGCCGTCCTGCCCGCGATCGGGCGACTTCATGCGGGCCTGCTCCTCGCGCTCGTCCTCGCCGCTGCATCGAGTGCGCTGCTCCGACGTACCGCCCTCGGATTCCGACTGCGTGCGGTCGGCCTCTCGCCCGTGGCGGCTCGCTTCGCGGGCCTCTCGCCCGAGCGGTTCGGAACGCTCGCGCTCACCCTCGCCGGTGCGCTGGCGGGCGTCGCCGGCGCCGCCGAGATCGGCGGCATCACGGGCCGCCTCTACGAGGGGCTCTCGCCCGGAACGGGTTACACGGCGATCGCCGTCGCCCTGCTCGCGCGGCTCGAGCCGCTCGCCGTCGTGCCTTCGGCGCTCTTCTTCGGCGCGCTCGCGAATGGCGCTGGCGCGATGCAGCGCGAGGCCGGAGTTCCTTCGGTCGCGGCCCAGGTCGTACAGGGTCTCGTGATCCTGTTCTCGATCGGATTTGCGCTCGGTCCGGCGGGACTGCGGGCGGGACGGATGCGCGATCCCGAATCGCCGGAAGCGTCGTAGTGGACGCGCTCCTCGATGCGACGCTTCGGCTCGCGGCTCCGCTCCTGCTCGCGGCGCTCGGCGAGCTGATCGTCGAGCGCGCGGGGGTCGTCAACGTCGGAATCGAGGGCATGATGCTGTGCGGCGCCTTCGCCGCGTTCGCAGCGAGTGTGGTCAGCGGCCATCCCGCCGTCGGCGTCTGTGCCGGGGTCGCCGCGGCCTGCGCGATGGGGGCGCTCTTCGCCGTGTTCGCCGTGCTGCGGCGTGCGGACCAGATCGTCGTGGGCACGGCGATCAACCTCCTCGCGCTCGGCGCGACCGGACTCGGTCTTCGCGCGATGTTTCCCGACGCGGCGCCGGCGGCGCCGACGGTGTCGGAGTGGCGAGTCCCCGGACTGGCAGATCTTCCGCTTCTCGGTCCGTCGCTCTTTCACCAGACGCCGTTCACGTATGCAGCGCTCGTCCTCGCCGCATTGTGCGCCGCTTTTCTGGCGCGAACCCGCGCAGGCCTTCGCCTGCGTGCGGTCGGCGACGCGGCGCGCGCGGCGGACGCCGAGGGAGTCCTGGTGCAGCGGGTGAGGGTCGTGGCGGTCCTCGCGGGCGCGAGCCTCGCGGGCCTCGCGGGTGCTGCGCTTCCCCTCGCGCAGTCGAACGGCTTCACCGAAGGGATGACGGCGGGGCGCGGGTTCATCGCGCTCGCGATCGTCATCTTCGGGCGCTGGAGCGCCTTCGGCGTCACGGCGGCGGCGCTCTTCTTCGGAGCCGCGACCGCGTTCCAGTTCCGGCTGCAGGCACGTGGCCTCGACGTGCCGTATCCGCTCGCCCTCGCGCTGCCCTACGTTGTGACGCTCGCCGTCCTCGCGGTGGCGGGTGGTCGTGCGCGCGCGCCGGAAGACCTCGGACGCCCGTACCGGCGCGAATCGAAGTAGACTGGAGGCACCATGAGCCAGCGCATCCCGTTCGTCGTGCGTCTCGAGCCCGCCGACGAGTACATGCATGCGAACGACGGTGAGTCGAACTTCAACGAGAGCATGTACTTCAATTTCTTCGACACCACGCAGCGCCGGGGCGGCTTCGTTCGCCTCGGCAACCGCCCGAACGAGCGCCATGCCGAGATGACGGTGTGTCTCTACGAGCCCGACGGATCGGTCCTGTTCAACTACGCGCGTCCCGAGATCACGAGCAACGAGCGCTTCGATGCGGGCGGCGCGCGCTTCGAGGTCAAGACGCCGTTCGAGCGCCTCCACGTCGCCTACGACGGCAAGGCCTGCCGCCTTGCGCGGCCGCTCGAGATGTCCGATCCGAAGGCGGCCTTCACGAGCAACCCGTTCGTCGAGGTGCGAATCGACCTCGCGATCACGGGCGTCGGACCGATGTTCGGCGGTGAGCGCGCGGGTGCTGGCGGACAGCACGAGATGGAGTTTGCGAAGGGCCACTACGAGCAGCACCACCGCGCGACCGGGACTCTCGAGATCGCGGGCCAGCGCCTGACCTTCGACGGCCTCGGGCTGCGCGATCATTCGTGGGGACCCCGCTCCTGGCAGGCTCCCGCATGGTATCGCTGGCTGACGGCGAACTTCGGAGAGGATCTCGGCTTCATGGCGTCGATCGTCGCGTCGCGCGACGGGACCGAGAGTCGCGGAGGCTTCGTCCACCGCGGAAGAGCGCTGATGCTGGTCAGGGACGTGACGATCGAGACCGAGTTCGCCGGCCCCGATCAGGTCCACGACCGCGTGCATGCGGTTCTGACGTGCGCCGACAACAGCCGACTCGTGGTCGAGGGACGCGTGCTGTCACTGATTCCGCTCCGAAACCGGCGGGCCGGACGGACGACGCGCATCAGCGAGGGCATGACCGAGTGGACGCTCGATGGCCGGACGGGCTACGGCCTCTCGGAGTATCTGGATCAGATGGCGTGATCGCTCGCACGCAGAGCGACGCGGGCAGGCAGGAGGCTCGATGACACGGCGAGGGGAGGGCGGCGGTGCGCGACGGACGTCGGTCGGGCGGGTGCTCGCACGGCGCCGCGGCGCCCGGTCGAACGCAGTGGCGAAGCCGAACGGAAAGGCCCCGGCGGTCGCTCTGCCCGTGATCGGACTCGCGTCCGACCATCCGTGCGCCGGCTGCGCGCAGTGCTGCACGTACGTGGCGATCGAGATCGACGCGCCGACCACGATGACCGAGTACGACTACCTCGTGTGGTATCTCGTTCATCCCGGCGTCTCGGTCTTCGTCGACTGGAACGGGAGCTGGTTCGTCAAGTTCGAGACCCGCTGCCAGCACCTCCAGCCGAACGGGATGTGCGGCATCTACGAGACGCGCCCCGCGATCTGCCGCGAGTTCGACTGGAAGGAGTGCGAGCGGCACATCACCGACGAGCCCGCGGACAAGTGGCTCTTCCGCAGCTCGGACGAGCTGATGTCGTGGTTCGAGAAGCAGCGCCCGAAGACGTACCGGAAGTTCGTCGCGTTCCAGCGCGCGCAGCGACGCAAGAAGACGTCGAAGGAGCTGCGACGCATTCAGGTCTCCGAGGTGCCGCTTCCACTCGCCTGACGCAGCGCTAGAGCAGCGTTCCGCGCAGCACGGTACTCGCGACGGTGAAGTAGATCATGAGTCCGGTCACGTCGACGAGCGTCGCGACGAAGGGTGCGGATGCCGTCGCCGGATCGAGGCCGAGCCGGCGCAGCAGGAAGGGGAGCATCGATCCAGCGACCGCACCCCAGAGCACGATCCCGACCAGGGCGAGGCCGACGCTGAGCGCCACGAGCGCGTAGTGCGGGCCGTAGAGACTCTCGCGGGCCGGCCAGAGAAAGATCCTGAGCAGGCCGAGCAGGCCGAGCAGGGTGCCGAGTGCGAGGCCCGTGGCGACCTCGCGCCGAAGAACGCGCCACCAGTCGCGCAGGCGCACTTCGCCGAGCGCGATGGCGCGGATCACGAGCGTGCTGGCCTGCGAGCCGCTGTTGCCGCCGCTCGAGATGACGAGTGGAATGAAGAGCGCGAGAACGATCGCGCGGCCGATCTCCTCCTCGTAGTATCCCATGGCCGATGCCGTGAACAGCTCGCCGATGAAGAGGATCGAGAGCCAGACACCGCGCTTGCGCACCATCTCGAGCAGACTCACTTCGAGATACGGAGCGTCGAGGGCCGCGCTGCCGCCGAGCTTCTGGATGTCCTCGGTGGCCTCCTCTTCGACCACGTCGACGATGTCGTCGATCGTGATGATGCCCTTCATGCGGCCCTCGGCGTCGAGCACGGGAACCGCCATGAGATCGTGCTGCGCGATGAGCCGGGAGACGCTCTCCTGGTCGAGATCCTCGGGGACGGTGACCGGATCGGTCCGCATCACCTCGCGCACCGTCTTCTCGGCGGGGGCCGCGAAGAGCTCGCGGAACGAGACGACTCCGAGCAGACGTTGCTGCGCGTCGAGGACGTAGATGTAGTAGATCGTCTCGACTCGCTCGCGCGCCTGTCGTCGCAGATAGGCGATCGCCTCGTCGACGCGCATCTCGGGTCGCAGGCGTACGTAGCGCGGGCTCATGAGCCCGCCGGCGTCGTCCTCCGCGTAGGCGAGGAGCGCCACGACCTCCTTGCGTGTGGGATCGTCGAGTAGCGCGAGCAGATCGTCGCGCACGGCCTCCGGAGCCGCCTGGACGAGGTCGGCCGCGTCGTCCGGCGCGAGCTGGCGCACCCAGAGCTGTCGCTCGGTGCGGCCCAGCGCCAGCAGGAGCTGGCTCGTCTCGCGCGCGTCGAGGGCGCCGAACAGATCGTCTGCCTCGCCCGGTGCGAGGAGGCGGAAGCCCTCGGCGCGCTCCTCGGGCGACAGAACGGGCCAGGCATCGAGAAGGTCCGAGGCGAGCAGCCCTGCCGCATCGCGGCCGGGCGGGGACAGCGACTCCATGCGGCCGACCTCCGGAATGTCCTGCAGTGTCGCTGCAGCCGGTTTACGGGTTCTTGCTTCCGCTCTTCTCGACTTCGAGCTGGAGCTCCTTGCGCTGCCTCTGCGCCTGCTCGTTCGCTTGCGCCCGCTCGCGCTCGATCTCGAGAGCGAGCTCCTTGCGCGTTCGCTCTGCCGCTTCGAGCTCGACCTCGGTTCGCTCGCGACGAAGCTCGAGGAGCTTCTGCTCGAGCAGTCGGTTGCGCAGCGCCATCAGCTCGTGCGAGAGCACGGGTGCGGCCGTACCGGGCACGTAGCTCACCTGGACGATCTGGCTCGCCTTCGAGCCGTCGTCGGCGAGCGCCGACACCTCGATGCGGTTCAGACCCGGCTGCAGCGGCACGAGCGCGCCGAAGTTCCCATCGGCGGACACGGCGACCTGCCGGGCGAGCGCGCCCGTGGAGAGGTTCTTGAAGGCGACGGATTCGATGTTCGAGAAGCGAACCTGCTCGACCACCTGCACGATGTCGCCGGGCTTGCGGACCGGCGTGAAGTAGCCGCCCGTGCGGGCTGCCAGCTCGACGGCAGCCACGGGCCCCGCGAGCGCCTCGGGGCCGATCGCAAAAGCGTGGAAGCGAACCCCCGCGCGACGCGCACGATCGGCGGCGCGGAGCACTGCGTTCACGTTGGCCGAATCGAAGCCCGGACCTGCCGGCAGGGTCGGCTGCCCGTCGGTGAGGAAGAGCACGATCTTCTCGCTCTTCGGATCGACCTGCGACAGCGCACCCGTAAAGCCGCGCAGCTCGATCGTCGCCTGGTCGACGCCCGCGGCCATGTGCGTGGCGCCGAAGGGCCCGCGCTGCAGGACCGCCGAGAGCGCATGGCGAATCCGATCGTAATCGGTCGTGAGCGGCACTTCGGTGATGGCCGGCGGCGGCGCCGTCCTCCCGAACAGGCCGCCCTGCGGCTCCGGGTCGCCGGCGAAGGTCACGAGGCCGACGCGCGTGCTTCGTGTGTCGAGGCCGGAGAGGAGCTGATGCGCGGCGGCGACCTCGGCGGCGAGGATCGAGTCGCCCGGGTCCGTGCTCCCGATGCCGAACAGGCCACCGAACGTCGCCGTGCCGAGGACTCCGTTGCCGTTCACGTCCGCGCCCGTCGGCTCGAAGGTCGAGCCCGAGGTGTCGATCACGATCACGACGTCGAAGTGTTTGAAGTCCCCTGCGCTCGCGAGGGCACGGCCGGCGACGAAGGCTCCGTTCGGGTCGCCGATCACCTGGCCGTCGGTCGGCTGCTCGATGCTGAGCCGCAGCTCGGTGCTGCCGGCAGGAGCGGCGCCGAGGAGCTTCTCGCCGGGTGGGAGGCGTGGCGACTGCGCGGCTGGATCCACGGTGGGAGGAGCCGGCGTGGTCGTGGGAGAGAAGCTCGCGAAGGCACGCCCCCGACCCTCCTCGAGCGGCGCACCGAGCGCCGCGGTCACGGCGGCGATCGGTGCGACGGCGACGTGGAAGGTCCCCGCCTTCGGCCACGCGGCCTCGAGGATCCCGATCACCCTCTTGCTGCCGTGGTCGAGGACGGGCGCGCCGCCCCATCCCCGAAGGTCGGCCGCCGCGTCGAGCTCGACCTCGATCCGCTCGTTGCTCGCCGCCACGACCGTGCCGAAGAGGCTGTCTTCGTCTGCGGGGCGCTGCGCCGGTACGCCGACGATCTGCACGCGCCGGCGCTCTGCGGGAAGGGCCGGATCGGGATCGAGGATCCGAACCCCCGTCGGCCCGCGGTCGAGCGCGAAGAGCAGGAAGTCGTCGCGAACGGTTCCGCCGGGCGCACTGAGCGCGCGGCCCGGGGGCGCCAGCAGGCGGCTCGACACCGCAGCGCGCTCACGGGATCGGCCGAGGCGAAACTCGACTTCGCGGGCACGCGCGAGATCGGCCGGATCGAACGAATGCGCCGCGGCCACCGCGGCGGCGCGAGCGGGGTCGGTCTCCCCTGGAATCGGTACGAAGAAGGCAGTTCCGGAGGGCTTCTCCGCGTCGGTCCCGATCATGACCGCCCGTACGACCGCCGGAGCCTCGGCGTCAGCCCGAGCGGGCAGCAGGCCAAGAGTCGGGACGAAGAGCGCCAGCAGGGCCGCGGCGGCGCGGGTACGAGCCATTCGGCAATCGTAAGCAAGGCCCTCTCGTGCGGCACGGGTGATTTGCGAGCGCCTGCGACGGCGTGAGGCTCAAGGACGCACGTCTTCCGCCGATCCATCCGGGGTGCCCTTCATTGTGCAATGGTCGCCATGCAGGCCGGGCCGGCTCGCCCGCGCGCGGCCCCTCGCGCGGCGGGCTCCTGCGCCCGCCGCGGCGCGCGGGTAGCCGCGTCATGGTGCGAGTCCTCGTCGTCGACGACGACCGCGGAGCGGCCGCGACTCTCGCGGCGCATCTGCGCCGGGAGGGCCACGAGGTCATGACCGCCGCGGACGAGGGCGAGGCCCTCGATGCAGTGCGCCGCGCACGCTTCGATCTCGTCGTGGCCGAACTCGCGCCCGAGGGGTCCGCCCCGTTCTCTTTGCTGCGACGCCTCCGAGAACAGGTCCCCATGCCTGCGGAGGTCGTCGAGCGTGCCTCGTTCGCGGCGATCGTCGGCCGATCGCGATGTATGCAAGACCTGCTCGACCTCGTCCGAAGGGTCGCCGGGACCGACAGCACGGTGCTCATCACGGGCGAGACCGGCACCGGCAAGGAGCTCGTTGCCCGAGCGCTCCACAGCGCCAGCCCGCGGCGGGACCGCGTCTTCTGTGCGCTCAACTCGGCGGCCTTCCCCGAGACGCTCCTCGAGAGCGAGCTGTTCGGACACCGGCGCGGCGCCTTCACGGGCGCGTCGCAGAACAGGCGAGGCCTTCTCGAGAGCGCCCACGGCGGAACCGTGCTCCTCGACGAGGTCGCCGAGATGCCGCTTGCGATGCAGGCAAAGCTTCTGCGGTTTCTCCAGACGGGCGAGATTCGGCCCGTCGGCGGCGAGACGGGGCGCGTCGTCGACGTGCGTCTCGTGACGGCCACGAACAAGGACCTCGAGCGCGAGGTGCGGGCGGGACGCTTCCGCGAGGACCTCTTCTATCGGCTCGCCGTGATCCCGATCCACGTTCCGCCCCTGCGCGAACGCGCCGAGGACGTTCCGGCGCTCGCGCTCCACTTCCTGCGCCGCTTCGCGGCGAAGCTCGGCAAGGACGTCGGTGCGATCGATCCGGCCGCGCTCGATCTGCTCGTGGCACACCGCTGGCCCGGGAACGTCCGCGAGCTCGAGAACACCATCGAGCGCGGCGTGGCGCTGTGCGAGGCCGCGCGACTCGAGCCGCACGATCTTCCGGACAGGCTCCACGCTTCGGAGCGCGCGGTCGCCGAGAACGAATCACTTCACAGCCTCCAGCTCCTCGAGAGACGTCACATCCTGTCGACACTCGAGCGTGTCGGGTGGAGTCGAAAGCGCGCGGCGGAGGTGCTGCAGATCTCGACGACGACGCTGTGGCGTCGTCTCAAGGTGTTCGGAATCGAGGCGGTGGTGGTGAAGCCGCCGCCCTCGTCCCGCGACGCGATCTCCTCTGCGCCCTAGCGCGGAGCGGTGGAGCAGGCGATGCCGGCCAGAGACGTCCAACGAAGAGCCGAAGGGGATGCACCGGGCGTCCGCGCGATCCGCATCGGAGCGACCTGGCTCGGCCTCGTTGCCGCGTTCGCCGCGGGCGCCGGCGCAGGGTGGCTCGGAGCGCGTGCAGCAGGGCCGCCGGTCAGCGCCGACGCGCAGCCCCCCGCCGCGGGGGCGGGTCGGGCAGCGGAGCCGGAGGGGATCCTTCGCGATCGCGTGCTGACCCTCGAACCCTTCATCGTGAACCTGCTCGGAGAGGACGCTTCCCGCTACCTCAAGGTTCGCATCGAGCTCGAAGCCCGGAGCGAGGTGGAGCGTGCCGGGCTCGAGGATCGGATGCCGCAGGTCCGCGACGCGGTCCTCTCGGTTCTCTCGGCGCACGACGTCGTCGACGTGACGAGCGTCGAGGGCAAGACCCTGCTCAAGCACGAGCTCCTCGAGCGCGTGAACGCGCTGCGGCAGGACGAGCCCGTACGCGCGGTGCTCTTCACGGAGTTCGTGGTCCAGTGAGCGAGGCGGGTTCGGCGACGATCGCGAGCGGCGGCGCCGACGCGCCTGGTCTGCGGCGCGGACTCGAGGCGCTCGCGCGGCGCATGTCCCGTGTTCTCTCGGCAAGGGCGCAGACACGGCTCGAGATCTCGATCGGAGCAGTCGAGGCGTCGAGCGTCGCCGACTTCGCCGCGCAGCTCGGCCTGCTCGATCGATGCGCCGTCATCGTGCTCGCCGGCGATACGGCCTGCGGGTTCGTCCTGCTCTCGCGACCGCTGGCCTTCGCGCTCCTCGCGCTGCGTTTCGGTGCACGCTCGATGACCGTGGGAGAGACGCCGCCCGAGCGGGCGTACACGCGGATCGAGGAGCGCGCGATCGAGAAGACGGCGCGGGATCTGTGGGAGGCCCTGAGTGTCGGAGCGCCGAACGTGGTCCCGGAAGTCGTCCGGGTGGCCGGCGTCGAGGACGCCGAGTCCCTGCGCGAGCGCGACGATGGGCCGCTGTGGCTGACGCACTTCGTAGTGACAGGCCTCGCGCAGGAGGAGCGGATCGTACTCGCCATCCCGCACCGGGCTGCGCGGCCGGTGCGGTCCATCGAAGGGGCGGCCAGTGCGCGCTGAACGCTTCACCGGAGCCACCCTTCTCGAGGCCGTTCAGCGCGCGCGCGAGGCCCTCGGGCCCAGCGCTCTCGTCGTTGCCGTGCGAGGACCGGCAGACCGCGGCTGGCTGCGCTGGCTGCGTTCCGGGGTCTTCGAGGTGCGCGTACGGCGTTCGGCCGAGCCGGCGGCGGACGAGCTACGCCGGCTCGGAGCCCGAATCGATGCGCTCGGCGCCGCGCTGGAGAGAAGCGACCGTCTTGCCGACGAGGTGGCGGCGCTGCGAGAAGGCGTCGAGGCGCTCGAGCGCCGTCTGTCCACCGAGATGGACTCGCCGCGAGGCCCACGACCCCGCGTGGTGCGAGCTCGCATCGGCCCCGACGGGGTGGACCGAAGCCCGGATCCGACAGCAAGGAGTGACGACGCATGGACTCGAAGCTCGACCAGTTCGTGAGCCGCATCGGGGACCTCCCGTCCGTGCCGGCGGTCGCCGCGACCGTCATCACGCTGGTGGAGGATCCGAACGCCTCCGGCGAGGATCTGCGCGCGGTGATCGAACGCGACCCGGCGCTCGCTGCACGCATCCTCAAGGTCGCGAACTCGTCACTGTTCGGATTCTCGCGGCGGATCGAGACTCTACGGCACGCGATCTCGCTCCTCGGCTTCCGCACGGTCAAGAACCTCGTTCTCGGGGCCTCGATGAAGGAGACGTTCAAGCGCTTCGGCCTCACCGAACGCCTGCTCTGGGAGCACGCCACACAGGCGGCCGCCGTCGCCGCGCGTCTGACCGACCACCCGGCGATCGACGTCGAGCGCGAGGAGGCCTTCACCGCGGGCCTCCTGCACGACCTCGGAAAGATCGCGCTCGACAACGCGGCCCCCGACGACTACTCGAGAGCCGTGGCGCGCGCCTACAACGACGGCGTGAGCTTCGTCGACGCCGAGCGTGAAATCTTCGGGTTCGATCACACGCAGCTCGGCGCGCTCGTCGCAGAGAAGTGGAAGCTCCCGCCGCGACTCGAGACCGTGATTCGCCTTCACCATACGCCCGAGGCGCTCGACGGACTCTGTGTCGAGGATCGGCGCCTGACGGCGCTTGCGAGCGTCGCGACCGCGCTGTGTACGCGACTCGGTGTCGGCCGAAGGGCGCCAGTCGAGAGCTTCGATCCGAGAACGCTTCCCGCGTGGAGCGTTCTTGGTCTCGGCGACGAGGACTTCGATGGCGTGCTCGAGATGGCGAGCAGCGTCGTGAAGGACAGCGAGGGCCTGTTCGGGTAGGGCGGCCGCCCGGCAGGCTACTCCGGCGCCTCCCACGGCACGCCCGGAAGGGCGCCTGCGCCCATCAGGCGGTGGCGCCAGCGTACGATTCGGCCGGTGAGCTCTTCGGGCGATTCGAGCACCCGCAACCGGTCGCCGTTCGCCATGGCGACGACGGTCTCGCCCGCGACCTCGACGAAGGTGATCTGCTCGTCGTTCACGAGGAGCTGCGTTCCGTCGAGTCGCGTTAGCCAGATCAAGGCTTTCTCCTGCTGCCTTCGAGCATCGGCAAACGGACGCGCCGGGTGGAGGCGCGGCGGACGTTGCAGCGTGCAAGGCGGCGATGCAGGGCGAAATGCGCGATGCCGGCAGCTTCGAAAGGCCGGCCGCCGAGGCCGGCGCCCAGCGCAGCGCAGTGGGCGCGCAGCACCCTCCGTAACTCCGAGATCGGGGAGGGGCGGGACGTAGTACGCCCGGCGCGCTGCGAGGCGCCGCTCGGCATCGGCACCGCGTTTGCGAAGACGTGAGCGTGGCATGCCGATGGTGCCGGGCAGGAGCCGGGACGACCTCCCCCCCAAAACGTCGTCCCGGCTCCGGCTCTTCCCGGGGCGGAGCGAAGGGGCTCCGCCCCGGGGAAACCGTCTCGGCGCGGGTCGATGCTGACGGGCGGGTGTCTTCTCATGCGGCAGGTGCTGGTTGCCCTCGCAATCGTCTTGGCACCGGGGCCCGTGCTCGCGGATCCGCCGGCGCCCCTGACGCGAGGACCGCGCGACGCAACCGCCGGCGTCGCGCGAGAGGAGAGCGGCGAGGCAGCGCTGGCATCGGTCGAGCGTGCGCTCCTTGCCGCAGCACGGCGCGAAGACGGATCCCCTGCGCAGGCTCTTGCGCAGGCGCTCGCCCGGCTCGGCGCAGCGACGCGCATCGATTCGGTCTGCGCGCGGATCGCGGGGCGCTTCGGTACCCGGATCGCCGAGGCCGCGCGGCGCGCTGGCAGTCCGGATGCGCTCGACTCCGTCGCCGCATGCAGTGCGCGGATCGGCCTCACGGCGCTCGCGAATCGTCTCCGAGCGGCGCGTATGCGCGACTTTGGTCCGCCCGCGGAGGTCACACTGGAAGAGGCCGACGCTGCGGAGATCGTCGGGGGCCCCGTCCGCGCGCTCGCCGCCTATGCACGGGGCGACTTCGAGGCCGTGCGGTCGATGGACGGTGCCGGTGCGTGGGCGACGCTGAGCAGCGCGGCGCAGACCGCACGGCGTGCTCGCGCGGCTCTCGACGCGCCGCCGCGCGTCGCGCAGTGACGCTCTCGCGGCACCGGCGTGACGGAGATTTGTCGCCTTGCCTTTCAGATTGCAACGTCGGACACAAGGAGCCGCTTCGTGAAACGGCGCCCCGCGCGTCCAAGGGTGCGCCGGACCGTCACATTCTTGCGTTGTGAGTCGATGGCACGGCACTTGCTATCCCAGAAGCGGGGAGGGCCGGTTGCTGACGCGCGGAGTGCGTGGCTTGATCGCGGCGACACGAGCACTTCCGCCGGCCGCAAAGGCGGCCGCGGGCGGCGGGCTCGCGCTCGTGCTCGCGGCGACGCTCATCGCCGTCACGGGCGACCACAGATCCGGGGCGACAGCGCCCGGCGACGTCGGCGCCGGCTCCGAGCAGGCCCGCGGGACGTCGGGTGCCGCGGGGGCGCACGCATCGGATCTCCTCGCCCCTGGCGCCGAAGACGAAGCCCGGATCGAGCAAGATCTCGCAGCGCGGGCCGAGTCGCTGCTCTCGCGGGTCGTGGGCGAGGGCCGTGTCGAGGTACGCGTTCGCGCGGAGCTCGATCGGAGCCTGCGCGAGGAGACACGCGAGCGCTACGACCCGGACGGGCAGGTCGAACGCGTCGAGGAGAGGGCTCCGGCCGCGGCGGGTGCAGGCACCGAGCGCGTCGAGTACGACGTTGGAAAGCAGGTGACGCGCACCGTCACGGCGGCGGGCGCGATCGCACGCCTACACGTTGCCGTGCTCGTCGACGGGAAGCTGCCGTCCGGCGGCTTGCCGCCGGCGCAGCTCAGCCCATGGTCTCCGAGTGAGCTTGCGCAGCTCGAGACGCTCGCCCGGCAGGCCGTCGGATTCTCGGCCGAGCGCGGTGACGTGCTCACGCTCACGAGCGTCCCCTTCGAGACCCGGGGCTCGTGGATGGGGGCGGGCCCACTCTCGGCTCTCGGCTCCGAAGCTGCGCGTACGCTCCTCCTGCTGGCGGCCGTCATCACCGCTGCGGCCGTGGCGCTGCGGACGATTCGTCGGGCTCCGGCGATGGCGGGGCTTCCAATGCCGGCCGCAGAGCTCGAAGCGCTCCTTCTCCATGCAGCGCGACGAGACGATGCCTCCGCGACCCTCCAGCCTGGTGTGCAGGTTCGCGACGTGCGGGGCTCCGCCCAGAAGGCGCGTGCGAGCGACGCCGCGGCCGCGACGATCCGCGCCTGGCTCGAGGAGTAGAGCCATGGAATTCGAGCGGATGACGGGCGTCGAGAAGGCAGCCGTCCTCGCGCTCGCTCTCAGTCCCGACGATTCACGCGAGCTCTTTGCGCACCTCGATGATGCCGACCTCGAGCGCGTGCTCGTCGCGGTCGCACGCGTCGGAGAGGTGCCGGGTCCGGTGCGAGAGCGGGTTCTGGCCGAGTATCGCGACGCCGTCGCGCGCAACGCCGACGCGCTCGTGGGCGGGCGTGCTCGTGCGCTCGCGCTCGCGCGTGGCACGCTCGACGCCGAACGCGCCGCGCGGGTGTGCCGGGGGATCGGAAGCGAAGAGACGCGGATCGATCGGACGCTCGCGGGATTCGCTCCGGGCTTCGTCGCGAGAACGCTCGCGGGCGAGCACCCGCAGACGATCGCGCTCGTGCTCTCGCAGCTCCCGGAGCAGCGAGCCGCGGCCGTGATGGGCGTGCTTCCGGAGAGCCTCGGCGCCGAGGTGGTGATCCGGCTCGCGAGTCTTGGCGCCGTGCCTGCGGACGTCCTCGAGGAGATCGAGGCGGGCGTTGCAGAGCTGTTCGACGAGGGCCGTGCGCCGGCGGCGGCCGTTGGCGGTGAAGAGGTCGCTGCCCGCATCCTCAACCGTGTTCCGCGTGCGGCCGGAAGCGCGATCCTCGACGGCGTGCTCTGCCGCGCTCCCGAAGTCGCGAGTGAGATCCGGCGCCGGATGCTCCGCTTCGACGACCTGCGCCGCCTCGACCGGCGCGACTTCCAGACGCTCCTGCGCGAGATCTCGATCGAAGACCTCGTCCTCGCCCTCAAGGGCAGCGCCGACGAGATGCGCGAGAAGGTGTTCGAGAACGTCTCGCACCGCGCAGCCGATCAAATCCGCGCCGAGTCCGAGCTGATGGGTCCGGCGAGACGATCGGAGGTCGACGCGGTGCGCGAGCGCATCGTCGAGAGCGCGCGCCGCCTCGCGGACGACGGACGAATCGATCTGCGCGGCGAGGAGAGCGCAGATGAGCTGGTCTGAGCGAGCCTGCCGGCGGCTGCTGGTCGCGGCGCTTCTTGCTGCCGCACCGGCCGCGGTCCCTCGTGCGGCAGCCGACGACGCCCTGCAGAGGCAGCGCACGGAGGCCGAGCGCGACGCTGCGGCGCTGCTCGGACAGCTTCGCGCCGAGGGTGAGGCGCTCGCCAGGCGCGAACGGCTCGTTCGCGAGCGCGAGCAAACCGGGAAGGCGGCACAGCACGAGACCGAGCGCCGCCTCGCGGAGCTCGAATCGCTTCGCGTCGCGATCGACGAGCGACTCGAACGCCTGGCCGCGGCAACGGACGAGCGCGTCGCGCGCCTCGCCGACCTCTACGGCCGGATGCCCGCGGATCGCGCGGCGGTGATCCTCGCGACGCTCGATCCCGATCTCGCGGCGCGAATCGTTGGGCGCATGCGCCGCTCGCGCGCGGGCGCCGTACTGGCCGCGCTGCCTCCGGCGCGTGCGGCGGAGCTCTCACGACGAATCGTCCGGCCGGGGGGAGAAGCGCTCGCACCGCCGCTCGCGAGCGCGGCGCGGGGGCGACCGGGTTCGGGCGCGGCGTCCGTTCCCTGACGAGCGGCGCGTGGCCGGGCGCGCGGGGGAATCCGGCTCCCCGCCGTCCGGGCGACGCCGACGCGGGGAAAGGACGCCGCGCCATCGCTGCGGGCGTCACGCGAAGCGGCCGAGCGCGCGCCGCTCGCCGCGAACGGTCGCCAGCACGTAGGGCCCCTGCGGCAGCACGGCGATGCGAGCGCCGGGGCCGACATCGCGCAGAGCGAGCGCGATACCCGCCTGCGGTGACGAGACCGGTTCGACGAAGAGCCCTCGCTGCACGTCCGCCGGCAGGCCGTCGCTGTAGAGCAGCACGCGAGCGCGGCGCAGTGCCTGACACAGGCACTGCACCATCCACTGATCGACGACGAAGAACGAGGGATCGGAGAGCTTCGCCTCGAAGGCCATGGCGCCACCGCTCTCGCGCAGGCAGCGCTCGAACGAAGGGCTGCCGATTCCCTCCGCGAGGCTCGCACAGAGCAGGATCGTCCCGCCGGGCCTCACGACGGCTGCGGCTGCGGCGATGCCCTTGATGGCCTGATAGAAGGTCCGGTCGAGCGGCGATCCTCCACCCGAGACCACGACGAGATCGGCCGGCGCTGCGATCGCAACGTGCGACTCGGCCTCGACGAAGCGGATCGCCTCCTCGTGTGAGGTCTCGACGTCGCCGCAGAAGACGCCCGCAATGCGACGCTCGCGGTCGAGAGCAACCTGCACGCTGAAGTGAACACCGACGCGGCGGGTCACCTCGACGAGCGCTTCGTGGAGCGGGTTGCCTTCCACGAGTCCCGCGCCGACGCGGCCCTCGAGGATGGCCGGCCCGTGCGCCACGCGGATCGTCTCGACCGACGCGAGCCCCGGGCAAACGGCCTTGCGACCGCCCGAGTAGCCGGCCATGAGATGCGGCTCGACGAGGCCGGTCACGACGCGAAGGTCGCGCTCGACGAAGAAGCGGTCGATCTGGATCGGTAGTCCGCTTCGAGTCGCACCGAGATCGACGTGCGCGGCGGCGTCGCGCGCGTCGTGCTGCACGACACGAAGGGTCCGCGCGAGCTCGGTGCCGAGGATCTCGCGCAGCTCGGCCGGCGTGGCCGCTCGATGGAGTCCGGTCGCCACCTGAACGGTCACGGCCTCGGGCGAGAGGCCACCTCGGTGCAGGGCATCGAGAATCGGTGGAAGCAGCATCGCGTTGGGAACAGGCCGCGTCTGGTCGCTCACGACGATCACCGCGTCGCGGCGGCCCTGTGCGAGCGTGTGCAGCGGCGCCGCGCTGCCGGGCGAATCGAGCGCGGCGCGAAGCGCTGCGACGGGGTCGCGGAGCGGCTCGACCACCGTCTTTCGGAGCACGTCGACGTGCGCCGCGCCAGCAGCCGCCGGCTCGGGAAGCTCGACCTCTCGCTCGCCCGTACCGTAGGCAAGACCGATTCGCATGGTCCGAACGTACTTCGCGACCTGGCCGAGCGGCCAGACCGGGGACGCTCACGCCGACCGTGGTACCGTCGCCGGCAGAGGGGAGCGTGAGAGTCGACGCACGGCGCGCCATCGCGTCCGCCTTCGCGGCGGTTGCACTCGTCTACGCGACAGCGGCAGCGGGCGAAGCTGCGCGCGCAGCCGAGCCGCCGCCTTCGCAGGCCGCGGCGGCCGGCGAGCGCTTCGAGGCCGTCGTGATCGATGCCGGGCACGGGGGCGAGGACCACGGGGCCGAGGGGCCCGGGGGGCTGCTCGAGAAGGACGTGGTGCTGGAGGTGGCGCAGCGAGCTGCACGACAGCTTCGAAGCCACGGCCTGCGCGTGGTCCTCACGCGCGACCGAGACGTCGCCGTCGCGCTGCAGGAGCGGACGCGAATCGCGAACGACGCCGCCGCGGATCTCTTCGTCTCGATCCATGCCAACGCGGCGCCGAGCCGCGCGGCGCGCGGGATCGAGACCTACTTCCTCTCGCTCGACGCCAGCGACGAAGCTTCGGGTCGCGTCGCGGCGCGCGAGAACGAGGCCTTCGGCTCGGGTGTCTCGGCTCCGGGAGGGGACGCCGACCCGGTCGCGGCGATCCTCGGTGACCTCGTGAGCACCGAGCATCTCGCGGAATCGGACGAGTTCGCCCGCCTCGCTCGCGAGCGCCTTGCGGACGCCGACTCGGCGCCGTCGCGCGGCGTCAAGCAGGCGCCGTTCGTCGTGCTGATGGGTGTTCGGATGCCGGCGGCGCTGCTCGAGATCGGCTTCATCACGAACCCGAAGGAGGCGCAGCGTCTCGGCGAGGCCGGGCGGCAGGACGATCTCGCCGGAGCGATTGCCGGCGCGGTGCTCGAGTTCGCACGGCGGTACGATGCGCGCCGCGGCGCGGGAAGCGCGGCGGCGGCCGCTGCGCCGCAGTCCACCCCGCAAGAGGGGCCGGTCCCCGGCCAAGGAGGAGGCTCGTGACGACGTCGGTCGGAAAGATGCGGCGCAGCGACGGACGCGGGCTCGCGGAGCTGCGTGCCGTTCGCTTCCAGCTCGACTTCACCGACAACCCGCTCGGGAGCGTCCTCGCCGAGTCCGGACGCACCAAGGTGCTGTGTACGGTCTCCGAGGAGAACACCGTTCCGCGCTTCTTGCTCGGCAAGAAGCGCGGTTGGATCACGGCGGAGTACTCCCTGCTGCCGGGATCGACCGACCGCCGGACGGATCGCGAGGCGGCCCGCGGTAGGCTCACGGGCCGAACGCAGGAGATCCAGCGCCTCATCGGCCGGAGTCTTCGGGCGGTCGCCGATCTCGAGGCGCTCGGCGAGCGCACGCTGTGGGTCGACTGCGACGTGCTGCAAGCCGACGGTGGAACGCGCACCTGTGCGGTGACCGGTGCCTACGTGGCGCTCGCGCTCGCGACAAAGCGCCTGCTCGCCCGAAAGGCGATCGAGCGATCGCCTCTGCGTGATTCGGTGGCGGCGGTCTCGGTCGGCGTCGTGGGAGGCCGGGTGATGCTCGACCTCTGCTACGAGGAAGACTCGCGCGCCGAGGTGGACATGAACATCGTCGCGACCGGTGAAGGACGCTTCGTGGAGGTCCAGGGAACGGCCGAGCAGGGTACCTTCTCGGGAGAAGACCTCGCGGCGATGACGGCGCTCGCGAGTGCGGGGGTCCGCGAGCTCACTCGCCTGCAGCGCGAGGCCCTCGCTGCGGCGAGGCCCTGACGCGCGTTGAAGGACTCTCATCGTGCGACGAGCTGGGTCGTTGCCACCGGAAACGCAGGCAAGCTCTCCGAGCTGCGAAGGCTGCTGGCCGGATTCGCTCCGCGGCTGCTCGGCCTGGCTGACGTCGGCCCCGTTGCGCTTCCGCCCGAAGGCGACGAGTACGCGGCCAATGCGCTCGCCAAGGCGCGCGCCGTTGCGGCGGCAACGAACCTTCCCGCCGTCGCGGATGATTCGGGTCTCGAGGTCGACGCGCTCGGCGGCCGGCCGGGCGCCGCGAGCGCCCGCTATGGCGGCGCGGAGGCGAGCGACGCCGAACGAGTCGCGCGCCTGCTGCGAGAGCTCGCCGATGTTCCCGACGCGCGCCGAACCGCTCGCTTCGTCTGCGTCCTCGCGTTCGTGACACCCGAGGGTGACGCCATCGTCGTGCGCGGCACGTGTGAGGGGAGAATCCTCCGCGCACCGCAGGGGGCAGCCGGCTTCGGCTACGACCCGGTGTTCGTTCCGCATGGCGCTGCGTCGTCGATGGCGCAGCTCTCGCCGGACGAGAAGAACGCGATCTCACACCGCGCAATGGCGATCGCGGCGCTGCGCTCGGCGCTCGCGAGGGCTGCGAGCTGACGCGTCGCTA
>JADLGR010000043.1 GCA_020849175.1 Deltaproteobacteria bacterium
GAAGCGCATCGAGACGTCGCCGCTTCCCGACGAGTCCCGATCCGCAGGGAGGATGATCTCCAGCAGGTTGTGGTTGAGGGCGGCCTCCTGATGGCCGGCGCTGTAGCGATAGACGGTCGGGCGTCCGTTCGCCGCCACCTTCTGCTCCGGATCGAGATAGGCGACCAGATCCCCCGCGGCGTCGACGGTGTACGTCCAGACGCGGTCGGGAGCGCCGGCTGCCGTGCGGGTCCAGTCCTCGATACGCGCCAGCCGCCCGTTCGTGTTCACGAACGTGAGCTCGCGGCCCGCGGTGTCGGCCACGGCCACGAGCATCCCGCTCACGTCGTAGCGACAGGTGATCGTGTTGCCGTTTCGATCCTCGATCGACGAGAGCCTCGCCTTGCCGGCCGTGTCGGGCGCCAGGAACCGGTAGACCGCGCCCTCCTTCAGCGTCAGCGTAAGCGAGCCGTCGCTCTCGCGGACGAGGCGGTGGTGGATGCCCTTGTCGGGAGCGAGCACACCCGCGAGACCCGTCGGATCGTCGAACGGGATCTCTTCACCGCGCTCGCCCAGCCAGATGATCCGATCGTCCGAGGGGTCCTGCGGCGTGTCGCCGTCGTGGCGCCGCAGATGCTGGTCGTAGGTGTGCGTCCAGCCATGGCCGAGCGGCCCGTCGTATGCGAGGCGGGAGTTGTAGGAGCGGACCATGCGAAGATCGAGCCCACCGCGCCCGGCGATCTCGAAGTCCGTCTCGAGATGCTGGTTGTTCCCGGTGACGACGCTCACGGGGTCGCCTGCCGTCACGGGCATCGTCGCCCAGGAGTTGGTGAGGCCCTTCCCGAACGTCCGGTCGTCGTACGCGTAGAAGAGGTTCGTGGTGCTCGGCGAGATCCAGGGAGCGGAATACGCTGTCCTGAGGGCGTAGCCACCACCGCACGACTGGCCCTCACACGGCGCGATCGTGTACGACGTGCTCCGGGTGTTGTTCTTCATGGAGCGCTGGAAGAACACGTACCCGTCCCAGCCCTCGGGAGGGTCGTGGTACTGGAACCTCGCGTTCTTCGAGATCCGCAGCTCGTAGACCGTGATGCCCTGGCTCCCGTAAGAGCTCGAGCAGTTCGGATAGGAGACTTCCCAGGTCCAAGCACGGTAGGCGTCCGATTGCGGCCAAGCGCGATACAGCTCGCAGTACGTCGCGGGATCGATCGTGCCGCACGTGCCCGTGCTCGCTGAGCAACCGGCCTGCTGTCGGATCTGCCGTGCCTGCGATTCGCAGCTCGCGCTGTCGCCGACGGCACAGGCAACGACCAGGAGCTCCTGACCTTGCGAGTGCTGGACCTGAAATCCCTTGACTGTGGAGATCGCCTCTGCGGCGGCAATCTCTTCCCAGACGGTGTGCTCGGCGGCGGAGTAATGATTACCTACCAGATCGCCGACGGGGGAGCCCGAGGGATCCGGAACGCCGGACCGATCAATGCTGCCCTGGAGGAGCCCTCGCACGTCCAGGAGGAGACGGCTCGGCCGGACGTGGAAGGGCGTGCCGAGAACTCGGGCGGACGTCAGTCCGGACGCCACCAGCCCCGTGGCGGGATAGGGGACGTAGAAACGATGAAAGAGAGCGTAGACCCGATGCTCCCCGGCGCGAACGAGCTCGACGTACCGGCTTCCCGCCAGATGGAGCAGGCCTCCGATCAACGCATCCTGCGCGGCGAAGTCGGCTCCGAGGTAGGCCTCGCTCGGGCCCTTCGTGCCGTCGCCATTGGAATCGAGAAACGGAGTGCCGGAGGCGTCCTCGGCGAGCCGCGCGACGGCCTCGGCCTGCGTGAGGCCCTCCGCCGCCGCGCGCGTGGCCTCTGCTCCCGCGCCGTTCGCGTCCATGAGTAGGAGGTAGGTGCCACCCGCATCGCGCCGGTACGCCTGACTTGCATCTGCCCCGACCGTGGGTGGCCCGAAGCCGAGGGGCGATGTCGTGACGATGTGGAAGACCACGCCGTCGCAGACCGCGACATTCGGCACGCCAGCGGGCGCCTCTGCCTTCACCTCGCCATCCACGCGAATCGTCGGCCGCGTCAGGGTTCCGTCGCACGTTGTATAGCCCTTGGGATCTTGCGGGGGCGCCCCTGCGGGAGGAAAGGTCAGCGTCACCCGGTGCCCGTCGAGGGAAGCCGTCCACTGGCCCTCCCAGGCGATGAGCCGCGTCGCGCCGGGATTGGAAACGCATTCCGCCGCGGCTGCCGTGCAGACGTAGACTGACCACGAGTACCGGTACTCCGGCGCGCCGGTGGAGCCAGCTTCGGGGTTCGGCGTGTCTGCGCCGTGCAGACGCTCGAGGCTCGGTGAGCGCCTCACCGGAACCTGCGAGATCGCATCGAGGACGGTGTAGGGCAGCGAGGTCGGGATGACGCCCGCGCGCTCCACTTCGACGGGCCCGCCGAACGTCGTCTGCTCGAGCGAGACGGTCGGATGGTTCGCGGCGAGATGAGCACGGTACTGATCTTCGAAGATCTCGACGGGAAGCTTCGGATTGATCGAGCGGTAGTAACCGCCCTCTCCCGTGTAGTTCATGCCGATCTCGGGAGATGCGCCGGAGATGAAGCCGGGATCGGCGTTCCACTTGCGCAGCTTGTAGCTAGGGTCGAGCGGGACCCACGCTCGACCCCGAGGGTCTCCCCCGGCTCCGCGGTACCTCGCCAGCGGCACCTCGGCTTCAACCCACAAGTGGAGCCGATCGATCCCGCCGCCGGTCGTGACCGACCGGATGAGCGTGGACCATCCCTGGGGCTGTGAGTTGCGGAACAGGATGTTCGCGCCGGTCTGGCTGCTGGCGCCGGTCCACCTCTTTGCCTGGTCGGTCGTGACGTGGATCCGTCCGCGAACGAAGCGGGCAGGAGTTCCCGATGCGCGCAGCAGCGACACGAGGAGCGCGGCGAGGTCGTACTCGTTGCCTGCGCCGGAGCGGAGCGTCGCGTCGGGCCCCTTCATGAGGCCGTAGTACGGCTGGTAGCCGAGGTCGTTCCGAACGAACTCGTAGATCCGTACGGGCTCGTTCCCGAGCGCTGCGGCCTTGGCAACGATTGCCGGCGAGAATACGACGTCGGGTCTGTCTTCGTCGAGCTCGGGGATCGCATTCGCTGAGGTCGTCGCGAGTAGTACACAGAGTGCTGCTGCCCGCAGACACGCGCGCGTCACGGCGACTCTCCGACGAGCGGCCAGTGGAGGACCAGCGGCGGGGGCTCGCGAGGCGGCAGATCTACGCCGCCCGTGTCGTCGCGGCGCAGGCGCGCGAGAAGATCGGCTGCCCGCTCCCCGCGCCGGTCGGGCTTCGACTCCGCGATGAGATCGAGCTCGCTCGCGAGCTGGCGCACCCGCATGCGTGCTCGCCCGATCTCGGTCTCCCTCGCGGCCCGGCCGGCCACCGTGGCCCGCATCTCGTCGGCGAGCGTCCTCAGGCTGGCGGCATGGGCACGTAGCGCGGCCGATTCCTCGCGCCCCCCGCCCTGCTCCGCTCGCACGATGAGCCGCGCGAGGAGCTCCCGCGTCCCGAGAACTTCCCGAGTGAGGCTCTCGGCAACCGCAACTTCTCGGGGCCCGGGCCCGGCGTCCCGGGCGCGGATCACGTGCTCTGCGGCGCGCCGTACCGCCGGCGAGATCGGTGCCCGGACGGAGACGGCCGGGGCATCTTCGCTGCGCGGTGAGTCCTGGCTCGCGGCCTCTGCAGGCCCTGTGAGGGCCTGCGCGGCCAGCCCTCCCGCGAGAGCCAGAAGGGCTCGCAGCTTCTTCACTGGCCCCGGACCGCAGTAATGAGGAACGCACTCGTGCTGTCGGGCCCGAGCGGGAGCGCACGCCGATCGAGCACCACGTTCCCGTTCACGTCGGTCACGAACAGGCTCCAGATCTTGAACTGGCTGCTCGTGAAGGCGCCCGTCTTCGTTCCAAAGACCACGTCGACGAGCGGGCCCTCGCCCGCGCGATCTCCGGTGATCGGATCCGCGAGCCGGAATCCCTTGGGATCGACGATCACGACACGGGCGCGCCCGCTCGCACTGCCGGGCCCGACCAGCGCCGTCGCGTACACGGCCTCGGTCGCGGGAAAGACCGACGGGTTGGCGACCGTTGACGGGTACTCGATCTCGAACTCGAGCCCCGCGATGAGCGGCGAGGCCGGCCCGGCCGCGAAGCCTCCAGCGCCCTTCAGAGGACGCAGCCGCACCATCGGCCTAGACGGCAAATCCGTGCCCGGGTCGGGCCAGAGAACGGCCGGGCTCGCCCCCGCCCCGAGCAGCGTGAGCGTCGCGACACGCGGCGCGAGAGAGGCTCCGCTGATGGTGGCTCGCACCCAGACCGCCGCGGGGTAGGTGAGCGTTACGGGGATCTGGGTCTCGTTCGGAAGATCAAAGACCGCAACCGAGAGCTCACCACCCGGAAACGCAGACGCGGCCTGGCTACCCGGGTGGGTTCGGCTCGTGAAGACACCGCGAAGCGGCAGCGGTGCAGTCCACGTGCCGCCGGGGTCCTCGATCTGGATCGTTACGTTGGACGTCACCACACCGGCGACATTCTGGCTCCACACACCGCTGTGCTCGGCGCTGTCGCTTGCCGGCGCGTAGTTGCCGTCGATCGAGAGGGCGACCGTCGCGCCCTTGCAGGGCGCGCACGACGCCGCCCCGAGCCGAGCCTCCGAAGGGAAGATCGCCGTTCCGCCACCCAGGAAGTTCACAGGATTGCAGCCGGGGCTCACGGCCACCCCGGCGATCAGCCCTGCGGACACGAGCGCGTGGCGAATCGACATCACCCCTCCACGAGGGCGCCCGCCTGCGGCAGCTTCGCCGACGTCGCCTCGGACGTGAGCACGAATCCGCTGCGTTGATTCTGCGCGCGAGTGCGACCCGGTTGCAAGCCAGTTCTCACGCCAACAGCAGATCCCGAGACGCAGCCGACGGACGAGCGGCGCACGAGACGGCAGCTCGCGAATCTAGACCGCACGACGTTCGCCCGCTCCGCCCCGCTGTATCCTGTCGGCCCATGACCGGCCGCACCGTCGTCGTGCTGAATCCGAAGAGCAAGAACGGCGCGACCGGAAGGCGGTGGCGGGCGATCGAGCCGCGTGCGCGCGCGGCGCTTGGACCGATCGACGTGGAGGCGACGCGCGGACCGCGCGACGCCGAGCGGATCGCGGGCGAGGCCGCGCGCGCGGGCGTGCGGCGCATCGTCGTCGCAGGAGGAGACGGAACGACGGGCGAGGTCGTGACGGGGCTGCTGGAGGCCGGAGCCGGCAGCGCCTGCGAGATCGCGCTCCTGCCGCTCGGAACCGGCGGCGATCTCGCGCGCGGGCTCGGCGTTCCGCGCGACGTCGGCGAGGCGCTCGCACGGATCGCAGCAGGCAAGACGCGGCGCGTCGACGCCGGCCGCGCGGAGTACACCGCACGCGACGGCGAGCGCCGGCGCGTCGCGTTTCTCAACGTCGCGAGCCTCGGGATGAGCGGGCTCGTGACACGCCTCGTGAACGAGGCGCCAAAGACGTTCGGCGGCCGCGTCTCGTTCCTTGCGGGAACGCTGCGTGCGCTCGCGCAGTGGCGCAGCCAGCCGGTGACGCTGCGGCTCGACGGCGCGGTCGTTCACGACGGACCCCTCCATCTCGCGACCGCCGCCAACGGCGCGTACTTCGGCGGCGGAATGCACGTCGCGCCGAACGCTGCCATCGACGACGGCCTGCTCGACGTCGTGATCATCGGCGACGTCTCGAAGGCGGAGCTGCTGCGCCGGCTTCCTCTGCTCTACCGCGGCGCGCACGTCGGTCTTCCGAACGTGCGTTCGCTGCGCGGGCGGCGGCTCGAGGCCGACGCCGCGCCGGGCGGCGTGTGGACGGAGATCGACGGCGAGCCGCTCGGCACCCTGCCCGCCGCCTACGAGATCCTCCCCGGCGCCGTCACGCTGGCCGGCGTGTGAGCCCGTGCGAGCGCGTTCGCCGCGCGGCGGCCGAGGTGTCGCGGCGCGCACGCTTCGTCCGCATCGATCCGGCGGGGGTCGCCGCCCTCGCCGAACGGCTCGCACGCGAGGCGTCTCCGACACCGGACTACGACACCGCGCACCATCACCGCGGCTCGCCGGCCTCGACGCTCGCCTTCAACGTGACGCTCGACAGCATCAACTTCGGCTCCGGGTACTTCCCGTATCTGCGAAAGCCGCCGGGACTCTCGGGCTACTTCACGGTGGCGACCGGTATCAAGCGCCGCTTCGACGAGAAGGGCCCGTGGAGCGCGACCGAGCTCGGCGCGATCGAGGCGAACGAACTCGCAGCGCTCCTCGGACAGGATCTCACCGTCCCCGAGGTGCGCGAGCTGATCGACCTCTTCGCCGAGGCGCTTCGCGATCTCGGCGAATGGCTCGCGCGCCGCTTCGCCGGACGCTTCGAAGGTCCGGTCGAGGAAGCGGCGCGCAGCGCCGAGCGGCTGGCCGGGCTGCTGACGGAGATGCCCTTCTATCGCGATGTCGAGCGCTACGACGGGCTCGAGGTGCCCTTCTACAAGCGCGCGCAGATCGTTGCGTCCGACCTCGCGCTCGCCTTCGGCGGGAAGGGCTTCGGGGAGTTTCGCGATCTCGATCGTCTCACGATCTTCGCCGACAACCTCGTGCCGCACGTGCTGCGCTGCGAGGGCGTTCTCGTCTACGCACCGGCCCTGCTGGCGCGGATCGACGCCGAAGATCTCCTCGCGGCAGGGTCGCCGGAAGAGGTCGAGATCCGTGCGGGCGGCGTTCACGCGACCGAGCTTCTCGTCGCCGCGATCCGCGCACGCGGTGGTCGCACCTGCGCACGCGATCTCGACCAGCTCCTGTGGACACGCGGTCAGGATCCGCGCATCAAGGCGCACCCTCGCCACCGCACGCGCTGCGTCTACTACTGATCGCGGCGCAGCGAGAGGCACCGGGGCGCGGCCGCGGCGATCCGCCGTGTCCCGACCGCATCACGACGCGGCGCGCGCGGCCGACCGGCGCGCGGTGCGCCTCACTCGCTGCCCGCCGCCGTCGGCTGATCGTGCTCGTCCTCGATCTCGCCGACCACTTCTTCGAGCACGTCTTCGAGCGTCACGAGGCCGATCACCCTGCCGTCCTTCTGGTGAACGATTCCCATGTGACGCCGCCCGCGCCGAAAGCGTCGCAGCGCGTCCACGACTGGAACGTCCGGTAGAAACCAGACGGCGGGCCGGATCGCGTCTTCGAGGACGATGAGGCGCGACTTCGCGTAGAGGTGAAACAGGTCCTTGGTGTGCAGGATGCCGACGATGCGGTCGAGCGTCCCGTCGTAGACCGGAAGCCGCGTGTAGCCTTCCTCGCGTAGCCGGTCGAGGACGTCGTCTGGGCTCATGTGTCGCTCGATCGCCGCCATGCGCTCGCGCGGCACCATGACTTCGCGGACGCGGACGCGCGAGAGCCGGAAGACCTGTCCGATGATGCGGCCGGTGTCGGGCCGGATCGCACCGGCCTCCTGCGACTCCGAGACGAGGAGCGAGAGCTCGTCGGGTGAATGGATGCGGTGCGCGTCACCCGTTCGCTGCACCCCGAGAAGGCGGAGCATGCCGTTCGCGGTGCCGTTCATCATCCACAGCAGCGGACGAAACACCGAGCCGAAGACGAGCAGGGGGCGCGCGAAGAGGAGCGCGAGGTCGGCAGGCCGGTCGAGCGCAACCGCCTTCGGAACCAGCTCGCCGACGACGACGTGCAGGAAGGTGACGAGCGCGAAGGAGATGGCGAGCGACGTCGAGTGGACCGTCACGAAGCTCGCCGCGCCCATGTTCTCGAGCTGCGGCTCGATCAGCCTGGCGATCGCAGGCTCGCCGAGGAAGCCGAGGCCGATGCTCGTGAGCGTGATGCCGAGCTGCGTCGCGGCGATGCTGTCGTCGAGCTGCTCGATCGCGCGCAGCGCGGAGCCGGCGCCCCGGCGCCCCTCCTTCAGCCAGAGCCGCACCTGGCTGCGGCGCGCGGCCACGAGCGCGAACTCGGTCGCGACGAAGTACGCGTTCACGAGCAGGACCACGACCACGGCCGTCAGCGCGACGGGGCTCCACCCGAAGTGCCAGGCCGGCAGCCAGCGCGGGAGTGCTTCGAGAAGCGCTTCCACGCTAGGCCTTACGCCGCAGGTGGCGTCCGGCGCAGCCGAGTGGGCTGGCGATTCGAGCAGTTGGACGCACGCGGCCGGCAATCACGACGCCGGATTGTAGACTGCTCCGCGTGAAAGAGCAGACCTTCGCTTCGGAAACCGTCGTCAGTGGCTGGAAGCCGGCGGGGCCCGGCGCGGTTCGGCTCGATCTTGGCCGCGGCGCGGCCTGTGAGGTCTCGATCGCACGAGACGGCGCGGTGCGTCTGCGCGCGGCCGCGGGTGGCACGCTGCCGCTCGATCCGTCGGACGCGATCGGGCGCGAGGCGTGGCGCCCATCGAGTGCCGAGCCCTACACCGGAGACGGCGGGTGCGTCCTGATGCGGTTCGAGGGCCCCGAGGGACAGGCCGCGGTCGAGATCGGAGGGGATCCGCTCGAGATCCGCGTGCGCGAGCGCGACGGGAGCCCGGTGGCGACGCTCTCGGGCCTCGCCTTTTCGCCCTGCGGCGCGGCGCGCATCGCACTCGAAACCGTTTCGGGAGAGCGGTTCTTCGGCTTCGGCGAGAAGTGCGGCGGCCTCGACAAGCGCGGGCGCATTCTTCGCATGCGAAGTCAGGACGCGAACCTGCGCACGGGCAGCGATCCTCTCTACGCGTCGATTCCGTTCTTCCTCGCGCTGCGCGACGAAGGCGGCCGCTCGCGCGCCCTCGGCCTCCTGCTCGATGCCTTCGCGCCGTCGCGCTTCGACGTCGCGAAGTCCGACGAGGATCGCGTCTGGATGGAGACGACGGCCGGTGGCCTCGACGTGACGCTCTTTCCGGGGCCGCGTCCGGCGGACGTCGTTCGTCGCTTCACGGCACGCGTCGGCAGAACGCCGCTGCCGCCGCGCTGGGCTCTCGGCCATCACCAGTCACGCTATTCGTACCGCAGCGAGCGCGAGGTGCGGAGGATCGCGCGGCAGATTCGGCGTCGCGGCATTCCGACCGACGTGATCCACCTCGACATCGACTACATGCACGGCGGCCGGGTCTTCACGTGGAACGCGCGACGCTTCCCGAACCCGTCGCGGCTGCTACGCGATCTCGCGGCCGACGGATTTCGCGTCGTGACGATCGTCGACCCCGGCGTCAAGGTCGATCGCGATTACGCGGTCTTTCGGGACGGCCGCGCTCGCGACGTCTTCTGCCGCAACGCCGATGGATCTCCCTACACGCTCCTCGTCTGGCCCAAGACGTCGATGCTCCCCGACGTCAACCGCCCCGAGGTGCGCACGTGGTGGGGCGAGCAGCACGCGCCGCTCCTCGACGCCGGCGTCTCCGGCATCTGGAACGACATGAACGAGCCGGCGGGCTGGCAAAGGGAGCTGCGGATCGGCCGCCTCGTCGTCCCGCTCGAGGCACAGGACATGTCGCGCGTCGTCCAGGCCGACCCGGTCGCTGCCGACCAGCGGGTCCCGCACGAGAGCGTTCGCAACCTCTACGCGCTGCAGGAGTGCCGGGCAACCCGCGAGTTTCTCGAGGCCGCACAGCCCGAGAGGCGGGCGTTCGTGCTCTCGCGCTCGGGGCACGCTGGAATCCAGCGCCACGCGGCCCTGTGGACCGGTGACAACGCGAGCCGCTGGCCGCACCTTCGAGAGTCGCTGCCGATGCTCCTGAATCTGTCTCTCTCCGGTGTCGCCTTCTGCGGTGCCGACATCGGAGGCTTCGCGTGGAGCTGCTCGCCCGAGCTCTACGCCCGCTGGATCCAGATCGGCGCCCTGTATCCCTTCGCACGAACGCACTGCATGCTTTTCGCGCGAAGGCAGGAGCCGTGGAGCTTCGGAAGGCGCGTCGAGGCCATCGCGAAGGCGGCGCTCGAGCTGCGGATGCGCCTCATGCCCTATCTGGAGAGCCTGTTTCGCGAGTCGGAGGCCACGGGCGCGCCCGTCTGGCGGCCGCTCTTCTACGAGTTCCCCGACGATCCGGCCGCGCCGAACGTCGAGGATCAGGTGATGGTGGGGCCCGCGCTGCTCGCGGCGCCCGTCGTCGAGCGCGGCGCACGCGAGCGCGACGTCTACCTGCCGGCCGGCACGTGGACGTCGTTCGCGAGCGGCGCTCGCTTCGCGGGGCCGGTGACGATCCGCGTCGCGGCGCCGCTCGAGTCGATGCCGCTCTTCGTTCGCGGCGGCACCGTGCTCCCGACGCGAACGCCCGTTCGACACGCGGGCGAGACGCCGGCCGAGCCGCTCGTTCTCGAGGTCTTTCCGGGAGCCGATGCAGACACCCTGCTGGTCGAGGACGACGGCGAATCGACCGACTACCGGCGCGGCGTCGTCGCGCGAACGCCGATCCGACTCTTCCATCGTGCGGGCAGCCGTTTGCGTCTCGAGCTCGGCGCCCGCGTCGGGAGCTTCCCGGTCCCTGCGCGAACCCTGCGCGTCGTGGTTCGCGGATCGCCGCCGCCTCGCGCCGTGCTGCTCGACGCGCGACCGATTCCGGAGCGCGAGACGCCGCCGGGCTTCGCGACCCGCGACGGGAGCGTCCACATTCTCGTCGAGGACGATGGACGCGCACACGCGATCGAGGTCGATCCGGCGCCCTAGCCACCGCCTCGATCGAGCGCTCACGTCACAGCCGCGAGCGCATACCGCGACGACGCGGCTCGCGCAGCGGCGGGCCTGCGATACCCTGCCCCCATGGGCGGCTGGTTCATCCTCTCGGCGATCGGTCGCGACAGGCCGGGCCTCGTGGCCGACCTCGCGCAGCTCATCTACGACTGCGACGCCAATCTCGAGGACTCGCGCATGACGATCCTCGGGAGCGAGTTCGCGGTGATCCTGCTCTGCTCGTCGACGGCGCCGAATGCGGGCGATCGCCTCGGTGCCGGCGCGAAGCGCCTCGAGCGCGATCACGGCCTCACGGTCCTGCTGCGCGAGCTCGCGGAAGGGCCGCGGCCGGCCGTCCCGGCACCGGGGTCGGTTCTGCACCGGCTGACGGTCGCGGGCGAGGATCGCGCCGGAATCGTCGCGAGCGTGTGTCGCACACTCGCCGAGCACGGCGTCAACATCGCAGACCTCACGACGCGCAGCCTTCCCGGCCCCGGCGGCTCGCCGCACTACCAGATGACGATGGCGATCGAGGTGCCCGAGCGCCTCGACGTCGGCGCGCTGGAGCGCGCGCTCGGCGAGGTCGCAGACCGGCTCGTGATCGACGTCGCGCTGCACCGCAGCTAGAACGCGAGGCGGCGCTCGACCGAAGCCGGTCGCTGCCTGCGTTCTAGACGACCCCCTGCCAGCGATTCGGCAGCGGCCGCTCGACCGCCGCGAAGAAGATCTCGACGAAGCGGTACGTGAGCCCCCAGACGACGTGACGCTCGGGATCACCCACGACGATTCCGGGGTAGTGCGTTCCGCCCGCGAGCGTGTAGGGGTAGTCGACCTGCCGCGCCGGGTCCGCCAGGTTCGTGACGGGGACCCAGAGCGCGACCTCGACCTCGGGGCTCGATGCGATCGGCGCCGGATCGCGCACGTGGTAGACGAACGCCGAGACGACGAGCCCGGCGGGCTTGCCCGCGTGGCGCCCCTGCAGGTCGTCGAGGCGCCCGAGCAGCTCGGCGCCCGCGAGGTCGATGCCCACCTCCTCGAAGGTCTCGCGCTCGGCTGCGTGCCGCAGACTCTCGTCCGAGCGCTCGACGCGGCCGCCGGGAAACGCCATGTGCCCCGACCACGGGTCGCCTGCGCGGCGTGCCCGTTCGATCAGCAGCACCTCGGGTGCGGCTGCGGCTGGCCGCAGCACCATCGCCACGGACGCGTGGCGAACCCCTTTCTCGTCGATGAGGCTGGGCTCGTAGGCGGCGAGGGCAGCGCGAACGCGAGACAGATCGAGCACGGCGCCGAGGATAGCCCTGCGTCGACCCCCGGCAGGCGGTAGTCTCGGGACGTGCCCCTGCAAGACGCGTCGCAGCGCGAGGCGCAGCGCATTCTCGACCTCGCGCGCAGCGACGCCAGCGCCGCACGGGAGATCCTGCGCGGTCTCGGTGTCGACGAGCAGGTGGCCCTCGTGTGCGAGCTTCCCGTCGCCGCACGCGCCCGGCTCCTCGACCTCCTTCCGAGCCTCGAGAACGTGGTCCCCGCGCTTCCCGAGGCCGAGCTCTGCTTCACCGCGAAGGCGATCGGTCTCGCCGATGCCGGCTGGATTCTGGAGCACGCGACGCTCGAGCAGATCCAGGTCTGTCTCGATCTCGACGTGTGGCGCGATCAGTCGCTCGACGCAGCGGCGCTCGGCGACTGGCTGGGTGCACTCGCCGACGCTGGCGACGAGACGCTCGTACGCGCGGCGCGCGGCATCGACCCCGAGCTTCTCTATCTGTTCGTGCGCAGTCGGATCGCGGCGCAGCTCAAGCCGAACGAGGAGGGCTGGGAGCCCGATCCGGGATCCCAGACGCTCGAAGGGCAGTTCTATTTCCGCGCTCTCGCCGAAGGCGACGATGTTGCGCTCGTCGCGCGGCTGCTGCGCGTGCTCTTCGAACACGACTACTGGCTCTACTTCCGCATGCTGCAGGCACTCACGTGGGAGGATCCGCTCGAGAACGAAACGTACGCGGCACGCTGGCGGGAGGGGCGTCTCGAGGATCTCGGGTTTCCGTCGTTCGACGAAGCCATGCGCATCTACGGCCGCCTGCGTCCCGAGGAGCGCACGCTGCTCCCCGAGCATTCCGGTGCGCTCGCGACCGAAGCCTTTCGCCTTCCGGTCTGGCTGCCGCGGCTGCCGGTCGCAATCGACGCACACCATCTGGTGTTCCGTGCGGCAGCGGCCCTCGGTGACGACGAACGACGCGCATTCTTCTTCGCGTTCGTCGCGCTCGCGAATGCCGTGGCGATCGCCGATCGCCTGCCGCTCGGCGACGCCGAATCGACGCCTCGGGCGATCGAAAAGGCCGCAACGCTCGCGAGTCGCGGCCTCGACTGGCTGGCCAGGCGCCACGGCAGCGACACCACTTCGATACTGCGCCGCGCCACGGTCGCGCGGCTCTTTCGTGTGGGTGCGAATCTCGAACGCGACGAGCGCCGGGACACGCGAAGCGGACCACCGTGATCGATCACACGATGGAGTGCCGACATGAAGAAGGGCCCGCGAGCCGAGGCTCGCGGGCCCTTCGCAGCGTCGCGGACGAAGACTAGAGGTCCACCGCCTTCAGCGTCTTGCGCTTGTTGCCGACCGCACGCCCTTCGGCTGCGGCGATCATCGCGCGCACGGCCTTGTCGAGGGCGCCGTAGAACTCGCTTCCCACGTTGCACTTCTTGGTTGCGGCCTTCGTTCGCGACTTCGAGATGATGAGGTCGCCGCCCGCGGCCTTGCCGGCCTTCTTCGGAGCGCCCGCCTTCTTCTTGGCTGCCATGTGTCTTTCCCCTGTTCAGCGATTTTGTGTCTGCGAGCTTCGCCTTTCGGCTCCCTCGGCTCGCGACGGCGCATCATAGGCGCTCCCGTCTCGGAGGAAAAGCGGAAAGCGCCGTATTTCGGCTCCACGGGGCCGATTTCGAGGGGTGCCGGGTTCGCGGGCGGCCGCGCGAGATGGGCTCGCCGTGTGCCGGCGCGTAGCAGCAGGCGCCTCTTTCGGCCCGCGCTGGTGGGCATCGTTCTTCACGCGCTGCACCACGGCGAGCCCGCACGGCCGCCCGGCGGGTGGCAGCACGGCTGGTATGCTGGCCCGCATCCGAGGAGGCCCTCCGATGTCCGACCTTCTGCACCAGCCCCTGTCCGCGACGCTCGAGCAGCTCCGCCGGCGCGAGGTGTCGGCCGTCGAGCTGATGGAGGCGACGCTCGCTCGCATCGACGCGGCGAACGCGACGCTCAACGCCTTCGTCGCGATGCGCGATCGCGACGTCCTGCTCGCGGAGGCGCGGGCCGCGCAGGCACGAATCACGCGCGGCGACGCCCGCGCGCTCGAGGGCGTGCCGCTCGGCGTGAAGGACCTCGAGGACGTCGCGGGCATGGTGACGACGCACGGCTCGCTCCCCTTCAAGGACCACGTCGCTGCGCGCGATTCGATCCAGGTCGAGCGGCTGGAGGCCGCGGGAGCGATCGTCGTCGGAAAGACCAACGCGCCCGAGTTCGGCTACACCGCGATCACCAAGAATCTCGTCTTCGGCACGACACGCAATCCGTGGAACCTCGATCGAACGCCGGGAGGATCGAGTGGCGGCTCGTCGGCGGCGATCGCCGGCGGCCTCGTTCCGCTCGCGACGGCGAGCGACGGCGGCGGATCGGTGCGCCTTCCCGCGACGTTCACCGGCTGCTTCGGCCTGAAGCCGAGCTTTGGCCGCATTCCGCACGGGCCCGACGACCTCTGGGTGACGGTCGACACGGCAACGCACGGCCCGCTGACGCGAACGGTGCTCGATGCGGCGATCCATCTCGACGCGGTCTGCGGCGTCCACACCCTCGATCCGCAGTCGCTTCCGCATCCCGGCATCTCGTACGTCGAGAAGCTTCGCGAGGAGCTGCCGCGCCTTCGCATCGGCTTCTCTCCCGACCTCGGCCACGCGGTCGTGCAGTCCGACGTGGCCGACGTCGTGGCGAAGGCCGCGCACGTCTTCGAACGTCTCGGCCACGCCCTCGAGCTCGTGAGGAGCGGCCCGCCCGACACGGGACGCGACTGGGGTCTCGTGAACGTCTTCGACATGGCGGCGCGGCTCGGGCACCTGCTTCCGGAGCACGAGAACGACTTCGGGCGAGCATTCCTGTGGGGCCTGCGGCACGGCTGGCAGATGACGCCCGAGCTCTGGCGCGCCGCGCAGGAGCGCAGGGAGGGGCTGAACCGCTGGTGTGCGGAGATCTTCGAGACGTGCGACCTGCTGCTGACGCCGACCACGCCGTACGACCCTCCCCCCGCCGGTGGACCGTTTCCGAAAGAGCTCGAAGGCCGTGCGCTTCCCGAGGCGAGCGTCGCGAGCTTCACGATTCCGTTCAATCTGTCGTGGCACCCGGCGGCGACCGTGCGCGCCGGCTTCTCGAAGGCGGGTCTTCCGGTGGGGCTCCAGATCGTCGCGCCGCGTCATCGCGACGATCTCGTCCTGCAGGCCGCTCTCGCGTTCGAGCGCACGCAGCCTGCACCGAGCTGGCCGGCGCTCTGAGCACCGCGCGCGCCGGCCCTGTCGTGTGCGAGTCGGAGGAGCGCACGCTGATTCCGGTGCCTGCTCTCGCACACGGCCCCCGGATGGCCCGCGAGCGGTGAGCCTTGCGAACGGCGTTGCAGGAGCGATCCTGCCGCAGGAGACGATCCGGCGCGGGGGCGGATTGATCACGATCGTGATGTCCACGGTGATCGGCGCGGATCGCGCGCGCGTGTGGCGCGCGCTCACCGATCCGTCGCAAGTCACGGCCTGGGACGCGAGCGTCGTCGCGCCGATCGACGTCCCATCCGACTACCCGAAGCCCGGCCAGCACGTTCGCTGGCGCGCGCGTATGAACGGCCTTCCGATCGTCCTGCACGACCGTCCGATCGAGGTGATCGGCGCAGAACGACTGCGATCGAGCATCGCGATGGGCCTGTTTCGCTTCGACGAGACGTACACGCTGGCGGACGATCCGTCGGGGCCCGGACGCACGCGGCTCACGATGAAGGTCATCACCTCGAACGAGATCCCCGTGGTGGGCGGCGCGCTCGATCGCTTCTCCGTGCGCCAGCAGGCGACGGAGCTGGTGAGCGCCTCGCTGCAAGCGATTCGCACGTGGTGCGAGCGCGGCGGGGCGGAGGCCGACGCGAGCCACACGCCCTCGTGACCGCGGAGCGCGGCGCGTGATCGCGGTGCTCGGCGCTGGCGCGGTGGGCCTCACGGTCGGAGGACGCCTCGCGAACGCGGGCCGGTCCGTCCTGTTCGTCACTCGCCGGCCCGAGGCGGCAGCGGCGATCGCGAGAGACGGCGTCCTCATCGAGGATCCTGCAGCGGGAAGCGCACTGCGCGTGCGCGCGGGCGTCGATGCCGTGTGCGGCATCGACGCGGCCGGCCCGCGCATCGCTGACGGCCTCGTGCTCGTGTGCGTTCGTGCGACCGATACACGAGCCGTTGCCACCGAGCTCGCGCGAGGCGCGCCGCGCGCCGTCGTCGCGAGCCTGCAGAACGACGTCGACAACGCCGCCGCGCTCGCGGAGCGCTTCGCGCGCGTCATCGGATGCGTGGTCCGCCAGACCTTCACGCGAACGAGCGACGCTTCCGTCCTGGCGCTCGGAAACGGCCGCATCGTGATCGGCGCGTTCCCGATGGGTCGCAGCGCCGAAGCCGACCGGCTCGCCGCAGACCTGCGTGCGGCGGGCTGGGACGTCGGCGTCTCGGAGCGGATCGCAGCCGACCAGTGGCTCAAGCTCGCCGTCAACCTGATGAGCGCGCCGAACGCGCTCGTCGTGCGTGACGATCACGAGACGCAGAGCTTCGTCGACGTGAAGGTGCGCCTTCTCGAAGAGGCGCGTACGGTGCTGGCCGCGGCCGGGATCGAGGCGTCCTCGTGCGACGGCCGCGACCGCTCGCTGGAAGAAGAGATCGCGTTTCAGCGCGCCGCACTCGCTCGCGGCACCAGTGCGCGCCGGCTTCCGCTCTACAACCAGGTATGGAGCGCGCTGCGCCACGGCGGACCGCTCGAAGCCGACACGTATCACCGTCGCATCCTCGATCTCGCCGCGCGCCACGGTGTCGATGCCCCGCAGAACGCACGCGTGCTCGCGGCCGTGTGCGAAACGAACGCGTCGCGCCGCGGCCCCGAGTGCCTGCGCGCGCGCGACCTGCTCGTCCGCTGATCTCGTGCCGGCCCGCGAGCCGCGCAGGACGGCCGCTCGCCACTCGCAGCCGGCGCGCAGCGGCGGCCGCGAGCGGTGCGCCCCAGCAGCCAATATTGGCCGCGGTGGCGACCAGCGCGTGCGCACACGCGCTCGAAAAATGCGCGCGATCTGCGCATCAATGCTTGACCGCTCCGTACCGTACGGTCAGGATGCACGCTGCGGCTGCGCAGAGGGCACGGCGAAGTGCAGCGAGAGTACGTCCTGCTCGCAGGGGTGGATCCGGAATACGCCGCGGCCCTTCACCGGCTGGGGGAGCGGCTCGGGCTCGATTTCGTCATCGCATCGGAGGACGGCGGCGCAGCGTCGCGAGAGCGCCCCCCCACGCTCACCGTCATCGAGATCGACGGACGTCGCGACGATCCCGGAGAGCGGCTTCGCCGCTTCGTGAAGCCGCGCGCCCGCGTACCGACCGTCGTTCTCGCGCGGAGACTCGAGACCGACACCATCGTGCGTCTCGTGCGTGACGGTGTCGCCGAAGTGATCGGGATTCCGGCGGAGCCGACGGAGGTGGCTGCGCGAGCGCTCGGCCCGATCGACGCCGAACGCCATACCGGGCGCGGTTCGCTCGTCGGCCTCACACCGGCGATGCGGGCGCTGCGGACGGAGATCGAGGCGGCGGCGCGGACCGGATCGACGGTGCTCATCACCGGAGAGACGGGAACCGGGAAGGGTCTCATCGCGCGTACGATCCACGAGCTCTCGAAGCGCAAGGGCGCGCTCGTCCACATCGACTGCGCGGCGCTCACGACGACGATCATCGAGAGCGAGCTCTTCGGGCACGAACGCGGCGCCTTCACGGGAGCCGTGGCGCGCCGCATCGGCCGGTTCGAGCAGGCATACGACGGAACCGTCTTTCTCGACGAGATCGCGGAGCTCGATCCTCCGCTGCAGGCGAAGCTGCTCCGCATCCTGCAGGACCGCTGCTTCGAACGCATCGGCGGAACGCAGACGCTTCACATGAACGCACGCGTCATCGCCGCGACGAACCGCGACCTGCGACGCGAGATGATCGAGAACCGATTCCGCAAGGACCTCTACTACCGGCTCAGTGTGATCGAGCTCGAGGTTCCGGCGCTGCGTGAGCGCCTCGACGATCTTCCGCTTCTCGTACAGGCCGGGCTCGAAGAGATCGCGGGCCGCCTCGACCGCGCCGTTCCGCACGTGACTCCGGGCTTTCTCGACGAGCTCGCGCTGCACGACTGGCCGGGGAACGTGCGCGAGCTGATGAACCTGGTCGAGCGCGTGCTGGTTCGCGGCGAGGCGCGAAGCCTCGACGCGGCCGATCTCGAGCGGGGATGGCGGACCGAAGCCCTGGCCGACGAGGACGCCGACTTCGACGACACCAGCGAGCCGGCGCTGCGGCCCGAGCCGCTGCTGCCGGAAGAGGACCGCGAGGAGCGGCTGCGCATCGTCGACACGCTGCGGGCGACCGCGGGCAACGTCTCCCGGAGCGCTCGTCTCCTCGGCATCAGTCGAAGTCGACTTCGTTACCGCATCGTGAAGTACGACCTCATGCACCTGATCCCCGACGACTGACCGGCGACGCGGTGCTGACCCGGTGCGGGAAGGGACGACCAGTCGCGCGGACCGCCCTGGCCGACACCGCTCGCGGCTCGCGACCGAGCGCCGGATTTTGCGCGTCCATGCCTCGTGCGCCGGGATAGAATGCCGGGTCCGATCCTCGTGCAGGGGGCGCCTGAATCCGGACACGGGCCCCGGACGTCCATCCAGCAGGGGAGCGAGGCAGGGGGATGCCGTGACGCCGCCTTCACTTCGGGAAGCCGCGCGGATCGATGCACTCGGCGACGCCGAGATCGATGCCCTCTGGCTGCGCGGTGAGAACGGCGCGCTCGGCGAGATCCACCGGCGCTATCGCTCGCGCCTCGAGGCCGTTGCCTTCCGCATCCTCGGCGATCGCGCGGACGCGGAGGACGTGGTGCAGCGTGTCTTTCTCGGCCTGCCGCGGATCGAGTTCCACGGCCGCTCGAGCCTGTGGACGTATCTCTACCGCGCCGCGTGGAACGGCGCGCTCAACGTCCTGCGCGCGAAGCGGCGCCGTGAGGCGATGGACGCCGAGGCGATCGCGCACGCGCTCGGCCTCGACCTGCACGAGGCAGCCCGGCCCGATGCCCACGTCCTCGAGGGCCAGATCCTCGGCGCCGTCGCGCGAGCCCTCGCCTGCGTGAAGCCGCAGCATCGGCGCGCACTCACGCTGCGGATCGTCTGGGACATGACCAACAGCGAGATCGCCGCGCACGAGGGCGTGCCGCTCGCGACGGTCGGCACCTGGCTGCGGCGCGGCCGGGAGGAGCTGCGGCAGAGCCTTGGCCCGCTGCTTCGCGACCTCGAACGGGAGCACCCGTGATCCACCTGCGCGCCCGAAGCCTTCTGGCGGCCCTTCCCGACGGGACCCTCCCTGCTCGGCTCGAGGCCCGGGTGCGCGCGCACGCCGCTGGCTGCCGGCGCTGCCAGCGGATCCTCGCCGACTACGCAGCGCTCGACGGCCTGCTGCGCTCGCTCCCCGCCAGTCTCGTGCCGGCGGCTCCGAGCCCCGCCTCCGAGAGCGCCCTCGCGCGACTCTCCCGGTGGGCCAGCCCGCCCCGGGGGCCGTGGTTCGAGCGGCTCCCTGTCCACCCGATCGGGGCCGTGGCGACGGCCCTCGCCCTGCTCCTGGCCGTCTTCCTCCTCACGCCGCCCTTCGAGATCGAGACTGCCGAGCCCTTCAACGCCGTGGTGATGGCTTCGGCCCATCCCCTCCGGCCCGAGCGACCCCACCGCCCGGCCCTCGTGGTGAACGCCGTGCCGCGCGACCACACCGGGGAGCGGATCATCCTCATCCCGGTGGCGATGCGTTAGGGCCCCGCCCCGCGCGATCCGCCCATCCTCCCGTGGAAAGTCCTGTGGAAAGGGCCGGCCGCGCGGCGCTAGCATGGGGCTGCTCTCCGGTCCGTGCTTTTCCGACCACCCCCCGCCCATCGTGGAGGCACGACGCATGAATCGCATCCGCGCGGCCCGACAGGCTCTCGGGTGGACGCAGGACGACCTCGCCGAGAAGGCGGAGATCTCGCCGCGAACGATTCATGCCGTCGAGCAAGGGCGTCCGTGTCGTCAGGCGACGAAGCGCAGGATCCTCGCGGCGCTCGGCGTTCCGTGGGAAGCGCGCGACGACTATTTCCCGAAGGCGCTTCCGGCGCGTCGCGCTCCGGCCGAAGCGGTGAAGTCCGCGTAGCAGCCGCGCACGAAGCCGCGACGCCGCGGCGGCGGGTGGCTGCTCGCAGCGACGCCTCTCAGGAGATGCGCGCGCGAAGCTGCTCGGCGCGCTTGAGCGCCTCTTCGACCGCTCGCGCCATGAAGTCCGAGAGCTGCCGCGACGCCGCGTCGGTGTCGCCGTCGCGGCGCGCGACGGCGGCCTGCGCCTCGACCCCTGCGCGCTCGGTCTCGACCCAGTCCTCGAACTCCGTCCAGCCTTCTCTCAACACCGGAGTGTGTCGCTCCGGATCTTTCTCCGCGGCCGCCTCGAGCCGCTGGAAGGTCCACCACGCCGAGTCGTCGGAGGGGTCCGGGCCGCCGCGCGCGAGTACCGCCGGCAGGACGCCGTCGAGATAGACCGGGAGGAACACGCTCGTACACGGCGTCGCGAACGAGACCCACACCGGCCACGGGACCGAGCGGTCGCGCGGGAGCGGCGCGACGAGGCTCGCCGTCGTCGGCCCCATCACGAAGTTGTGCGAGCAGACCGTGAAGAAGCGCTCGTCGTCGGGCGTCGCGCCCGGACGCAGCACCGGCCCACCGTCCATGTGATCGCGCAGCGCCACCTGCATCGATGCAACGTCGACGCGGCCGCGCTCGCGTAGCAGCAGCTCGCGCGCGCGCCGCAGTCGTCCGTCCGAGATGCGGCCTGGAACGCCCGTGTTGCGATACGCCGCAGCGACGTCGAGCCGACCCGCCCCCGTCCACCAGCCCGACGCGCGCGCAAAGCTGTCGAGGTCGCGCGAGCCGATCTCCCAGTCGGCGCCGAGCGAGATGTGATTCGAGACCGCATCGAGGCGAACGCGGCGCGCCGCCCAGTGCCGCCCCGACGTCTGCAGCACCCACGCCTCGTCGGGGTCCGCGAGCAGAAAGCCGTTGTGATAGCCCGAGCCGTCCGGTGCGAGCGCCGGGCCGCCCTGTCCGTGCGTCTCGAGCAGCGTCGCGATCACCTCGAGCGCCTCGCGAGCCGTACGGCCGCGCTCGAGGCCAAGACGCACGAGATCCATCCCGATGAGACCGTGCCGATCCTCGACCGGCTCCTTCGAGAAGACCGTCTCGTTGCCGATCGCGACCGCGTGCTCGTTGACGCCGTGCTCGAAGCCGAAGACCCACCACGGCGAGTGGCCCATCACGCGATACGTCTCGGCCACCTGAGGAATCTCGACGTGCGTGCAGCGAACGGTCGCTCCCGGCGGGTGCATTGCCGCCGGAAACTGCACCAGCGGCTGGCACTCGAGCGCCTTGCGATCGCTGTTCTTGGCAAAGATCGTGACGCCGCCGGCCGTCTCCGGCCCCACTGCGACGAGGCAATCGCACATGGTCCCGAGAGTACCACCCCTGCTGCGCGCGCGGAGGCCCGGCCGCGGCGCTCCGGTGGCGTCGCCCCGAGCGCTCCGGTATCCAAGGGTCGCCGCGCAAGCGACGACGACGGCGACGCGCGCGGGCAACCTGCCCGTCCTCGGGCCGGTCCCTCCTCTTACGCGCCGATAGCTCAGCTGGATAGAGCACCAGGCTTCGAACCTGGGGGTCGGGGGTTCGAATCCCTCTCGGCGCGCCATTCACATGCCCGTGGCCTCGCGAAGCCTGCGCACGGACTCCCGGAATCGCTCCACGCCGTGCGGCCTGTTCGAGGGTCGGCTGCGCGTGCAGCGGTGATCGCGAGATGCAGGAGCACGCCGCGCCGCGGTCGAATGAGGCGTCGGCGACATCGCGTTCGCGGGAGGGAGGGACCGCGGCGGGCGTCCATCGCAGCAGCCCAAGCATTCGGGCCGGCTGCAACCGCGCCGATCAGCGCCAGCCGCGAGGGTTCTCCTCCACGCTCCGCGTCATCGCGTCGAGTGCGGCCGCGAGCTCCGCGGCTTTGGCCGGGTGCAGCGAGGCCAGGTTGTGTGCCTCTGCGTCGAGCGCGAGATCCGAGAGGTGGGGCTTGCTACGGCCCTCCTGCCCAGTCTCCTTGCGGTACTTGAATCGCGCGTCGCGCACGGCGACGGGCGCTGCGCCAAGGGTCGGGAAGTAGAACAGATGCTCGTGCGCGCTCCGCGCGCCGGAGCGCCAGGTCTCGAGGAGGTCGGCGCCGTCGATCGTGCGATCCGCCGGCAGCGGAAGGCCCGCGAGCCCGAGCAACGTCGGGAAGAGGTCGATCTGCATGCCCATCGCGTCGGATACGACGCCGGCCGGCACGTGACCCGGCCAGCGGACGAACATCGGCACGCGCATGCCGCCTTCGTACGTCTCCTGCTTGCGTCCGCGCAGCCCCCCGGTGCTGCCCTCGTAGTTTCCGCCGTTGTCGCTGGTTGCGACGACGAGCGTGCGGTCGGTGAGGCCGAGGCGCTCGAGCGTATCGAGTACGGCGCCGACGCTTCGATCGAGATCCTCGATCACGTCCCCGTAACGTCCGCCCGCTGACTGCCCGGCGTGCTCGGGGTCGGCGTAGAGGGGGACGTGCGGTGCGGTCGGTGCGAGATAGAGCAGGAACGGCTGGTCGCGGTGTCGTTCGAGGAACGCGACCGCCTCCTCGGTGAAGCGGCGGGTGAGCAGCCGCTGGTCGATGCCGCGCGGCTGGCGTGTACCGTCTTCGTCGTGGAAGCCGAGCAGCGAGAACTCGGTCTCGTCGCGGGTCTCGATCGCGCGGTTGCGGTAGATGTGGAGCGGCTGCATGTCGTTGCTCCACAGCACGCCGTAGTACTCGTCGAAGCCGAAGTCGTTCGGCAGATGACCGGGAATCCCGCCCAGGTGCCACTTTCCGACCAGGCCCGTCGCATAGCCCGCAGCCGCGAGCGCCTCGGGGAGCAGGATCTCGTCGCGCGGCAGCTCGTTCGTGGCGCCGAGCATCTTGCGTGCAGTCGCCGCGAGCAGCTCCTCGGCGAAGAAGACGTGCTGGTGCGTGTGCGAGCGGACCGGGTAGCGACCCGTCAGCAGTGCGGCTCGCGACGGCGTACACACCGGCGACGTCGAGTAGAACTGCGTCATGCGCACACCCTCGGCGGCCAGCGCATCGAGACGCGGCGTTCGAATCAGCCGGTTGCCCTGTACGGATAGATCACCCCAGCCGAGGTCGTCGAAGAGGATCACGACGAAGCGCGGCGCCGTCGCCGGGTCGGCGCGCGGCAGCGACGCCAGATACGCCTGCTTTTCCGCCGCACGTACGGGCTCGATGGGCTCGTAGAGCCAACGTGCCCAGGCGAAGCGCAGCAGAAGGCCCACCACCAGCAGCGCGCCGGCGCCGACCACGACCCAGCCGGCGCCGTGCGCGAGGGCGCGGAGTAGCCTCACGCCGCGCGGCACAGCGCGTCGATCACGCGCACCACGTGGTCGACGGGCGCGCTCTGCCGGTGCGTGCCGGCTGCTTCGCCAACCGGTTCGGTCATTGGCTCATCCTACATCGCAGCGTGCTCGTGAACACGCACGCGCGGCTTTCTCTCGGAGCCCGCTTCGCCGCGTTCCGCCTCGGCGGCTCGGTTCTCTCGATCGATACGCCGCTCACGCGCTACGCCAACGAATCATGACGCTCCGGTGTCGACTCCGTCGAGACGCTCGATCCTGAAACCTCTACTCTAAGATCGGTCGAGCTGGCAGCAGGCTCACAGCGAAGGCCGAAGCCCGAGGCAAGGATCAAGCCCTCCTCTACCACGCGCTCGTTCTTCCTGCGGTCGGCTGAATCGATGCGCCTGCCCCACCGTCCGCCGGCGGACGATGCATTGCAGTACACCGGGAAGAAGTCCTGCCGCGCGGATCGAGGAGTGGACGATGACGGCTCCTACAGCAGCTCCGCCGATCGCCGGACCGCCCGGCCTGCGCTTCGACCTCGTTGCCGGGCTGACGGCAGCCGCCGTGGTCCTGCCCAAGGCGATGGCCTACGCGACGGTCGCAGGGCTGCCGGTCGCGGTCGGCCTGTACACGGCCCTCGTGCCGATGGCGATCTATGCCCTGCTCGGCAGCTCGCGTCTGCTCAGTGTCAGCTCGACGACGACGCTCGCGATTCTCACCGGAACGGAGCTCGGGCTCATCGTGCCGGACGGCGATCCGGCCCGGCTCCTCACGGCGACCGCCACGCTCACGGGTCTCGTGGGTGCGCTGTTGCTGCTGGCGCGTCTTCTGCAGCTCGGCTTCGTCGCCAACTTCATCTCGACGCCGGTGCTGACCGGATTCAAGGCGGGAATCGGCCTGGTCATCGTCCTCGACCAGGTGCCGAAGCTCTTGGGGATCCACGTCGCCAGGCAGGGGTTCTTCCTCGACATCGTCAGTGTTGCTCAGCACCTTGGCCAGTCCTCGTCCATCACGCTCGCGGTCGCGGTGGCGACGTTCGTCGTGCTGATCGGCATGGAGCGCCTGCGGCCGCATTCGCCCGCACCGCTGGTCGTCGTTGCGGGCGGCATCGCGGCGGCATGGCTCCTCGGCCTCGAGGGTCAGGGCGTCTCTCTCGTCGGGCTGATTCCGCAGGGGCTGCCCTCGATCACACTGCCCGATCCGGCGCTGATCGCGAGCCTCGCGCCGGGCGCCCTCGGCATTGCGCTCATGAGCTTCACGGAGACGATCGCGGCAGGGCGGGCGTTTGCGACGCCGACGGATCCGCCCATCGATGCCAACCGCGAGCTGGTGGCGACCGGCCTCGCGAACGTCGGTGGCGCTGTTCTGGGAGCGATGCCCGCCGGCGGCGGCACGTCGCAGACGGCCGTGGTGCGCGCGGCGGGCGGACGCTCGCAGAGGGCTTCGTTGGTGACCGGCGCAGCGGCGCTGGCCACCATGTTGCTGCTCGCGCCGCTCCTCGGCCTGCTGCCCAATGCCACGCTTGCGGCGATCGTGATCGTGTATTCGGTCGGCCTGATCGAGCCGGCGGAGTTCCGCGCCATCCGCAGCGTGCGCTCCATGGAGTTTCGCTGGGCGCTGATCGCGTGCCTCGGCGTGCTTCTGCTGGGCACCCTGGAAGGAATCGTCGTCGCGATCATCGTGTCGATGATCGGTCTCGCGAGCCAGACGGCGCGCCCGCGCGTTTCCGTGATCGGTCGCAAACGCGGCGCCGATGTGCTGCGCCCGTTGTCGCCGGAGCATCCGGACGACGAGACCTTCGAGGGGCTGCTGATCGTTCGTCCCGAAGGACGCCTCTTCTTCGTCAACGCACAGAACGTCTCCGATCAGATCCGTACGCTGATCGACAGGAGTCAGCCGCGCGTGGTGGCGCTCGACATGAGCCGGGTTCACGACCTCGAGTACTCGGCGTTGCAGGCGCTGATGGAAGGGGAAGCGCGGATCACCGAGCGGGGCATCACCGTCTGGCTCGTGGGCCTGAACCCCGACGTCCTCGACATGGTCCGCCATGCGGGTTTGGCCGACCGGCTCGGACGCGAGCGGATGCTGTTCAACGCGCGCGCCGCGATCGAGCGCTACCAGGCCATGCAGGCCGGCGCTTGCACCTCGCCAGCTGCGAGCGGCGATCTGCTCGATGCGGAGCGCGACGATCAGTGACCGTCTACGTCGAGACGAGCGCCGCTCTCCGATGGCTCCTCGCCGAAGCAGACGGGGAATCGATCGGGTCGATCCTCGCTTCGGCAGAGAAGGTGACCTGCTCGCGGCTCGCTCTCATCGAGACACGCCGGGCTCTGCGCCGCGCCGAACGCGCGGGCCGCGCGGCCGCAAGCCCTGCCGCGCGGGATTCCCGCGCGAAGACCGAGAAGAAGCGGCCATCCTCTCTCCGGATGACCAGCGAGCCAGCGAGCCCTGATCTGCCGTCGCCAGCGGCTAGCGCGTGCGGCGCAGGACCACGTACTCCCGGTCGGCGATCGAGACGATCTCGAAGCACTCGGACGGGAAGGTTCGATCGAGGATGTCTCTCGAAAACACCTGGATGGTTCGCTTGGGGAAGTACATGTCGAGATAGCGACGCAGGTCGGCCTCGCCGAGCTGGTCCGACAGGACGAGGTTGAACAGCGCGATTCCGTCCTTCCGGAGGACACGACGCATCTCGGTCAGGTAGCTCCAGATCTTGATCGGCGGAACGAACGTCAGAACGTTGTTCGCAATCACGAGATCGACGGAGTCGTCGGCGGTGCCAGAGAGGGTCTCTCCGTCGACCGGCATCGCCTCCACGCCGAATCGCTCGGTGGCCCATTCGGCATAGTGACTGTCGGGCTCGTAGTTGTGATACGACTCGATCGCAAAGCGGCACATCACGTGCTGGATGGTGGCGCCCCAGGCGCCGCCGATCTCGCAGGCACGGGTGGGCGGGCGCCGGAATACCGAATCCGGCAGGAGCCTCCACAAGAGTTCGTCGGTCGCGCGATACTTCTCGGCGAACAGCTCGGTGAGATCGAGGCCCCGGCGCTTCGCCATCTCGACGTCGTAGGAGCCGAGCATCATCGGAGACCGCACCGACAGGAAGCCGTCGCGTGCGAAGTGCGCCGTCGCGTGAGCCTCCGAGGCGAAGATCTGCTCGAAGAGCACGCGATGCTGGGTGTCCTTGAGCGCCTGCTCGACCGCGCTCGCGGCAGACGGACCGAGGGAGTCGATCATCGTCTTGCGCAGCACCTCCCACCCGCGCCGCGGCAGAACGAGGTTCGCCTCGTCGAGGAAGTGCGCGAGGTCGCGACACACCGCCGACGAGCACGGGTGCGGGCCACCCGTCGAAGGAGCCGCGCTCCCGGGCCTTGCCGCGGCGCGCAGGATCTCCTCCAGCGTGACGTCACCGAGGTGCCGGGCGAAGTCGTACGCGATGCATCCGTCCGACGTGGATTGCGCCGGGTCGGCGCCTCGCTCCAGCAGCGTTCGCACGATCTCGGCGTGTCCAAGCGACGTCGCGAGGATGAGGGGAGTGACGCCCTTCACCCCGGAGGCGTTCGGCGACGCCCCGGCGCAGAGCGCCGCGCGGGCTGCCACATCATCGCCTCGCTCGATGGCCAGCCACAGCGCCTGCTTCTTGCTCAGCCGCGCGAGGATGGCTCTCGACAGGCGGCGCACGGCTGCCTTCATGGGGATCTCCTGCGGTCTTGGATCGAGCGCGAAGGGCCGCGCACCCCAAGAGTGGCGCGCAAGCGCGCGGAGGCAAGCCTCACAGGCAGAAACGCC
>JADLGR010000044.1 GCA_020849175.1 Deltaproteobacteria bacterium
CGAGAGGATCGCGAGCCCGAAGGAGTGGAAGAGGGGTAGCGGTACGAGCACCCGGTCGCGCGCCGTCAGCTCGAAGAACAGCGCGGCGTTCAGACTGTTGAACAGCGTCTTGCGGTGTGGCAGCACGGCGCCCTTTGGCCGGCCAGTGGTTCCCGACGTGTACATGATCATCATCGGGTCCTCGCCGCGAACGGCCGCCGGCTCCGGCGGCGAACTCGCCCCGGCGAGCGCCGCCTCGTAGGCATCGGGATGGCCGCCCGCCTCGAGCACGCGTGGCGTCGTCTCTCGCATGTCGCGAAGTGCGGCTGCGGCGGTAGCAGCCAGATCTGCCTCGCACAGGAGCACGCGCGGCGTGCAGTCGTCGAGGATCTGCGCCAGCTCGGGCGGCGCGAGGCGCGCATTGATCGGCACCGCGATCGCCGCGATGCGTGCGCACGCGAAGACGGCCTCCAGGTAGGCCGAGCGGTTCGCCAGCAGCACGGCGACCCGGTCGCCGGGGCCGATCCCGGCCTCGCATAGCCAGGCCGCGAAGGCGGCGGCCCGGCCTGCCAGCGTCGCGTAGGAGAGGCGGCGGCCTGCGTCGACGACGGCGAGGCGCTCCGGCGCGTCGTTCGCCCTGCGGTCGAGCCAGCCGCCCACGTTCTGCCACGTCGCCGACACGGCGCTGCATGATCGCAGGGCGCCGCCTGCTTGCCAGCACGCGATACGCGCCCCTTCGTGGTACCCAGAAGGGGCGCCAGGCCGGCGCCGGGAGGACGCGTGTGAATCTGAGGGGCGAGCCCGCCTTCGTCGGGCGGCACTGCGGCTCGAACGAGTACGAGATCGGTAAGGAGGTCGTCGCGTTCTACGCCGACGCCCTCGACGACCGCACGGAGCGCGGACCGGACGTCGCGCCGCCGCTCCTGCACCACAGCGAGTGCTACCGGCACCTCGGCGACTGGTACCTCGCGAACCTGTTCGGGAACCTCCATGCGCGGCAGGAGTGGGAGCTGTTCGGCGCGCTGCGCGTCGGCTCGCGCATTCGTTCGCGCTCGACCATCGTCGCCCGCTATGCGAAGCGCGGTCGCGACTACGTCGTGAACGAGACCGATCTCGTCGGCGCCGAGGATGGCCGCCTGCTGGTTCGGGGGCGTACACACCAGTCGTTCCTGCCGCCGAAGGCGCGAGGCGAGGGCTTCGTCGTCGACGAGCGCACGGCGGAGCGCAAGCAGGCCGAAGCGCGCCCGCCGTTTCCGACCGCACAGGGCCCCGACCTGCCGCCTCTTGCAAAGACCGTCGATGCGCGCCGCTGCTGGATGTTCTCGGGCCCCGCGCGCAACTATCACACCGACCGCGAGGAGGCGCGCAAGCTCGGCTTCCCGAACATCGTCGTGCAGGGGATGATGTCGACCTGCTTCGTCTCCGAGGTGATGGAGCGCGAGTTCGGAGACGGCTGGCGCGTCGGCGGCAAGATGGACGTTCGGCTCACCAACGTGCTGTGGGTCGACGAGCGCGTGACGGCGCACGCAAGGCTGCGCGAGGAGGCGCGTGAGGGAGCGCGCACGCGTCTACACTACGACGTGTGGGCCGAGAAGGACGACGGCGCCCGCATCGTCATCGGCGAGGCCAGCGCGGTGCGGTAAGCTCGCAGCGTGCTGCGCGCACTCGAAGCGGGCGCGCGCCGGCTCGGGCTTCCGGGCCGTGGCGTGCTGATCGCGGTTTCGGGCGGCGTCGACTCGACGGCGCTCCTGCACGGCCTCGTTGCGCTGGCGCCGCGGCTCGGGCTGCGGCTGGCGGCCGGGCACGTGAACCACGGCCTTCGCGGCGCAGAGTCCGACGGCGATGAGGCCTTCATGGCGGAGCTCGCCGCCTCGCTCGCAGTCCCGCTGCGGGTGCGTCGCGTCGCGCCGAATCGGCTGCGCGAGGGCACGTGCAGCCGGGAGCGCCCGACGCTCCAGGAGGCCTGCCGGCGACTGCGTTACGAGGCGCTCGGGGATCTGGCGGCGCAGCTCGGCGCCGACCACGTAGCGACGGCGCATACCGCGGACGACCAGGCCGAGACCGTGCTGCTGCGTGTGCTCCGGGGCAGCGGTGGTGACGGGTTGGCGGGGATCCCGGAACGATCACCCGACGGCCGGGTCGTGCGGCCCCTGCTCGGCGTCTCGCGCGCGCAGATCCTCGCTTACGCGAGCCGCGAGCGACTGCGTTGGCGCGAGGATCCCTCCAACCGCTCGGCGGCGTACGCGCGCAGCCGGCTGCGCGAGCGCTGGCTCCCGGGCCTCGCAAGCGATTTCAACCCCGGACTCCTCAGGACGCTCGGGCGGCTGGCCGAAGCGCAGCGCAGGGACGCCGAGTGGATGGAGTCGCTGGTGGAGCGGGAAGCAGAGAAGCGGTTCCGAAGCGAGGGCGGCGCGCTGTGGATCGACCCCGACGACTGGGCCGCACTGCCCGAGGCGCTTGCCCGGCGCCTCGCACGCCGCGCCCTGCGCGGTGCCGGCATCGCACGCGACGTATCGAACATCCATCTCGTGCGTGTCGTCCAATTCCTGCGCGAGGCTGCGCCAGGCCGCGCGATCGAGCTTCCGGGACATCTCGTGCTTGCGCGCGAGCGCGGCGGCTTCCGTCTCGGCGGTCGCGAGGTGCTCCCGCGGGGCACATGCTAAGGTCGACGAGCACGGTCTCCAGACGTCCGGCGGCGTGCCGCCCGAACGAGGTCGACGGTGAACCAGCAGTTCTACAAGAGCATGGCCCTGTGGGTGGTGGTCCTGCTCGTCATCCTGCTCGTCGTCACGATGTTCAGGCAGAACCAGGCGGCGCCGCAGGAGATCAGCTTCTCGAGCTTCCAGCAAAAGCTCGACGCGGGGGAGATTCAGAAGGTCACCATCGAAGCCAGTCACATCTCCGGCGAGCTCAAGAGCGGCGGAGAGTTCGCCACGTACGCGCCGGCGGTGACCGAGAGCCTGCTGGCTGATCTCGCCGCCAAGAACGTCGAGGTGACGGCGCACCCGGCCCGTGAGTCGTCCTTCTGGCAGACGCTCCTCATCACGTGGTTCCCGATGCTCCTCTTCATCGGGATCTGGATCTTCTTCATTCGCCAGATGCAGGCGGGCGGCGGCAAGGCCATGAGCTTCGGTAAGGCACGTGCACGCCTTCTGACCGAGAACCAGCAGCGGGTGACGTTCGAGGACGTGGCCGGAGTCGAGGAGTCGAAGGTCGAGCTCGAGGAGATCATCGCCTTCCTGCGCGAGCCCAAGAAGTTCACGCGGCTCGGCGGGCGGATCCCCAAGGGCGTTCTGCTGGTCGGCCCGCCCGGGACCGGCAAGACCCTGCTCGCCCGCGCCGTGGCCGGCGAGGCGGGCGTCCCGTTCTTCTCGATCTCCGGCTCGGACTTCGTCGAGATGTTCGTCGGCGTCGGCGCGTCGCGCGTCCGCGACCTCTTCCTGCAGGGCAAGAAGAACGCGCCGTGCATCATCTTCATCGACGAGATCGACGCCGTCGGGCGCCACCGCGGCGCCGGCCTCGGCGGCGGGCACGACGAGCGCGAGCAGACGCTCAATCAGCTTCTCGTCGAGATGGACGGCTTCGAGAGCAACGAAGGCGTGATCCTGATCGCCGCCACCAATCGGCCCGACGTCCTCGACCCCGCGCTGCTGCGGCCGGGCCGCTTCGACCGCCGCGTCGTCGTGCCGCGGCCCGATCTTCGCGGGCGGCTGGCGATCCTCAAGGTCCACACGCGCCGCGTGCCCCTCGACGATGACGTCGACCTCGAGGTGATTGCGCGCGGGACGCCCGGCTTCGTGGGCGCCGACCTCCAGAACCTCGTGAACGAGGCGGCGCTGCTCGCCGCCCGGCGCGACGGGCAGCGGGTCGCGATGCTCGACTTCGAGCATGCGAAGGACAAGGTGCTGCTCGGCGCCGAGCGCAAGAGCATGATCATGAGCGACGAGGACAAGCGGACGACCGCCTACCACGAGGCCGGACACGCGCTCGTGGCGCTCCTCAACCCGCACTCGGACCCCGTTCACAAGGTGACGATCATCCCGCGTGGAATGGCGCTCGGCCTCACACAGACCCTGCCCGCCGAAGATCGCTACAACCTCACGAAAGATCAGATCCTCGCGATGATCAAGCACGCGATGGGCGGCCGAGCCGCCGAGGAGCTGGTCTTCCACCACTTCTCGACCGGCGCGTCGAACGACCTGAAGCAGGCGACGGATCTCGCGCGACGCATGGTCTGCAAGTACGGCATGAGCGACCGGCTCGGGCCGGTGTCGTTCGGCGATGACGATGCCGACGTCTTCCTCGGCCGTGACTTCGTGACGCGCAAGGACTACAGCGAGAAGAAGGCAGAGGAGATCGACGACGAGGTCTCGAAGATCCTCTCCGGCCTCTACGGCGACGCGCGACAGGATCTCGTCGATCATCGCGCAACCCTCGACCGCATCGCCGAGGCGCTGCTGGAGCGCGAAACGCTCGACACGGCGGATCTCAAGCTCCTGATGGCGGGCCGGGCGCTGCCACCCCTGCCGGTTCCCACCGAGCCCCCGCGGCGCGAGGAGCCGCCGCGGCGCACGCGTCCCGAGCGGAGCAAGGACTTTCCCGGCGACAAGCTGCCCGATCCCGAGCCGATTCCCGGATAGAGCCCGCGCCGTGGTCGACGCGACGCCGTTCCAGCACGACCGGGTGACGCTCATGGCCGTGCTCAACGCGACGCCCGACTCGTTCAGCGACGGCGGATGCTTGCTCGGACCCGACGGGATGCCGGACCCGGCCGCTGCGGTGCGACTCGCCGGCCAGCTCGTCGCCGACGGCGCGCACGTGCTCGACGTGGGCGGAGAGTCGACGCGGCCGGGGGCGCGCGAGGTGCCCGAGGACGAAGAGATCGCGCGAACCGTCCCCGTGCTGGAGGCGCTCGCGAAGGCCACGGCGGTGCCGCTCTCGATCGACACGCGCAAGGCGCGCGTTGCCGAAGCGGCGCTCGCTGCCGGAGCTCGCGTCGTGAACGATGTCTCGGGCCTGCGCTTCGACCCGGATCTCGCGCGCGTGGTCGCACGCGGCGGCGCGACGCTGGTTCTCGGGCACCTGCGCGGCGTGCCCGAGACCATGCAGGACGAGATCGCGTTCGACGACTGCCTCGCCGAGGTGGGCGCCGAGCTCGCAGAATCGGCAGAGCGCGCATGCCGGGCCGGGGTTGCACGCGACCGGCTCGTCGTCGATCCGGGGATCGGGTTCGGAAAGCGAACCGCAGAGAACCTCGCGCTCCTCGCGGGCGCCGGCCGGCTGCGCGAGCGACTCGGTCTCCCGTTGCTGGTCGGGCCGTCACGCAAGGCGTTCCTCGGTGAGATTACGGGCGACCCGGTGGGCGAGAGGGGCCGCGCGACGATCGCCGCGTGTGCGGTGGCCGTGTTCGCGGGCGCCGATGCGCTTCGAGTCCACGATGTCGCGGGTGCAGCGCGTGCGGCCGCGGTCGGTCTCGCGCTGCGCCGGGCGCGGCCGGGCGGTACGCCGTGATCGAGCTGATCTGGCGCACCGTTCACGACGCGTGGACCCATCTCGCCGCGAGCTACGACCCCGTCCGCGACACGCTCGACATCCTCGTCGTCACCGTCGGGGTCTATTGGCTGCTGCGGCTCATTCGGGGCACCCGCGCGGTGCAGATCCTCGTCGGGCTGCTGCTGCTGATCGGTACGAGCGCCCTTGCGCAGCTCTTTCAGCTCACGACCCTCATCTGGATCTTCGACCACTTCCTCTCGTCGGCGGTGCTCATCATCATCGTTCTGTTCCAGCACGACATCCGGCGCATGCTTGCGCGGGTGGGTCGCGGTGTGTCGCCGTCTGCCGCACGGCGCCAGGAGACGCAGCTCCTCGAAGAGGTTGCTCGGGCGGCGCAGACGCTGGCGCAGAAGCGAGTCGGTGGCCTCATCGTGCTCGAGCGCGACACGAATCTCGACGATCAGGCCGAGGGAGGCCTCGTCGTGGACGCCGCCGTCTCGAAGGAGCTTCTCGTCTCGCTGTTCCTGCCGTACTCGCCGCTCCACGACGGTGCGGTTCTGATCCAGGGCGGACGCGTCGCGCGGGCCGGCTGCATCCTGCCCCTGTCGGAGCGGCAGGATCTGCCGCAGGGCCTCGGGACGCGACATCGAGCGGCGCTCGGGCTCGCAGAGGAGACCGACGCCGTGGTGGTCGTGGTGTCGGAGGAGACGTCCGAGATCTCGATCGTTGCCGGCGGTGAGCTTCGCCGCGGTCTCGATCCGGTCCGGCTTCGCGCAGCGCTGCGCGAGGCTCTCTCTGCGGCGCGAGACGATGTGGGCGACGGGCGCGACGCGGCGGCTGGAGCGGGAGCTTCTGACGCGGGCGCCGACGCGCAGACCGCGACGACGGGCACGGCCGGCGCCCGCAGCGCGGGCTAGGGCGCGTCGTGGCCCGGCGTCGCGCGACCCTCGGCCTTCAGGTTCTGGCTGTCGTCATCGCGCTCTTCTTGTGGTGGGTCGCGCACGGGTCGAGCTCGGTCGAGCGGGGCTACGACCTGCCGCTCACCGTACGCGGCGTTCCCGACGAGCTGGTCGTCACCGAGCAGAGCGGGGACGTGGTGAACATTCGTGTCCTCGGCAGTCCGGCCGTCCTGCGCAGCCTCGACCCAGAGCGGCTCGAGTACGTGGTCGATGCAGCGGGAGCGCGCCCGGGGGTCGCGGACTTCGAGATCGACACCTCACACCTGGACCTGCCGCGCGGAGCCCGTATCGTCTCGCGTTCGCCCGCGCGGATAGCCCTGACGCTCGAGCGCAGGGCGAGCAAGGCGGTGCCCGTTCGCGCCGATGTCGAGGGCATACCGGCAGCCGGATACGTGATCGAGAAGGTCGAGGTGGATCCCCCACGGGTTCGCGTCTCCGGAGCGCGGAGCGAGGTGCTGCGGCTCGGAGCGGCGGTGACCGAAACGATCGATGTGAGCGGGATCGACCAGAGCGTGGAGCGCGAGGTCCGGGTCTCGAGCGGCGGCGGCCACGTGTGGGTAGACGCGCCGGGTACGGTCCGCG
>JADLGR010000045.1 GCA_020849175.1 Deltaproteobacteria bacterium
AGGCCCGCGATGCCGGCGGTGAGGAGCACGAGGCTCCCCGGCTCCGGAACGTAGGTGGTCTCGGTCACGCTGAAGTTGGCGAAGTGCCCGTCGCTGCTCTGCGTGCGGCCACCGACGCCCGGGTAGTCACCCGCGGTCGCGCCGCCCGACGAGTCGGCCAGGCCGAGGCGAACCGCCATCTCGTCGTTGCCCGTGGTGGAGCAGCCGGTGCCCGAGCACGTGCTGTTCGCGACCGACGTCCACGAGAAGTCGAGGGTGATGACGTTCGTACCCGTGAGGCCCGAGAGGACCACCGTGCCGCTGCTCTGGCTGAAGGGCGAGTTCGCGGCGCCCGTTCCCTGGCCCATGCTCGCGGCGCCGAGGGCCAGCGTGGCGTTCGTCACGCCGTTCACCTTCCCGGTGAGCGCGCCGAGGCTCGCGTTGCCGCCGCCCGTTCCGTCGTCGACGCGCGTGATCGCACCCACGCGCGCGTTGCTGATGGAGACGTCGTAGTACCAGCCCGTTCCCGCGCTCACGGTGAAGGTGACGTGGTAGTTGCTGTTCCCCGTCTGCGAGGGCGCGGTCGCAACGCCGCCGTCGGCATCCGTCGTCGAGGCGTAGCGCACCTGCCCGTTGACGGTGGCGCCGTACCAGTCGGCGGCCGTGCCGCCGCTGTCCGTGACGGACGCCGACGAGGCGAACTCGCGGTAGTCGGTCAACGTGTCGTTCTTGAAGTTGGCCGTGTTCCCGGCGTTCATCGACGTTCCAACCGCCGAGATCGTGAGGGCCTGCGATTGCCCGGCGAGTCCGAGCACCAGGCCGGCCATCGGCACCAACCAGATCCTTCCCTTCATAGCCATTCCCCTTTTCCAGCATCCCCGCGCGGGCGGGGGGTTTGCAGCAGTCGGCAACCCTCAGAACGTCGAAGGCCGCACTCTTGGTGGAGAGGCGACCTTCGGTTCCAGGTTTCCCTGGCCGCCTTCCCAGTGCTTCCGATCGATTGCAAGCCGCGGGCCAGGTTTCGCTTGCTGCGAGTGCGAGGGAGCAGTCGTCCGGGGTGAAGATAACCCGGTGAAATCACACAGCTAAGTAGCGTTGGTGAAAACCCTGAGTCCCACGGACACACTGCCCGGGTCGCTGGAGAAGGGAATTTCGGTTCACTTCGGCCGAGAAAGAGGAAAAGGTTTTCCCCCTCAGGGTCCGACCGGTCAGCCGGCCAGCAGGCTCCGGGCGACGACCTTCAGCTCGAGGATCGGCTTCACGCCCTCGAAGATCGGGAGCACGTTCGCGTCGACGACGTACCGGCTGATCGGGTACTCCTCGGCATAGCCCCAGCCGCCGTGCAGGATCTGGCCGATCTGCGTCACCTCGACGGCCACATCGCACGCGAAGAGCTTCGCCTGCGCGGCCAGCGGCGCCGCCTTGCGCTCGTCCTCGTCCATCGCTCGCGCCGCGGCGTACGTGATGGCGCGCGCGGCGGCGAGCCGAATGGCCATGTGGCCGAGGTTGTACTGCGTGAGCTGGTACTCGGAGATCGCGCGGCCGAACTGCACGCGGTCGACGACGTACTCGGCCGTCTTCTCCAGCGCCGCCTGCGCAACGCCCGTCGCTCGTCCGCCCGTCTGCAGCCGGCCCGCCGCGAAGCCGGCCATCTGCAGGTAGAAGCCGCGCCCAAGGCCCGCCTCGCCACCCACCAGATTCTCGGCCGCAACGAAGTAGCTCTCGAGATTGAGCGTGAAGCTGTGCATGCCGCGGTAGCCGGGCGTCGCATCGGCCTTGCCGGACATGCGCCCACCCCCCGCCTGCTTCATCTCGAACGCGTGTCCGTCGAAGGCGTCCTTCTCGACGATGAAGAGCGAGAGGCCCTTCGCGCCCTTCGAGAGATCGGCGTCGGTGCGCGCGAGCAGCGCGAGCACGTTCGCGCGCCCTGCGAAGGTGCACCACGACTTCGGGCCGCTAATGATCCAGCCGGGCCTGCCGCTCACCGTGCCGCGCTCGGCTCGACACTTCACCGAGGAGACGTCGCTGCCAACGTCGGGCTCGGTCACGGAGATGCCGACCATCAGCTCTCCCGAAGCGATCTTCGGCAGCCAGTGCTTCTTCTGCTCCTCGGTGCCGCCCTGCAGCAGCGCCTTCGTGAGGATCTCGGGCCGCGTGATGAGCGACCCTGCGCCTGCGAGCGATGCGCGCGAGAGCTCCTCGGTCGTGAGGATCATCGCGAGATTGCCGTACTCGGTTCCGCCGTACGCTTCGGGCACCGAGAGCCCGAAGAAGCCGAGTTCGCTCATCTTGGCGATGAACGTCTCGGGCACCAGCTCGTCGTGGCGGTGGATCCGCTCGGCGTGAGGCGCCACCTCGTTGTTCGCGAACTCACGCACCGTCGCGCGCACCTGATCGTGCGTCTCGTCGAGCGGCCACTCGCTCCGGCCCTTCGTCTCGGCCACGTGGCGGCCGATCGTGCGCAGCACCGATTCGTGCGCGGCCGTGCGCAGCAGCGAACGGAGGGTCGCGGGGTAGGCCGCCTCGATCGCGGCGTCGCCGAGGCCGAGGTCGTTGATCACGGGCGAGAGTCGGTCGCGCACGCTCGTCGCGAGCTGCGCCGCGGACGCGGCCGCAACGGCCTCGAGCAGCGCATCTCCGGCTCCCTCGGCGCGCGCCGCCGCGACGGCCTCGACCAGCTCGCGAGCGGCGCGTGCCTCGGTCGCGGCGTACGCGACGCGCTCCGCCAGGACCTGGTGGTCGTCGATCCGCTCGCCCTTCGCCGTGATCTCGGTAGCTCTTGCCACGGCCTGCGTCATGAGCGAAGTCGCGGCCTCGAGGGCAACGCGGGCGTCGGCGAGGTTCGGAAGGCGAGGGCTCTCGGTCATCGTGAATCCACTCCTGTTGGGGCCGCGCGGGCGCGGTCTTGGGCTCGGTCGGAGCTGTCCTCCGAAGGCCGCTGCGCTGCGCGTCGCGAAAGCGAGACGGGGCCGCAGCGTAGCGTGCGGATCCGGGGGAGCGCAGCCGATGCAGGTGGATGGCTCCTGCGCGTGGGCTGGCGCCGGGCTGGAGCGGTGACGCGAGTCACGGCCGTCGATTCGCGCCGGCCGGTGTCAGGCTCCGAGCCACTGCGCGAGCTGCTCGGCGAGCGCCGGAGCGCCGAAGACGAGCCCGGACTTCCCGTTCGCCTGCGCGGGCGTGACGATGCAGCGGCCTCCGGCCTCGGGGACGAGGATTCGCGTCGCTGCCATGTCCCACGGGTTGAGGTCGAGATCGACCATCGCGTCGATCGCGCCGGCGCAGGTCTGCGCGTGGCCGAAGGCGTCGGTGTAGCCGCGCAGCATCGGGATCTCGCGCGCCATGCGCTCGAAGACGGAGCGCTTTCCTGCGCGGTCGAAGCAGAAGACGTCGCCGTGAGAGACGAGCGCGCGGCCGAGGTCGCTTGCGGTGGACGCGCGCAGCCTGCGTCCGTTGCGGAAGCAGCCTCCGCCCTTCCATCCGACGGTACGCTCGCCGATCGCGCAGCAGTCGATGACCCCGACCACGGGCTCGCCGTCTTCGAGCAGAGCGAGGAGCGTTCCGAAGAGCGGGATCCCGCGTGAGAAGGCGATCGTCCCGTCGATGGGATCGATCACCCACTCGAGGCTCGCGCCGCGCGTGCCGCCGGCGCCGAACTCCTCGCCGAGGATCGCGGCTTCGGGTAGCGCAGCGTGAAGGGCCTCGCGCAGGACCTTCTCGGCGGCGCGGTCGGCTTCAGTGACGGGCGAGCCGTCCGCCTTGATCTCGACCGAGACATTGCGAAAGCGCGGAAGGATCTCGGCGCGCGCGCGGTCACAGGCGGCCTCGGCGGCGCGGGCGAGCTCGGGAAGGTCGAGGGGCGGCATCGCGCGGGGACGGTATCACGCCAGCGGCGAAGGCGGCGCGACGCACCCGGCGGCGCTCCGGGGTAGGATGACGGCCCGCGAAGGAGCCCGCCATGCCGCCGACCCTCGCCCAGCGCCTCGGATTCGCTCCCGACGACCGCGTCGCCGTCATCCACTGCGATGACATCGGGATGTGTCATGCCGCGAACGTGGGAGCCTTCGAAGCGCTCTCCAACGGCCCGGCGACCTGTGGCAGCATCATGGTGCCGTGCCCGTGGTTCGAGGAGGCCGCGGCGCTCGCGCGCGCCAACCCGGACGCCGACCTCGGCGTTCACCTGACGCTCACGGCCGAGTGGATGAGCTACCGCTGGGGGCCGGTCGCGTCGCGGGATCGGGTGCCCTCGCTCCTCGACGCGGACGGCTACTTGCCGCGTACCGCTCTCGAGGTCGCCAAGAACGCGAAGCCCGAGGAAGTCGAGATCGAGCTGCGGGCGCAGATCGAGAAGGCGCTCGCCGCCGGCGTCGACGTCACGCACATCGATTCACACATGGGGACGGTCTTCTTGCCCCAGCTCGTTCCCGTCTACACGAAGCTCGCCAGCGAGTACCGCGTGCCGGCCTTCGCCGTGCGGCCCGACGCGGAGCTTCTCGCCGCGCGCGGCCTCGCCGGCGCCGAGAAGCTGTTCGCTGGGCTGATGGATCGGCTCGAAGCCGCGGGCAGTCCGATCCTCGATGCCTTCGACGCCGAATCGCTCGACTTCCCGGAAGGCGAGGGGCTCGCGCACAACCGCGCGCGCATCGCACGGCTCGTGCGCGGTGTCACGTACCTCATCTGCCACCCGGCGCGCGACGGCGAGGAGCTCCGCGCCGCGATGACCTTCGGTGCGCACCACCGCGAGTTCGAACGCGGCTTCTACGGCGGTGAGGCCGGACGCGCCGCGCTCGCCGGAGCGGGCGTTCGAACGCTCGGCATGCGCGCGCTGCGGACGCTGATGCGCGGCTGAGCGTCGCGTCCGCCGCGGATCAGCGCAGCCCGAGCGCGTCGACGGGTCCCTCGGAGAAGTCGTAGTCCGCTTCGACCGGGATTCGCATGACGAGCCCCGCCGGTCCGCGTTCGACGCGCGGCAACACGGTCACGATGCGCGACACGCGCGCTGTGTCTACGGCCTCGGCCGTCGTGCTGCTGCGCGCGAGCTTTGCGAGGTTTAGACGCGTGGGGAAGATGATCGTTCGCTGGCCGGCTTCGGCCTGCTCGAGCGCGCGGCGCGGCGAGATCCACGCCGAGTCGACCGACTCGGTGCCGTCGTGCGCCGCGAACTGTCCGGGCGGCGCGGCCATCAGGAAGAACCACGTGTCGAAGCGCTTCGGCATGACCTCGGGTGTGATCCAGTGTGCGAACGGGACGAGAAGATCGCAGGCGAGCTCGAGATCCTCGGTGCGCGCGAGATCGGCGAGCGAGACGCGGTGCTCGCGAAGCTCGGCGCGCCACCGCTTCAACAGGGCGGCGAGGCGGGAGACCGACACGAGCGCGTGCTCGCCGCGCGCTCGCGCCAGCAGGACACCGCACTCTTCGAAGGCTTCACGAATCGCGGCGACGCGGAAGGCGAGCTCGTCGTCGCTGAGTCCGTTCGCTCCGGCGCAGCGCTCGCGAAGCTGCGGGTCGCGGTCGCCTGCTTCGACCTTCCCGCCCGGAAATACCGTCGCACCGCCCGCGAAGTCGATCTGGTGGTGGCGCTCGACGACGAAGACCTCGAGGCCGGGCGCACCGTCGCGGATCAGCAGCAGCGTCGAGGCAGGGCGCGGGACGGACGGCGACGACAGGCTCATGCGGGCTCCGAATCGTGCAGGCCGGTAGGATGACACACGGCCGCGGTCTTCTCCTCGCGGCGGCGCCGGAGGAAGCGGGTTGGATTCCCGAGTAGAGAAGGATGCTCCTCGTGACGCCATCGGCGGGGATCTCTTCGTGGAAGCGCACGGACACGGGCCGCCGCTGCTGCTGCTCCATGGCTTTGGCGGCAGTGCGCGCAACTTTCGCCGGCAGGCGCGTGCGCTGCACGGCCGCTGGCGCGTTCTGCTCCCCGACGTACGCGGACATGCCCGGAGCCCAGGAGCCGATGGACCCGAGGCTTGCAGCGCCGAGCGGCTCGTCGCCGACGTCGTCCGCATTCTCGATCGCGAGGGAGCGGCGCGCGCGGTGGTCGGCGGCCTCTCGATGGGAGCGGCGCTCGCGCTCGAGGTTGCGCTCGCGCATCCCGAGCGTGTTCGCGGCATCGTGCTCGCCTCGTTTCCCGCTGCGGGACCGGGCGGTGTCGCGGCCATCGCGACGCGCTTCGCCGACGTGCTCGATCGCGACGGTCTCGAAGCGGCGGGAGCCGAGTTCGTGTGGGGGCCAAAATCTGGCTTCGACCGCGCCGCCGCAGCCTTCGTTCGGCAGGGCTTCCTCGAGCACGATGCACACGCGCTCGCTGCGCTCCTGCGGGGATTTCTCGGGCGCCTTCCGTCGCTCGACGCGCGAGCGCCGCGGCTCGCGGCGCTCGACGTCCCGGCGCTCGTGATCGCGGGCGAGGCGGACGCGATCTCGCTCGCTCCGAGCCGGCGGCTCGCCGAGCTCCTGCCGCGCGGCGAGCTCACCGTTCTTCCCGGCGCCGGCCACGTCGTGAACCTCTCGGCGCCGGCCGCGTTCAACGCCGCCCTGTCGGGCTTTCTCGATTCGCTCCCGGACGAGCGGGGCTGACGGCCCGGCGGCAGCGCGTCGCTGCGTGCGCCCGGGCGACATCGACGCACGCCAGCACCCTCCACGGCTGCGTCCGTCGCACTCGCTCACAGCCGTGCGCGCCTCGTGCGGCGGTCGATCCCGCCGCGGGTCGCTTCGACTCACCGCCGCTGCCAGATCGTGACTTCTCGCGTCAGCGCCGGGGCGGCCGGTCACGCCAATCGCGAGCGAGAACGCCCGCATCGAGTGCCTCGTGCCCCTCGGCACGCCGCTTGCTCCAGCAGTCCTCGTCCGGAGCGACATCCTCGCGGACGGGGCCGAGCGCGGCCCGGAGGAGGGAATCGTGCGCTTCATCCGCCGCTTCGACAGCCTGACGCTCGACGACATCCCGCTGGTCGGCGGCAAGAACGCGTCGTTCGGCGAGATGATCCGCTCGCTCTCGCCCCTCGGCGTGCGTGTCCCCGACGGCTTTGCGCTCACCGCAGAGGCCTACCGCGCGCTTCTCGACGGCCCGGGAGTCCGCGCGGCGCTGCGAAGCACGCTCGCAGCGCTCGATCCCAGAGACGTCGACTCGCTGCGCACGGGCGGCGCTGCTGCGCGCCGACTGCTGCGAGAGGCGCCGGTTCCGCCCGAGCTCGAGCGTGAGATCGAGGAAGCGTACGCGGCGCTCTCTCGGCAGTACGGGCAGGAGGCCGCCGACGTCGCGGTTCGATCGAGCGCCACCGCCGAAGACCTTCCGACCGCCAGCTTCGCCGGGCAGCAGGAAACCTATCTCAACGTCCGCGGCGTTCCGCATCTCGTCGAGGCCTGCCGCAAGTGCTTCGCATCGCTCTTCACCGATCGCGCGATCTCGTACCGCGCCGAGCGCGGCTTCGACCACGACAAGGTCTACCTGTCGATCGGCGTCCAGAAGATGGTGCGATCGGACCAGGCCGGATCGGGCGTGCTGTTCACGCTCGACACCGAGAGCGGATTCGACGGCGTCGTCTTCATCACCGCCGTCTACGGCCTCGGCGAGAACATCGTGCAGGGTGTCGCGAACCCCGACGAGTATCTCGTCTTCAAGCCGACGCTGCGCGAGATCTCGCGCCGCCTCGGCTCGAAAGAGATCGCGATGGTCTACGACGAAGGGGGAGGGCGCAGCACACGCAACGTGAGCGTTCCCGAGGCACTGCGCCGCGAGTTCGTGCTCTCGCGCGACGAGACGGTCGAGCTCGCGCGGCAGGCGATCGCGATCGAGAAGCACTACACCGAGCGTGCCGGCGAGCGGCGCCCGATGGACATCGAGTGGGCGAAGGACGGCCGCGACGGCGCGCTCTTCATCGTGCAGGCGCGCCCCGAGACGGCGCATGCGCGACGCGACACCGCGAAGCTCGTCACCTACGCGCTGAAGGAGCGCGGCCCGGTGCGCGTGTGCGGGCGTGCGGTCGGAACGCAGATCGGCGCCGGACCCGTCGCGCGCCTGACGAGCGCCGCCGAGCTGCACCGCTTCCGGCCCGGATCGGTGCTCGTCACCGCGATGACCGACCCCGACTGGGAGCCGATCCTGCGAACGGCGTCGGCCGTCGTCACCGATCACGGCGGGCGCACGTGCCATGCCGCGATCGTGAGTCGCGAGCTGGGCCTGCCGTGCGTCGTCGGGACGGGAAATGGCACCGCGTTGCTGCGCGACGGCGAAGCCGTCACCGTCTCGTGCGCCGAGGGCGAGACCGGCGTCGTGATGGAAGGAATCCTCGGCTTCGAGCGCAACGAGCTCGACGTGAGCGAGCTTCCTCGCACGCGTACGCGCATCTACGTCAACGTCGGCGATCCCGGCCAGGCCTTCGCGCTCTCGTTCCTTCCCGTCGACGGCGTCGGTCTCGCGCGTGAGGAGTTCATCATCACGAGCGCGATCGGGATCCATCCCATGGCGCTCATCCATCCCGAGCGCACGGACGACGAGACGCGCCGCGAGATCGCCGCGCGCATCCGTGGCTACCGCGACGGCTCCGCGTTCTTCGAAGAGAAGCTCGCCGAGGGCGTGGCGCGCATCGCTGCCGGCTTCCATCCGCGTCCCGTGATCGTTCGCCTCTCGGACTTCAAGACCAACGAGTACGCCGGCCTGCTGGGCGGCCGCTTCTTCGAGCCCGAGGAGGAGAACCCGATGATCGGGTTCCGCGGCGCGTCGCGCTATGCGCACCCCGCGTACCGCGAGGGCTTCGCGCTGGAGTGTCGCGCCCTGCGGCGCGTTCGCGAGGAGATGGGCCTCGAGAACCTCGTCGTCATGATCCCGTTCTGCCGCACCATCGCCGAGGCCGAGAGCGTGCAGGAGGAGATGGCGCGCCACGGCCTGAGGCGCGGCGAGCGCGGGCTCGAGATCTACGTCATGTGCGAGATTCCGGCGAACGTCCTGCTGATCGACGAGTTCGCGCGTCACTTCGACGGCTTCTCGATCGGGTCCAACGACCTGACGCAGCTCGTTCTCGGGGTCGATCGTGACTCGAGCATCCTCGGCGGCGTCTTCGACGAGCGCAATCCTGCCGTGGTGCGGGCGCTCGAGATGGCGGTCGAGGGCGCCCGCCGCGCCGGGCGCAAGATCGGCATCTGCGGACAGGCGCCGAGCGACTATCCTGAGCTCGCGGAGCGGCTGGTCCGCGCCGGCATCGACAGCCTCTCGCTCTCGACCGATGTCGCGGTCGCGACGCGCCTGCGCGTGGCGGAGGTCGAGCGGCGGCTCGCGGCCGGCCGGTAGGAACGCTGGCGCGCAGGAAAGGCAGGAGGGGCCGGCCCGACTCAGGCCGGCGCGTGTGGGGGCCAAGAGGTCCGGGGCAGGAGACGAGAGCCCGAAGGCGAGACGTCGCAAGGAGGATTCATGCTGGTGAAGTGCCCGAAGTGCGGCGCGCACGTGCCCGCGGAGGTGACGGTCGAGGCCCCGGTCGCAGGGCAGACCGTCCGCTTCTGCTCGCTCGGCTGCGCGCAGGCGGCCGAGGCCGAAGCGGCGCGGCAGGCGGCGCTCCCGCCGCTTCCCGAGGCGCCGAAGCGGATCCTCGTCCCGGTCGACGGCTCGGGACCGTCGCTACGAGCGACCGAGCTCGCGGCGACGCTCGCACGCCTCTCGGGAGGACGCGTCACGCTCCTGCACGCGATCGATCCGCGAAAGCTGCGCTGGCTCTCGGGCGTGAGCGCGCTCGCCGACGCGCGGCTCGCGCTGCCTCCGGGAGAGGTCGAGCACGGCTTGCGAAAGGACGCCGAGGTGCAGCTCGATCGCTGCCGGCGCGTGTGCGAGGCCGCGGGCGTCCCGGTCGCATGGCGGATCGAGGTCGAGCCTCCGCTGCGCGCGATCGTCGACGCCGCATCCGACGCGGACCTCATCGTGATGGGAAGCCGCGGCCGCGGCGCCCTCTCGGGCGCCGCGCTCGGAAGCCTCTCGCACCGCGTGCTGGGAGAGACCCGAAAGTCGGTCGTCATCGTCCACTGACGAGCGGCGGCCGCGACGGCGAGCGGAGGATCCGCCGCACGCGCGGTGATAAGATCACATCGCGCTCATGTCTCCTCCTCCGCGCGGCCGCTTCGTCTCTCTCGACGTCCTTCGCGGAATCACGATCGCCGGGATGATCCTCGTGAACAGCCCTGGGAGCTGGGACCATGTGCATCCGCAGCTCCTGCATGCCGACTGGCACGGTTGGACGTACGCCGACCTCGTGTTTCCAGCGTTTCTGTTCATCCTCGGCGCCGCGATCCCGTTGGCCTTCTCACACCGGACGCGGAGCGGCGCGACGAGCCGCCGCCTGCACGTTCGAATCGCGCGCCGTGTCGCGATCCTCTTCGGACTCGGCCTGCTCCTCAACACTCTTTCGTACGCGCTCGATCCGTCGTCGCTTCGCATCCCTGGAGTGCTGCAGCGAATCGCCGTCTGCTATGGCGCAGCGGCGCTCCTCGTCCTGCACACACGGCCCCGCACCCAGGCGCTCGCGACCGCCGTACTGCTCCTCGGCTACTGGGGCGCGATGGAGGGCATCTCCGTGCCCGGGGCGGACGCCGTGGGGATCGATGACAAGACACAGAACCTCGCCGCATTCGTCGATCGCATCACGCTCTCGGGCCACCTCTATCGAACGACATGGGATCCCGAGGGGATACTCTCCACGCTGCCGGCGCTCGCAACGACGCTTCTCGGTGTCTTTGCGGGGCGATTCCTTCTCTCTTCACGCGACGACCGAGCCCGGGTCACCGGTCTTCTGGGAGCCGGGGGTGCGGCGATCGGGCTCGGCCTCGCCTGGGGAAGCGTCTTTCCGATCAACAAGAGCCTCTGGACCAGCTCCTACGCCGTCTTCACGGCCGGAATCGCGGCCGTAGTCCTCGCCGCCTGTCAGCTCGCGGTCGGCGTCCGCGCGCTCAGGCGAGCCGCACTGCCATTCGTGATGGTCGGAATGAATGCAATCGTCTGCTACGTGGGGTCGAGCGTTCTCGACGCAGCGCTCGAGCAGTGGCCCGTGCCGCTCGTGCAGGGCAGCTCGTCGAGTGCCAAGGCCTGGGTCTTCCGCCATCTCGAGCCGTGCTTTGCCGCGCCCGAGAGCGCCTCGCTCGCGTACGCGAGCGGATACGTCGTATTGTGGATCGGCGTCGCGGCAGCGCTCTACCGACGAGGGATCTTCGTCAAGACATGAGGCACCAGAGGCGACGACTCCTGGTCGGGCTGGGGATGCTCGTGCTGGTCGGGGCCAGCGCTCCTGCACCCCGTCCGCTCGAGGTCGGAGAAGGAGAGCGCCTGCTCGTCGTGGCTCCGCACCCTGATGACGAGACTCTCGGCTCGGGCGGACTCGTCCAGCGCGTCCTCGCACGCGGGGGAACGGCATGCGTGCTGCTCTTCACCGCCGGCGACGGCTACGTCGAGGGGGTGGAGGAGACGACAGGCCTGCCGAGGCCGCGACCCGCGGATTACCGCGCCTACGGCGAGCGAAGGCTGACCGAGATGCGCGCTGCGCTTCGCGAGCTGGGCGGTGATCGCGTGCGACT
>JADLGR010000046.1 GCA_020849175.1 Deltaproteobacteria bacterium
ACGGTGACGCAGGGCGCGCCGTCTCTCGAACTCTCGACGAGCTCGCTCGACGCCGCATCCGCACCCGGCGAGAGCCCCACCGCGCAGAGCTTCACGGTGCGCAACGCCGGCGACGGATCGCTCTCGTACGCGATCAGCGCGAACCAGAGCTGGGTCACGGTGAGCCCTGCCAGTGGTAGCTCGACGGGCGAGAAGGACACGATCGGCGTGTCCTTCTCGACGGCTAGCCTCGCGGCCGGCGCACACGAGGCGACCGTCACGATCGCGGCCGCCGGTCTCGCGTCGAAGACGATCTCCGTCTCGCTCCGGATCGCGGAAGCGGGCGCGCGCTTCGACCTCGACGGGGACGGCCATGCGGACACCCTCTTCCGCCACAGCGATGGAACCGTCTCGGGATGGCTCCTCAATGGCGTGACTCCGCGCAGCAGCGTCTTGCCGCGTGCGCAGGACGCGAGCTGGACGCTCGCCGGAACGGGTGACTTCGACGGCGATGGCAAGAGCTTCGACTTCCTCTGGATGGAGCCGACGACAGGGAGCGTGAAGATCGCGCTCAACAGCGGCACCACACAGAAGGCGCTCGGCAGCCCGAGCGTGGCCGGCGCGGGCTGGCGAGTCGGCGGCGTCGCGGACTTCGACGGCGACGGCAAGAGCGACGTCCTGTGGATCGATCCGGCGACGAACGCCGTCACGGTCTGGCTGATCGACCGGGTGACGCCGCGGAGCGCCCAGCGGATCGGTACGCTCGCGAACGGCTGGGACGTCGTCGGGAGCGGTGATTTCGATGGCGATCGCAAGGCCGACGTCCTGCTGCAGCGCACCGATACGTCGGAGCTGGTGATCTGGCTGCTCGACGGCGCCGCCGTCCGGCAGGCCGTGGCGACGATGCTTCCCACAGTGGGTGAGATCGCAGCCGTGGGCGATTTCAATGGCGACGGTAAGGCCGACGTCGCGGTCTTTGCGCGGTTCCTCGGGCTGCTCTGGGTTCTGTCTGGAAACGGCAGCGGCTTCAGCATGACCTCGCTCATGTGGTGGACCAGCCCGTTCAGCGCGATCGTCGCCGCGGGTGACTTCGACGACGACGGCATGGACGATCTACTCGTCCACGATCCCGGCTCGGGAATCCTCTCGGCCTGGCTCGCCGGCCCCGGCTACTTCAAGAACATGGCGGCGGTGGGGACGATGGACGCGAGCTGGACGCCGCTCGGAGAGACGGGAACGCGCCGCTGACCGCGAAGGCGCAGGCCGTGCGCGAGGTCAGGAAGGCATCGCGCCCAGCCGGCGCCAGACGGTGCGCCGCTCGCTGTACGTCAGAGCAGGTGGCGGTGCGGGTCTGCCGCCCGGGCGCTCGGGTCGTGAGCGAGTGCGCGAAGCAGGGCGCCGAACTCGATGGCGCCCGCTTCGGGAACGCCCCCCGACCGAAGAGGCGGGATCTCGCCGATCATGCGTGGGCCGAGCTCGCGGCGCAGACCTTCGAGGTTGCGCGCCTCGGCCGCGTCGATGGTGTGCCCCCCGTGCGAGAGCACGACGCCTGCGAGCACGAGGTCGCGCCGCTCGAGGGCCTCGAGGCTGAGGCGTGTGTGATTGACGGTGCCGAGCGCAGCCCGCGCGACGAGCAGAACGGGAAGCTCGAGGTGCGATGCAAGGCCCGCCATGTCGAGGGTGTCGGAGAGCGGAACGAGCACCCCGCCAGCCCCTTCGACGATGACGAGGTCATGACGCTGCGCGAGCGCGCCGAACGCCGCCTCGATCCGCGCGAGATCGACGGACCTGCCCTCGTGCGCGGCGGCAACGCTCGGTGCCGCGGGAAGGGCGAAGCGCTCGGGGCACACCTCGTCGAGCGCGTCGCTCGCACCCGCCGCCGAGCGCAGAGCGATCGCGTCGAGCGGACCCTCGGGTCCGACGCCGGTCTCGACCGGCTTCATCGCGCCGACGTTCAGTCCGCGCGCGCGAAGGCCCCGCAGGAGGGCGCACGCGACGAAGGTCTTCCCGACTCCGGTATCGGTTCCCGTGACGAAGAGCCCGCGCTCCGGTGTCCGGCTCACGCGCACGCGCGGTAGACCGCCGCGACGGCCTCGGCGAGCGCGTCGATCTCCGAGTCGCAGTGCGTCGCGATCGGTGTGAGGCGAAGCCGCGCCGTTCCGTCGGGAACCGAGGGATGCCGAATGCCCTGCGCAAAGAAGCCACGCTCGCGCAGGGCCTCGCAGGCGCGCATGGTCTCGTCGCTCGCGCCGATCACGACCGGGACGATGTGCGTCGTGCTCGGTGCAGTCGAGATCCCGTGGTCCGCGAGGCGCGCACGCAGTCGTGCTGCATTGGCCTGCAGCCGCTCGCGGCGCCACGGCTCCCGGCGAACGAGCCCGAGCGCCGCACGCGCCGCCTCGACCTGCGGCGGCGCGAGCGCGCACGAGAAGATGAAGCTGCGAGACACGTTCACGAGCAGCTCGCGAAGCGCTCGGCTCCCGGCGACGAAGGCGCCGAAGGAGCCGAGCGCCTTGCCCAGCGTTCCGACGATCGCGTCGACGCCCTCACATCCGCCGAGCAGCTCGACCGTCCCTGCTCCATTCTTTCCGAGCGTTCCGGTGCCGTGCGCGTCGTCGACGACGAACATCGCGCCGAAGCGCCGTGCGAGCGCCAGCATCTCCGGGAGCGGCGCCACGTCGCCGTCCATGCTGTAGACGCCGTCAGCCACGAGCAGCAGGCGCCTTCCGGGCCGTGCAGCCTGCGCGAGCACCCGCTCGAGCGCGGTGAGATCGGCGTGTGGGAAGACGTGCACGTCGGCGCGCGAGAGGCGGCAGCCATCGATGATCGACGCGTGGTTGAGCGCGTCCGACACGATGGCGTCGCCGTGACCGACCAGCGCCGGGATCAGACCGACGTTCGCCATGTAGCCCGTCGCGAAGACGAGCGCAGTCTCGGTGCCGAGGTGCTCGGCGATCTCCTCCTCGAGCCGTTCGTGCAGGACGAGATTGCCGCTGATGAGGCGTGAGCCGCCGGCGGCGCAGCCGTGCTCGCGCGCGGCGCGCACGCTCGCCTCGATCACGCCCGGATGCGCGGCGAGATCGAGGTAGTTGCTGCCGGCGAAGAGCAGCAGCTCGCGTCCATCGATGCGCGTGCGCGGGCCCTGCGGGCCGTCGAGGGTGCGCAGACTCCGGAACGTTCCCCGCTCGCGCAACGCGCCGAGCGTGGCGGTGCAGACGTCGTCGAGGCTCATCCCACGCCGCGCGTCGAGCGCGCGACATCGGGTCGGAGCAGCGAGTCGGGGTCGCCGGGCAGGCGGAAGTCGCCCGTTTTCTCGCCGTCGAAGGCCTCGCGATCGCAGGCAGGATTCCCGTCGATCTCGAAGCCGGCGTCGCGAATCATGCGATACGTCTCGCGGGTCGCATCGCCGCGCGTCGTCAGATAGCCGTCGACGAAGAGCGAGTTCGCGGGCCAGAGCGCGAGCGCGCCGAGCGCGCGCAGGTGCCCCTCACGGCCGCCGGCCGCGCGGATCTCGGCGCGCGGGTTGACGAGGCGCATCAGCGCCAGCGCACGCAGGCAGCGCTCGGGTGTGAGCGATCCGTCCACGACGACTCGATTGCCCTCGATCGGGATCAGGAAGTTCACCGGGATCGACGGCACCTCGAGCTCTCGCAGCCGCAGCGCGAGCTCGACGACGTCTGCACTCGTCTCACCCATCCCGAGAATGATCCCGCTGCAGCTCTGGATGCCGTGGCGCTTGGCCGTGAGGATCGTGTTCACACGGTCGGCGTACCCGTGGGTGCTGCAGATCGCGCCGTAGTGCTCCTCGCTGGTGTTGAGGTTGTGGTTCAGGCGGTCGAGGCCGGCCTCGGCGAGAATTCGCGCCTGATCGTCGTCGATGAACCCGACCGAGATGCAGACCTCGATCGGCCAGCGCGACTTCACGCCGCGCACGAGGTCCGCGAGCTTCTTCGTTCGATCGAGCGTCGGGCTGCGCCCCGAGAGCACCATGCAGTAGCGCGTGGCTCCGGCGCGCGCGGCGACCTCGGCCGCTGCGAAGATCTCGTCGTCGCTCTTCATCGCGTACTTGCGGATCGCTGCCTTCGAATCGCGGTTCTGCGCGCAGTAGCCGCAGTCCTCGGGGCACAGCCCGTTCTGGACGTTGTTGAGGACGTGCACCATGACCTTGCGGCCGAAGTGCCGCTCGCGCGGCACGTACGCGGCGTGCAGGAGAGGCAGGAGCGCGACGTCGTCGCCGTCGAGGATCCAGCGGGCCTGTGTCTCGGTCGGCGGCTCGTCGCGCAGCGCCTGCGCGGCCAGACGGGAGTAGGTCTCGAGCATGGGGTCTCCTGTGCCGCAGTCAGGGGGTCGGTCGGGTGGGCGGCGCCAGACTAGAAGGAGCGGTATCGCGCTGTCAACCAGCAGCGTAAACAGCGGTTTACGGCCCGGCAGCAGCGCGCCAGCAGGTAGGATCTGTGCGATGGC
>JADLGR010000047.1 GCA_020849175.1 Deltaproteobacteria bacterium
AAGTTCGTATACTCGCTCATGTTGGAGTCGCCGACGATCACGTGCAGTCGCCGGTACTTCTCGCGGTCGGCATGAGGCTCGTCGCGCGTGTTGATGATCGAGCGGTCGTTGGTCGTGGTGCCCGAGATCTTCTGATAGATGTGCTGGGCGCGCTGGCTCACGCAGTAGTGAACGCCATCCTGCGTCTGGAACACCTTCCCGGCGCCGGTGTAGATCTGCCGCGTCACGAGGAACGGAATCAGCTGCTCGGCGAGGTAGTAGAAGTCGACGTCGCGGTCGACGAGGTAGTTCTCGTGGCAGCCGTAGCTGTTTCCGACGAAGTCGGTGTTGTTCTTGAAGATCGAGAGCTTCCCGGCGATGCGCTCCTCGCGGATCTTCTCCTCGGCGTAGTCCTGCAGGTCTTCGAGGATCCGCTCGCCGGCTTTGTCGTAGACGATGAGCTGGCGCGGCGACGCACATTCGGGCGTGGCGTACTCGGGATGACAGCCCGTGTCCTGGTAGAAGCGTGCGCCGTTCTCGAGGAAGACGTTGAGGAAGTGCTCGGTGGTGATCAGCTTCTCGAACAGGAAGCGGATCGCCTTCTCGACCGGGAGCGTCTTTCGGCCTTCCGGCGTGAAGATGATCCCGTATTCGCTCTCGAGACCGAAGATCCGCTTCTGCATGACCGTCCGGTGCGGCCGGGCATCGCCCGGCCTATGCGTCGAGGATACCTCTCAGCTCATCGGCGGACAGCCGGCGGAACTTGCGGCCCGGACGCTGGCGCTCGAGCACGCAGACCTCGAGGTTCTGGAGCGGGATCTTTGCCTCGCCGTTGGTCGCGCGCGCGAGCGCCTGGCGCCCGAGGCGCGCGCAATCCCCAAGGGGCATCTCCGGTCGATAGCTCGACTGGAGATGGGCCTGGAGACTCTCGGAGGCGCCGCCGATCACGCAGTAGCCCTGGTGGTCGGAGATGCTGCCGTCGAACTGCACGCGATAGATCGCGTTCTTCTCGTGGCCCGCCAGGCGCGGGTCGCCGACCTCCGCGACGATGATCTCGACCTCGAGGGGCTTGAGCTCGCGCGTGAACGCATCGCCAATCGCCTGCGAGTAGGCGTTCGCGAGAGCCTTGCCACGAACGTCCTCTCGTGAGTACGAGTAGCCCTTCACGTCGGCGTAGCGGACTCCCAGCTTCCGGAGCTGGTCGAACTCGCTGAACTTGCCCACGCCAGCGAAGGCGATGCGGTCGTAGATCTCGCCGATCTTCGACAGGCTCGCGGACGGATTCTCGGCCATCAGCAGAATGCCGGTGTCGTACTCGACGGTGACGATCGATTTCCCGCGGCCGATGCCCTTGCGGGCGTACTCGGCCTTGTCCTGCATCACCTGTTCGGGAGAGACGTAGAACGGGAGCGACATTCGCTACCTCCGCTGCCGCGCCGCGACGAGCTCGCGGTGGAGCTCGGCGACGCGCTCGGCGGGGGTCTCGTCGATGCCGCCGGCGTCGCAGACGAAAATGTTGGGATAGATGCCTCGGACCGTGTCGACGCCGCCCGTCCCACGGTCCTCGTCCGCAGCGGCCATCAGCGCCTCGAGGGCGAAGCGCATCGCGTCCTCCCGGGACGCGTCGGGGCGCCAGCTCTTCTTGAGCGACTCCTTCGCGTACAGGCCACCCGATCCCGTCGTCTCGAACTCCGTTTCTTCGTAGCGGCCGCCCGTGACGTCGAACTTCCAGACGCGTCCAACCATGCGCCGCTTGTCGTAGCCCGCGAAGATCGGCACCACGACGAGACCCTGCATCGCCGCCGGCAGGTTCTGGCGGATCATCTGCGAGAGCTTGTTGGCCTTGCCCTCGACCTCGAGCGGCTCACCTTCGATCTTCTCGTAGTGTTCGAGCTCGACGCGGAGCAGCCGCGCCATCTCGATCGCAGGGCCCGCAGCGCCCGCGATCGCCATCAGCGAATGGTCGTCCGTCGCGAAGACCTTCTGGATGTCGCGCGACGCGACGCGGTAGCCCTCGGTGGCCAGCCGGTCGCCCGCCATCACGACGCCGCCGGCGAACTTGAGGCCGAGCACCGTCGTTCCGTGAGGAATCGACAGCCGCGCGTCGATCGCTCCCGGTGGCGCACCCGTCGCAGTGGACTGCGGCGCGACGGGCAGCGCGAGAGATCGCGTGCTCGCGAGCAGCTCGGTGAAGCTCGACCCCTGGTACTCTCCAAACAAACGCAACGAGCCCCTCCCCCCGGCGGGACGCAGCGTCACTCTCCGCCGCGTTGCACGTAGTTCTTGACGAACTCCTCGGCGTTCTCTTCGAGCACTTCATCGATCTCGTCGACGAGCGCGTCCATCTCTTCCTTGAGCGCCTCGCCCTTCTTCGCGAGCTTCTGACCGCTCTCGCCCGAGCCCGAACCTTCGCCGTCGCCGCCCTTCTTGGGCTTCTGCGTCTGCTTCGTGTCGGCCATGGCGTCGTCCCCCGGTCGGCTTCCCGATGCGCGGGCGCTAGGCCCGCAGGTTCCTCACCAGATCGCGTGCCGTCGGCGAGCTCGTGAGCAGGCCTTCGACGTGCGCCTTCGAGCCCTTGAGCGGCTCACCCATGAGCACCCGTTTGATCGGCTCGCTACCGATCCCGAACGAGATCGAGTCCCAGTTCACGCCGAAGACTTCGGCAGGATAGCGCTTCAAACACTGGCCCCGAAAGTACGCCCGCGTGTCGGCCGGCGGCTCGGTGATCGCCGCGTCGATCTCGGCGTCGGTCACGACCCGCTCGACGCGGCCCTGTCGCGCGAGCAGGTGATACAGGCCCTTGTCGGGACGAAGGTCGTGGTACTGGAGGTCGAGCATCGAGACTTGCGCCGACTCCCAGTCGAGACCCTTGCGCTCCATGAAGCTCTCGATGAGAGCCTTCTTGATCACCCAGTCGATCTCGCGGCTCAGCTCCATCGGATCGCGCTCGAGACAGCCGAGGACGTGCTCCCACTTCACGAGGACGTCCTTCGTGACGGCGTCGATGTTCTTCCCGGTGACGTACTTGTGTGCCATCTCGAGATACTCGCGCTGGATCTGGACCGCGGTCAGCTTCTTGCCGTTCTCGAGCTGGAGTTCGCGGCGGCACGTCGGATCGTGCGAGACCTCCTTGATGGAACGCACCGGATCGCGCAGCGCGAGATCGCGCCGCAGCGCACCGTCCTCGATCATCGAGAGCAGCAGCGCCGTGGCGCCACTCCGCAGCAAGATCGTGTACTCGCTCATGTTCGAGTCGCCCACGATCACGTGCAGTCGCCGGTACTTCTCGCGGTCGGCGTGAGGCTCGTCGCGCGTGTTGATGATCGGACGCTTCACCATCGTGTCGAGCGCGACCTCGGTCTCGAAGAAGTCGGCCCGCTGCGTGAGCTGGTAGCGACAGGGGTGGGCCCGGTTCTCGCTGCCGACCTTCCCCGCACCGGTGAACACCTGCCGCGTCACCAGGAACGTCATCAGGTGCTCGACGATCTGCTTGAAGGACGTCCGGCGGTCCATCAGGTAGTTCTCGTGCGAGCCGTAGCTGTTTCCCTTGCGGTCGCTGTTGTTCTTGTAGAGCAGGATCTCAGTGCCGGGCGGCAGGAGCTGCGTCGCCTCGCGCCGCGAGAGCTCGACGATGCGCTCGCCGGCCTTCTCGTGCACGACGAGATCGCGGACGTTCGTGACCTCGGGGCACGAGTACTCGGGGTGCGCATGGTCGACGTAGTACCGCGCACCGTTCACCAGGGTCTTGTTGCGGGCGATGTTCTCCTGCTGGTTCGGCGTGTACTTCTCACCGTCGACCTGAAAGCCCCGCGCGTCGGCGAGCGGGTTCTCCTGGTCGTAGTCCCAGAGGATCCGCCCGGGATGGTCCTCCCGGTAGGCGTTCACGAGCAGGACGCAGCTCGAGATGGGATCGAAGTCGCGATCGTTCTTGACCGTGATCCCGTACTCGATCTCCGTTCCCATGACCTTGGGAATCGCCATCCATCCCCCGCCCTAGCGACCGCTCCGGCGCCTCACAGATACTGACCCGACGAGATGTTCTCGATCGAGCGCTCGGTCCGGCTGATGCCCGTCATGAGCGTTCGCACGTTGATGATGCGCTCGCCCTTGCGGCCGGAGATCCGTGCCCAGTCGTCGGGGTTGGTGGTGTTCGGGAGATCCTCGTTCTCCTTGAACTCTTCACGAACGGCCTCGAGCAGGTCGGCGAGCGTGATGCCGCGCTCACCGTGGTCGATCAGGCGCTTCACGGCCTTCTTCTTGGCGCGTGCGACGATGTTCTCGATCATCGCGCCGCTCGAGAAGTCCTTGAAGTAGAAGATCTCACGCTCGCCCTTGGCGTACGTCACCTCGAGGAACTTGTTCTCCTCGTTGGTGGCGTACATCTCGGAGATCGTGTCCTCGATCATTCCGGCCGTGATCGCCGCCGGGTCGGTGCCGTACTTCACCATCGCCTCGCCGTGGAACGGAAGCTCCGCCGTGAGGTACTTGGAGAAGATCTCCTTCGCTGCCGCCGCGTCGGGCCGGTGCACTTTGACCTTGAGGTCGAGCCGGCCGGGCCGCAGCACGGCCGGATCGATCAGGTCCTGACGGTTGCTGGCGCCGATCACGATCACGTTCTTGAGCGACTCGACGCCGTCGATCTCCGACAGGAACTGCGCGACGACCGTGGCCTCCATGTCGGAGCTGATGCCCGAGCCACGCATGCGGAACAGCGAGTCCATCTCGTCGAAGAAGATCACGACGGGAACGTCCTCGTTCGCCTTCTCGCGCGCCTTCTTGAAGACCTCGCGGATCTTGTGCTCGGTTTCGCCGACGTACTTGTTGAGCAGCTCGGGGCCCTTCACGTTGAGGAAGTACGCGGGCGTCGCACGGCCCGTCCGCTTCTCGATGCTCTTGGCGAGGCTGTTCGCGACGGCCTTCGCGATCAGCGTCTTGCCGCAGCCCGGCGGCCCGTAGAGCAGGATGCCCTTGGGCGGCGAGAGCTTGTGCTCGAGGAAGATCTCGGGGTGGATGTACGGCAGCTCGATCGAGTCGCGCAGGATCTGGATCTGCTCGCCGAGGCCGCCGATCTTGTCGTACGTGACGTCCGGGATCTCCTCGAGGACCACCTCTTCGACTGCGGACTTCGGCAGCTTCTCGAACGCGAAGTTCGTCCGCGGGTCGATCAGCACGCTGTCGCCGGCCTTGAGCTTCTCGCTGCGCAGCGGCGTCGCGAGCCCGATCACCTTCTCTTCGTCGGTGTGCCCGAGGACGATCGCGCGGTTGTCGCCGAGAAAGTCGACGATGTGGCCGATCTCTCCCCGCGCCGTGTACCCGGCCGGCTCGACGACGTTGAAGGCCTCGTTGAGCACGACGAGCTGGCCTTCCTCGAGCTGGAACACGTCGAGGTTCGGGTGCGCGTTGACGCGCATCGGCTTGCCGTCGACGAGGATCTCGACGGTGCCGTCCTTGTTGCCGCGTGTGAAGACACCGTAGGTGTTGGGCGGCGCGCAGAGCTTGTCGACCTCCTCCTTGAGGAGCTCGATCTGCTGCTTCGCTTCCTGGAGAACGTGGACGAGCTTCTCGTTCTGGCGCTCCGCGTCGCCGAGCTGCTGCCGCGAGAGTTCGTGCCGGCGGCGCAGCGCGTCGAACTCGGCGAGCACGCGATCGAGTCGCCGGCGAAACTCGGTGGAGTCGCCGCCGAAGAAGCGGATGGCGTCCTGCAGGTCTTCGATCTCGTCGCGATACGGCGCCTGCGTCTCGCGCTCCGGATCTCCCTCGCCGCCCGGCCGTGAGCCGGGTGTCGAGATGCGCCGCATGACGTCCCGCATGAAGCCACGCCTGCCCTGTCCGGAACCGGAATCGAACTCGCTCATCCAGCTCTCTCCTCGATCCCCGGCGCGTCGCCGAGCGTGAAGCGAACCCTGCTGGTGGCTACTGCAAGGCGTGTGCCGCAGCGTCGCGACGCCTCGAAGCGATGCGCTCGCACGAACCGGGCGCTTCGCCCCCGCATCTCGTCCGTGCGATCGCGAGCCGCGCAGCCGCGCTGCGACCCTTCAGCGAGAGCCCCGCCAGGAGGCCGCAGCACGCTCGGCGTGCGCCGTCGCGGTCGTGCTCCCGGATCCTCGGGCGTGCCTCTTCGCTCGCAGCAGCGGCCACTCCGATCGCTCACGGCGCTCCGTGCGCGAACCGCGCTCATCGGCGTGTGGAAGACGTCGAACCCTTCGGATTTTCGGGCATTTTCACTCCCTGAACCTATCCGACTCCGCCCCTGTGTCAAGCAGCGCCAAAGCCCGGGGCGAAGGCCCCGCGGACGAGCAGAACGCCTGTAGCACCCCCCGCAGACCGGCGACCGAACGCCGGTTCCAGGCAACGCCGCAGCGCGGATCGACCCGGCTCGCACACCCGCCCCCCAGTCGCTGCTCGCCTGCGCTCGTCTTGCGGCACGCCTGCGTTCGGGGTGCCGCCTCGAGTTGCGACCCTGCAGGAAGGGCGCAGCCATTTTGACGCCTCCGTCACGGTGCCACCGCTCCCCGCGGGCGCTTCCTACGCCGGCATTTGCGTGGTCCGCGTCCTGCGAGAAGTGGCCTTCTCCGATTGGGCACTCCCGGCGCCTCATTCGGTGAGTGCTCACTTCTCGGCCGCTGGCACCTCGACGACGCGAACGCCGTCGGGAGGTGAGAAGCGAAACAGCTCGTCTGCCAGCCCGGTATTCGTCCGAACGCTCTCGAACGTCACGCGCGTCACGTTGCCGACGAGGTCGAAGACGGCGGTCTGCACGATCTCTCCGCTCGCCGGATCGACACGGATCTCCAGCTTCTCATATGCAGCGCTCTTTCGCGGAGCGAGAGCGAGTCGCGTCTGTTCGGGGCCGCACGCGAGCGCCGATACACGGAAGTCACGATCGATCGCACCCCGGCCGAGCAAGAACTGGAGTGCAGCGCCCGAGAGGAACCCCTCTCCCGCGTGCATGCGCTGAGCCTCGTTTCCGCCCGGATCGTAGATCCACAGATCCTCGCCATCGGTCACGACGAGGCTCGGCTCAGGCTGCTCGTACGACCATCGCATCTTCCCGGGTCTCGCGAAGCTCACCTCGCCGCTCGACGTCGCCGGAGGCGCCGCTGCCGCCTGCGCGCCGAGCGAGACGACCTCGGACACCTGCGTGAAGCGGGCCGTCAGGTCGCGCACTCCGTCGTAGTGACTCTGAATCTTGCGCGCCATCACGGCTGCGCAGTCCTTGCCCTCGTCTGCCGCCGGCTTCGCCGTCGACGGCTCCTGCGCCACCCCCTGCGCCTCACGGGAGTCCGCTGCGGTCGCCGCGCCCTGCGCCGGACGGGCGGGACGGCGTTTCGTCTCGGCCCATGCCGGAAACGCCACGAACACGGCCCCCGCGAGGACGACGCCCGCCACCAGCCCCTGCCTCATCCACGGTCGGACGCGCCGCTCGCAGCGGCTATTCGTCGTCGTCGTCGAGGGCTCGCGCGTAGACCTCACGGGGCTTCGTTCCTTCCTGGGGTCCGATGATTCCGTCGAGCTCCATCTGCTCGATCATCCGGGCCGCACGGTTGTAGCCCACCTTGAGGCGGCGCTGAATGTACGAGATCGAAGCGTTCCGCGTCTCGGCCACGATCGCGATCGCCCGATCGTACATCTCGTCGACGTCCTCGCCCCGCTCCTCCTTCGCCTCGCTCTCCTCCTTCATCCGTACCAGCGTGTCGTCGAACACCGGCGCACCCTGCTTCCGCAGCTCGGCGACGAGCGCAGCCACCTCTTTCTCGGAGACGAAGGCGCCGTGGACGCGACGCAGCTTCGACGTCCCGGGCGGCAAGAAGAGCATGTCACCCTGTCCGAGCAGGAGATCGGCCCCGTTCTGGTCGAGAATCGTCCGGGAGTCGGTGCGCGAGGAGACCTGGAACGAGACCCGTGCCGGAAAGTTCGCCTTGATGACGCCCGTGAGCACGTCGACGCTCGGCCGCTGCGTCGCCAGCACGAGATGGATCCCGGCCGCCCGCGCCATCTGCGCGAGGCGCTGCAGCGCTTCTTCGACGTCGCGCGCCGAGACGACCATCAGATCGGCGAGCTCGTCGATCACGACGACGATGTACGGGATGCGACGGAACTCGACCTCTCGGCCTTCGGTCTCTCCCGGCTTCGGCTTCAGACGGAAGGTCTTCTTGCCGGCAGCGAGCTCTTCGTCGACCCGCGTGTTGAACTGATCGATGCTGCGAACGCCGAGTGCCGACATCATCTGGTAGCGCTCTTCCATCTTGTGGACGATGCCAGCGAGCGCAGCGGCTGCACGCTTGGGATTGGTGACGACGTCGGCGATCAGGTGCGGAATCCCTTCGTACACCGAGAGCTCGAGCAGCTTGGGATCGACGAGCAGGAGCTTGAGCTCCGCAGGCGAGGCGCGGAACAGGACCGAGCACAGCAGCGAGTTGAGAAACACGCTCTTCCCGGTCCCGGTCGCGCCCGCGACCAGCAGGTGTGGCATGCGCGCGAGATCTGCCTCGACCGGGTTTCCGAAGATGTCCTTGCCGAGCACCAGCGTGAGCTTCGACGGACTCGCGCGGTAGCTCTCCGACTCGAGGAGGTCGCGGATGTAGACGACCTCGCGCTCGCTGTTCGGGATCTCGATGCCGACCACGGACTTCCCGGGCAGGGGCGCAATGATGCGAACCGAGAGCGCACGCAGCGCGAGGGCGAGATCGTCGGAGAGGTTGACGATGCGGTTCACCTTGACGCCCGACGCTGGCTCGAACTCGTACATCGTGATCACCGGCCCCGGGTGCACCGTCACGACGCGGCCGTTGACGCCGAAGTCGCGGAGCTTCTTCTCGAGGATCCGCGAGTTCATGATGAGGCTCTCGCGATCGATGGTGCGCGCGCCGGCCGGCGGCTTCTGGAACAGGTCGAGGTCGGGGGGCGTCCACGGGACGTCGCCGTGATCTTCGGGGAATGCGAACGACTCCTGTCGCGGGCCGCGCGCTGCGCCGCGCGCCGCGCGATGATCGACGATCGCGGGCTCGGCGCCGCGCCCGCGGCGTCCCGGCGTCGCCGGCCGCAGCGACGGCGTCTCGGCGATCTCGCCGTCGTCTTCGCTCCCCGCTTCGTCCTCGTCGCCGGGTTGCTCCGCCGGCGCGCCACGCGACGGGCCGGCCTCAGTCGCCTCGCCATCGCCGAACAGGGCAGGAAGCTCGCCGCTCGGCCCGTCTCGAGCCTCCGCGAGCGGCTCGCGCAGCAACGCGACGCGCCGTCTACGACGCCGCTGCTCGCGCCAGATACGAATGTCCTCGATTCCGCGCCGGAGCCGCGCGGCTCCGTGGCGCCCCGCGAGCACGAAGCGCGCGCGCGCGCGGCCGGCGGCTGCGATCGCCGCGAGCCCCGCGTGACCGCAGGCGGACGCACCCGAGACGACGGCCTGCACCGCGACCTGCGTCGGAGTTCCCGTGACCCTGAGCGCTCCGGCCAGCGCGAGCAGCGCACAGAGGAACAGGCCTCCGTACGCGGAGAGCAGGGCACTCTCTCCCGCTGCGAGAAGACGTCCGAGGGCCCCTCCCTCGAGGCCTCCGAAGCGGGCCGGCGCGAGCGCGCCGAGCAGCTCGGGCGCGGCCGACGCAGCGGCCAGCAGCATCACACCGCCAACCCAGAACCCCGCGCCCTCACGCGCCGCGCGCAGCCCCGCGACGAGGCGTCCAGCGACGATCGCCGTCAGCCCGACGAGGACGAAGGCGCCAGCGCCCAGGCCGCGAACCAGCAGGCCAGCGACCGAGGCGCCAGCCGGCCCGCCGAGGTTCTCGACGGGCGCCATTCGGAAGACGGGATCGGAAGCGCTGAAGCTCGCCAGCGCGAGCAAGACGAACAATGACGCCGCGAGCAGCAGCAGGCCGAGCGACTCGGACGCGAGCTTTCCCGGCGCGAGCCAGCCCGACACCGCAGGCGCGGTGGCACGCGACCTTCGCGAGCGGGCGCTAGACGCCCGCGGCACGATGCTCGCTCGCGCGCGCCACGGCGCACGCCTTTGCGGACGAGAGACTGCTCACGTCCCCACCCCCCGGGACGCTTCGGACGGAGCAAGTATCCCCTCGCTTCGTGCGCCGTCAAGCGCACGCCGCCTCGCACTGCCATCGCCCTGCGGATGCGTGTTCCGCGGCGTGAGCGTGCGTTCACCATTGACGCTCCCGCGCGCAGGCGAGATGATGCGAGCACCTCACTCCGACGGAGAATCCAATGGCCAGCGTCAACAAAGTGATCCTCATCGGCAACCTCGGGCGCGATCCCGAGCTTCGCTACACGCAGGGAGGCCAGGCCGTCGCGAGCTTCAGCATTGCCACTACCGAGAACTTCACGAAGAAGACGGGCGAGCGCGACGAACGTACGGAGTGGCACCGCATCGTTGCATGGGGCCGCACGGCCGAGCTGTGCGCGCAGTATCTCTCGAAGGGTCGCAGTGTCTACATCGAGGGACGGCTCCAGACACGCGAATGGGAGAACAAAGAGGGCCAGAAGCAGCGCACGACGGAGGTCGTCGCGCAGACCGTGCAGTTCCTCGGCGGTCCGCGAGGACAGAGTGCGGGGCCTGCGCGAGAAGGCGACTCGCGCGAGGCGACACCGAGCTTCGACGAAGGCTCGTCGGGCTCCGGCGCGCCGCCGGCCGACGACATCCCGTTCTAGCCGTTCGAGCCGTTCGAGAGGAAGAGCGCGAAGCGCCCGCGCACTGAGGCGCAAGGCTGCTCTGGCGAGCGAAGCGAGCCGGCGGCTGCGGGCGCACGCGAGGCGCTCGCGGCGACGCGGTGTTCGGTCGTCATCGGACTATTCCGGCTGCGCGCGCAGTCGGCGAACGACGGCGTTGATCTTCGCACGGGCGCGAGCATCGAGATTCTCGAACTCGATGCCCATGCCCGGCGTCTGCGACGCCCGCTCGGCGCTCGTCCAGACCACGCGCCCGCGCACCCGGATCGGAGAGTCGCTTCCCGGGATGCGGAACTGCAGAACGACGGCAGCTCCCGGAGGCTGCGGGGTCTCGGTCTCGATGAACATGCCACCCTCGTTGACATCGGATGTGAACTCGGAGAAGAAGGCATCGACCGTCCCGTAGTCGACGCGCACCACGAACGGAGCGCGCGCCGAGCGCCTGCGCTCCGCACCGGCCTGTGCGCTCCGCGCCGGTCGGGAAAGGGGTCTCGCGCCAGCCTTCGCCATGTTCACCTCTCGCGTGCACGGGCGCCGCCGCCCGTCGCGCTCCCGGCATCGACCGGCCGGGGCACCGGCCTTAGCTCCCGCGATCACTCGAGCTTCGGAAATCCGCCTGCCTCCCGAAGGCTCACGAATCCGCGCTCGGCGACGATCACGTGGTCGAGGACGTGGACGCCGAGCAGCTCACCGGCACGAAACAGGCGAGCGGTGATCTCGACGTCCTCGCGACTCGGTGTCGGGTCGCCACTGGGATGGTTGTGGACGAGGATCACCGCCGCCGAGGCCTCGCGCAGCGCGGGCCGAAAGACCTCGCGCGGGTGAACGAGGCTCGCCGTCAGCGTCCCCTGCGAGACGACGACCTCGCGCAGCCAGCGGTGACGGCCGTCGAGGAGCACCACGACGAAGCGCTCGTGCGGCGCATCACGCAGGCGCGGATGAAAGTGCCGATGGACGTCGGCAGGACACAGGACGGCCTCACCCGCGCGCACCCGGCGCATCGCGAGGCGCCGACCGAGCTCGAGCGCGGCCACGATGCTCGCGCTGCGTGCGGGCCCCATGCCCGGCGCATCGGCGAGCTCGCCGAGCGTCGCCCGCGCGAGCCCGTGGAGGCCGCCGTGGCGCGAGAGGAGCTGGGAAGCCTGCCACGTGGCGCCGCCCCGGCGCGAGCCGGTGCCGAGCAGCAGCGCGAGGAGCTCGGCGTCCGCGAGGGACTCGGGACCGTGGTCGTGGAGGCGTTCGCGCGGACGCTGCGCAGCGTCGCCCGGCATGGGATCTCCGGCGGGACCGGAGGCAGCGCGAGCTTAGCGTGCGGGGGCGGTGGCTCCGCAAGCCTGCTCGCTCGCGTTGGCCTTCGCGAGCGCGGCGGCGAACGCCGTGGCCGAGAACTCCGGCGCGACGAGGCTCCGGAAGCTCGTCTCGCGCCGCGCGCCGGGCTCGAGCGCGTCGTTGACGCAGCGCAGCAGCGCGAGGTAGCCCACCGCCTGCTGTGGCTGACTCACGGCGGCCGCGAGCTCGATCGGTGATGCGGGGTCGAGCCGCGTTCCGTCGGTCAGCGTGATGACGCCACCGGGTGACACCTCACCGAGGCGCTTCATCGCTGCGCGCAGGAATGGGCCTCGATGGTCGGAGGGAGTGAGCGCCCGAGCGAGCTGCTCGGGGCCGAGCTCCGCGCGCAGTGCGGCATCGAAGCTCGCGGCGCAGCCGGTCACGTCCTGCGCCCGAACGTTCGAGAGCGCGGACAGCATCCGCTCGACCGACTCCGCACCCGCGCCGCCCACCGGAACGAGATCGATCGTGAAGGCGTGGAGCTGCCGGGCGGCGTCGAAGCTCTGTCGCGAGCGAAGCTCGGGCCTTGGCTGCCGCGCCTCGGGTGCGAGGTCGACTCGCAGCAGCAGGTCCTCGCCGAGCTGCTGCGCGTCGATCTTCTCGACGAGCGGGCTGGTCAGGCCGGCGAGCTGTCCCTCGACCGCCGGCGCCTGTGACGTCTCGTTCAGCACGACGCTGAAGCCCTCGGGCCGCTCCTGGAAGCGAACGACCGGAGGCTGTCGCGTGAGCAGCGTGAGCGACGATCGGCCTGCGAAGTAGCTCTGCGACGCGGCCTCGAGCTGGTTCGGCACGGGATCGAGCTCGATCGAGAACCGGGTCTCCTCGGACTCGATACCGACGTGCACTTCCTTCGAGCGGTAGCCGGGAAGGAAGGCACGAATCATCACGGAATCGCGCGGGCCGGAGTCACTGCGGCTCGGCAGCAGGAGGGTCGCCGGAGCCGTCGTCTGTACGTAGCGCTTCTGGAAGCTCGCTCGGACGTAGAACAGATCGAGCGTCGCGCCGGGCGGCGTCGTGTCGACCTCGATCTTGCGCTCGCCGTACCAGTAGCCGGGACCCGACACCAGTGAGCGTAGAGGGCCAAAGACGTTGCGCATCCCGAAGGGCTTGCCGCCTTCGGGTTCGAGCCGGATGGTCTCCGCGCGCGCCGCGAGCGCGAGAAGGCACGAGCCGAAGGCGAGCAGCAGTCGTGCTCGGGTCAAGGCGTCCCCCGGATGGCCCGCGGAGCCTACCCGGCGTGACGGGCCCGCGACAGGTCGTGCACGGATCAGGGACTCGCGTCGAGGCCCGCGAGGCGGAGGAAGGCGTCGGCGAGTAGCGGGCCGCGCGGATCGCGCAGCGCGCGCAGCGCCCGCGCGACCGCAAGTGTCCGCTCGCGGCTGCCGGCCTGTTGCGCGAGCCCTGCGAGCCACGCGTCGCGGCCGGCTTCGTCGAGGGCGGCCGTCGCGCGAAGCACCGACGCGGGATCGCGCAGCGCCTCGTCGAGCGCGCCGGGTGGAACGACGGGACTGGCGGGTCGCTCCTCGATCGAGGCGTCGGGAGGTGACGACGCGCCGACCCGCGCCGATCCACCCAGCGCTTCTTGCAGGCTGGTCCGTGCGGGCGCCGGCGGCTGCGGATCCGGACGCAGCCACAGCGCAACGACGGCGACCGAGACGAGGAGGAGCCCGGGCATCGCGATCCGCATGCGTAGATTCGGTGGCACGCTCGCGAGCACACGCGCGAGCAGTCCCGCACGGCCCTCACCCGCCTCGATCCGAGCGAGCACCGCTGCAGCGAGCCCCGGCGGCGGCACGGGATCCTCGAGCGAATGCAGCGCATCGACCGTCGCGCGCAGCGTCGTGAGCCGAGACGCGCACGCCGGGCAGCCGTCGAGATGCGCATCCACGAGCGCTCTGCGGGCCAGCGGAAGATCGCCTTCCAGGTAGTCGCCGAGGTCGCTACGAACTTCGGCGTGCGTCACGGCCGCAAGTCCTCCGCGCCGATCGCACCGGCGTCCAGGAGCAGCTCGCGCAGGCGCTCGCGCGCCCGGTGGATGCGCGACTTCACCGTTCCCTCCGGCACGTCGAGGGCACGGGCGATATCGGGGTATGCGAGCCCTTCTACGTCGTATAGAACGAGCGGCAGCCGAAGGCGCGGCGGTAGCCCGAGCAGTGCGACCTGTACCGCGCTGCGCCGCTCGGCCTGCGCCGCGGCGTGCTCGGGATCCGGCGGCGCCGACGTCAGGGCCGTGCCTTCGTGCTGTGCGCGCGCGAAGCCCTCCTCGCGTGCGTGGCGGCGCCCGAGCGTGCGGCGGCGGTTCAGCGCAGCGTTCGCCGCGACCCGATAGACGAAGGTCGAGAAGAGCGCGTCGCCACGGAAACGATGGCCGTGCCGGTGCAGATTCAAGAAGGTCTCCTGGGCGGCATCCTCCGCCTCCTCTCGGCTTCCCAGCATGCGCAGAAGGAGGCGAAAGACACGGCGCTCGTGACGCCGCACCAGATCCGCGAACGCGCCTTCGTCTCCGGCCCGCCAGCGCAGGACCAGCTCCCGGTCCGGGTCGACGCCGCCCCCGTCGCTGGCGCGTGGCCGTGGCAGGGGCCTGCGCTCCACGATCTCGTTTCCCACGCCACCTCTCCCGGCAAGGACACCGCTTGGGCGCGGGTGGTTCCTCACCCCCACGCCTGGCTCCGCTCGCCGCCGGCAGTCCGGCTCAGCCCCGCCCGGCGCTCTTTCGCCGAGCGCGGCGTCTCGGTGCCGCGGGGACGGAAGCCAGGTCCGGGCGCTCCCAGACTCCGCTCTTTCCGCCAGACTTCCGGATGAGCCGGACGGCTTCGACGGTCATCGAGCGATCGATCGCCTTGCACATGTCGTACAGCGTCAGGCCGGCGGCAGCGACGGCGACCAGCGCCTCCATCTCGACGCCCGTCCGCGCGTGCGCCTCGACCTTCGCTTCGATGAGGACGCGGTCGCCCTCCCGGCCCGGCACGAGCGCAACGTCGACGGCATCGAGGCCGAGGGGGTGGGCGAGCGGAATCCACTCCCCCGTTCGCTTGGCCGCCTGGATTCCGGCCAGCCGAGCCGTCGCGAGAACGTCGCCCTTCGGCACCTCTCCCGCCGCGATCCTGCGCAGCGTGGCGGGCGCCAGCCGCACCTCTCCCCGCGCGACGCAGACGCGATGCGTCACGGGCTTGCCGACGACGCTCACCATGCGCGCGTTGCCCTGGGCGTCGAGATGGGAGAGGCGGCGGGCCATGCGTGCTGTCCGCAACGATCGACGACGTGCAGCGCGGCGTCAACTCACGAGGCGAAGAACCCAAGACACCGTGGGGTTTTTGCCCGACCCCTCGTAATCCAGTGGAATCGTGTGTGTTTCGTTTGACCCTCAGGTGGACTGGGTGTTACGCTCCGCAGGTCGCTCCGTCCCCCAGCCGTCACGGGTGCGTGGACCGACGTGGAGTTCATGAGTCTCGCTGCCGTCCCGGACGCTGACCTGCCTCTCGACTTTGCCCGCGACGTCCTCGACGGACTGGCCCGTCTCCACCAGACGGTGTTGGTCCTCGATGCGCAGGGCGTCGTCGTCTGGAGGAAGGACTCGGCCGGGCTGCTGGCGAAGTGCCCGCCGAGCGCGACACCCCGGAGCGTCGCGCACCGGATCCTCGAGCCCACCCGCTACGAGGAGCTCTGCGGTCGCCTCTCGACCGACGGACTGATCGTGAACGAGCGGGTCCGGATTCCGCTCGGCGGCGGGCGGACCTTCCCTGTCGAGGTGAGCCTCACCCGTTTGGGGGGGATGGCCGACGGCTCTCACGTCGTGGCGCTCCTGCGGCCGATCGAGGACCGCGAGCAACACGACCGCCAGCTTCGACACACGATCGAGTACCTGGGTGCGATCCTCGACGCCGCGCCCGAGGCGGTCGTCGCACTCGATCGCGGCGGCTACGTGACCTACGCGAACCCGGCGATCGAGCGCCTGCTCGGCTTCCCGGCCGAGGAGATCGTCGACAAGCCCGTGTCGGCGTACGTGAGGAGCCCGGGCGACCTGGTCCGCTTCGCCACACTGTTACGACCGGGTGCGGAGACGTTCTCCGAAGACATCGAGCTACGCCGCAAGGACGAGGCCGTCGTCCGGGTCCGCGTTTCGGGGAGCAGTCTCGTCCTGCCCGAGGGCATGCACGCGGGCCAGGTGCTCGTACTCCACGACGTCACCGAGCGCCGCCGGGTCGAGGCCGAGCTCTCGCGAAAGAACGCCGAGCTCGAGCACTACGTCCACGCCGTGTCGCACGACTTGCGCTCTCCGCTGGTCGCCCTGCTCGGATTCACACGGCTGTTGCAGCAAGACTACGGCGATCGCCTCGACGACAAGGCACGCCACTTTCTCGACCGGATCGAGCAGGCCGGCCGCACGATGGAGACGCTGGCGAACGACCTGCTCGAGCTCTCGCGGATCGGGAGCCGAAGCGAGCGCAGAGCGCTCGTCGATCCGCTCCGCGTCCTCTCGATCGTTCAGTCCGAGCTCAAGCCGCGACTCGAGGAGTACGGCGTGAAGCTCGTGCTTCCTCCGAGCTCACCCCTCGTGCTCTGCGATCGTACGCGCCTGTACCAGGTCTTCTCGAACCTGCTCGGCAACGCCGTCGATCACATGGGCGAGGTCCCGAGCCCGCGCATCACGGTCTCGATCGAGGAGACTCCCACGGCGCACGTGATCTCGGTCGCCGACAACGGGCGGGGCGTCGACCCGGCTCATCACGAGCGGATCTTCGAGATCTTCCAGAGCCTCGGCCCCCGGCGCGACGGCCGGCGCGGGACGGGAGTCGGCCTCGCGATCGTCCGCAAGATCGCGGAGACCCACGGCGGCCGGGTCTGGGTCGAGAGCGCTCCCGGCGACGGCACCGCGTTCCGCCTGTTACTGCCGCGCGCGTAGAAGCCGCCCTGGCCGCGTGCTGCGGCTTCCCGTAGGCTGCGGCCCGTCATGTATCCCATCCTCGCCGAGCCCTTCGGCTACCCGATCAGCACCTTCGGCGTGATGCTCTCGATCGCGTTCCTCGTCGGGACGTGGATCACCGCCGTGCGACTGCGTGAGGAGGGCCTGAACGGCGACCACGCGACGACCATCCTCCTCTACATCATGGCCGGCGGGCTGCTCGGCGCAAAGCTCTACTACGCCGTCGACAACTCGCTGCGCTCGGGCCTCCCGTTCTGGAGCCTCGTCTTCGCGCGGGACGGCATCACCTGGTACGGCGGCCTGATCGGCGGAACGCTCGTGGGTGCGATCGGCTGCCGCATCCACGGGGTGTCGATCAAGAGCTTCATGGACTGCGTCGCGATCGCTGGCGCCGTGGGCCAGGCGCTCGGACGCGTCGGCTGCTTTCTCGTCGGCGACGACTACGGCAAGCCGACGGACGTGCCGTGGGGCATCGCGTTTCCCAGGGGCGCACCGCCCACCCTCGACCGCGTCCACCCGACGCAGCTCTACGAAGTGGCCTGGCTGTTGCCGGTCGCGGCCTTCCTCTGGGCGCGGCGGCGTTCGAGCCCGTTCCTGTTCGGCGAGTACCTGGCGCTCAATGGCATCGGGCGCATCGTGATCGAGCACTGGCGCATCAACCCGCCGCTCGCCCTCGGGCTCACCCAGCCGCAGTGGATCGGCATCGCGCTCGTCGTCATCGGGGTCGGCGGATCGGTGTATTATCGGCTGCACCCCGCGGGCGGAACGCACGACGTCCCGAAGCGGGCTCGGACGAGGTCCTCATGAAGCCGTTTCCCACCCGCGGCGGCGATACGTACGAGAAGATGCTCGAGGTTGCGGAGGGGGAGTTCGCGCGCTGCGGCTACGCAGGCGCTCATCTCCAGTCGATCGCCGAGCAGGTCGGTGTCCAGAAGACGGCCCTCTACTACTACTTCCCGAGCAAGCTGGCGCTGTACACCGCCGTGCTGGCCCGTATGCTCGATGCCTTCGATCGTACGGTGCGCCAGGCGATCGAGTCGGGAACGGACTATTCCGACCGTCTCGAGCGCCTGCTCGGCATGGTGAACGACCTGATGGCCGAGCGGCGCAACTACTCGCAGATCCTGATCCGCATCTTCGTCGACCGCGTCGAGATGGATCCGACCCTGCTCAAGGAGCCGATCGAGCGCGTCGTCGGACGGATCCTCGTCTTCTACCGCGAAGGGATCGAGGCCGGCGCTTTCCGCCGTCTCTCGCCGCGTCACTTCTTTCAGACACTCCTCGGCGCGATGCTCTTCCACTACGCCGCGCGCGACTTCAGTGCCGGGGTGCTGGGCGTCGCCGACGTGTTCACGCACAGCGCCGTCGCGTGGCGGCGCGAAGAGCTGCGAAAGACCCTGCTGCACGGTCTGCTCGAGCCCGCGCCCGGATCGTCGTCGGAGTGACCCGCCCGTCGGCGTGACGACGGCAGCCGCCTCGATGCTTCTCGGGGCGGTCTCGGCCCGTCGCTACGCAGTCCTCCCGCACGCTCCACGCGACAGCGACCGCGCGTGCTCGGCGAGCGCAGTGGCACGACGGCCGAGCTGCGCAGCATCGTCACCCTCGGCGAGCGCACTCACCTGCGCGAGCGCCGCGCAGGCGAGCTCGGCGAGAACGCTCTCGTCGGCCGCAGGCCCCAGCGCGAGCCAGCGCTCGATGCCCGCGAGGGCCTCGCGATGGCAACCTGCCAGATACGCATCCATGCCTTCCGCGTAGCAGACGAGGCGGCGAAGGTCCGCCTGCTCGTCGCTTCGCAAGAGCGATGCCGCGAGCGCGCTGCGAGCCGGACCAAAGCAGCCACTCGCCAGATACGAACGCGCGGCCACCGCGTAGCCGCTCGCCGCGCTGCCGTGGATCTCGGCGAGGAGCGGATCGAGGCCCTGAGGAAAGACCTCTTCGACGAGCGATGCGTTCTCGATCAGGTAGCGCGCCACGAGGCCGTTGCCGCGGTGCGCAACGAGCAGGACGCGGAACTGCGCGCGGGTGTGCGCGAGCAGTGCCTCGGTCTCGTGCAGCGCTTCGTCGAGACGGACCGCCGCCGCTGCCAGGATCTTCTCGAACTCACGAAAGATCTCGTCGGTGTCCGCTCCCGACGCGGAGCGCAGCGCCCGCACCTTCGGCCCGTAGACCGTGTGCTGGTAGAGATCCTCGCGAAACTTCATCGCCTCGTGGAAGAGCGAGCCCACGGCGAGGTCGAAGAGCGCCTCGCGCGGCATCGCGAGGCCCTGATTGCCGTCGCCGGGGCGGAACAGAGCGTGACAGCGCTCCTTGAGCCGGAACAGCACGCTGCCCTCTTCGTCTCCGACGATCTCCTGAACCTCCTCGAAGCGAAGCACTCCCTCGCGGTAGCGCGCAGAGAGACGGCGCAGGAGCGTGTCGGCGAGCAGGTAGTCGCGGACGATGTCCACGAGGCCGAAGTCGGGGCACCGCATTGCGCCAGTATACGTGCGCCTCGTGCTACGGTCGCCGGCCCATGCCCCCCACGCATGAGAGCGCAGCCGCGATCGAGGGCGGCGTCCGCCGGCGAACGCTGTGGCTCGTGTTCGCGACGATCCTCATCGACTTCGTCGGCTTCAGCGTCCTGATCCCCGTGCTGCCGCTCTACGTCGCGCGCCTCGGGGCAACCTCGATCGAGGTGGGTCTCATCCTCTCGCTGTACGCGGTCGCGCAGCTCCTGTTCCTGCCGGCCTGGGGCTGGCTCTCGGACCGAATCGGGCGCCGTCCGGTCCTGCTCGTCTCGCTCGGCGGAACGGTCGTCGCGTTCGTGCTGCTCGCCGAGGCAGAGAGCGTCGGTGCGGTCTACCTCGCGCGAGTCCTCGGCGGCTTCTTCGCGGCGAGCATCGGGACCGCCCAGGCGGTCGTCACCGACGTGACGCCGCCCGAGGAGCGTGCCCGCGGCATGGGGCTGATCGGTGCGGCGTTCGGCCTCGGCTTCGTCCTCGGCAATCCGATCGGCGGCTGGCTCGGCGCGATCGAGGAGCGCCTGCCGTTCTACGCGATCGCCGGCCTCGCGCTCGCCAACCTGCTGCTCGCGTTCTGGCTGCTCCCGGAGTCGAAGCCGCCTCGGCCGGGTCCGATGCACTGGAAGGGCCTCCTGCGGAGCCTCGTGCCGGCACCGCTCCGTCTCCCCTTCTCCTTTCGCCGCTCGAAGGGAAGGCCCGAGGAGCGCCGCATTCCGCTCTACCTCTATCTCTTCTTCCACATGTTCACGGCCTTCGCCGCGCTCGAAGCGATGTTCTCGCTGTATCTGAATGGACGGTTCGCCGTCGGCCCGCTCGGGGTCGGCATCCTGTTCGGATACATCGGTCTGTTCATCGCGCTCACGCAGGGCCTCGTCGTCGGCCGCCTCGCCTCGCGCTTCGGTGAGGCGAGGCTGGTGATCGCGGGCCTCGTCGCCATGGGCGTCGGACTCTTCGGCGTCGCGGCGGCCCCGTCGTACGGCTGGATCGTCGCCATCGGGCCGGTCGTCGCGTTCGGGAACGGCATCGCGTTTCCGACCTTCACGAGCCTCTACTCTCGTGCGTGTCACGCCGACAAGGCGGGCGAGTTCCTCGGCGACAGCCAGTCGATGGCGACGGCCGGGAGGATCGTCGGGCCGCTGTGGGCCGGCCTCGCGATGGGCGAGATCGCGCTCGCGGCGCCGTTCTGGATCGCCGGCGTCCTCATGCTGGCCGCGGCGGCGAGCTTCTACGCGCTTCGTGGACGCCTGCTCGATGGCGGTCAGCTCTGACTCGGAGTCATCGGGCGCGCGTTGACCCCCGGGCGGCCCGTCGCCTATTTTTCGAGATCCCGGAGACGATCCGCGGTCAGGGAGGTGTTTCGTGACGCCGGTCGAGCGCGAGAGCATGGAAGTCGACGTCCTGTTCGTGGGAGCGGGGCCGGCCACGCTGGCCTCGGCCCTTCACCTCATGAACCTCGTGAAGGCTCACAACGAGCGGGCCGAGAAGGCGGGCGGCGAGCCCATCGAGCCCCCCACCGTGCTCGTGATCGAGAAGGGCGCGGCGGTCGGCGACCACCTGCTCTCGGGCGCCGTCATGAATCCGAAGGCGATCGCCGAGCTGGTGCCCGACTTCGCCAGCCAGGGCTTTCCGACCGAGCACGTCTGCACCGATGCCAGCTTCTGGATGTACACGCGCGGACACGCGCTGCGCTCGCCGATCACGCCGCCGAACTTCCAGAAGAAGGGATACCACGTCGTCTCGCTCTCGAACGTCGGGAAGTGGATGGCCGAGCGCTGCGAGGCCGCCGGGGTCGAGATCTATCCGGGCTTCGCGGGCGACGAGCTACTGATCGACGGCAGCCGCGTGGTCGGCGTGCGAATCGGCGACATGGGAGTCGGACACGACGGCAAGCCGAAGTCGAACTACCAGCCGGGAATGGACATCTTCGCGAAGGTGACGGTCCTCGGTGAGGGTGTGCACGGCAGCCTCGCCAAGCGTCTGATCGACCGCTTCGGGCTCCACGGCATGAATCCGCAGGTCTACGAGACGGGCGTCAAGGAGATCTGGCGCGTGCGGCCGGAGAAGCACCGTCCCGGCCGCGTGATCCACGGAGCGCTCTTCCCGGACTTCCTGAAGCAGTTCAACGGCATGTGGCTGTACGACATGAAGGACAACCTCGTTTCGTACGGCTTCGTCACCATGCTCGACTCGAAGTACCCGAGCAACGATCCGCACCGTGCGGCGCAGGAGTTCAAGGCCACGCCGTTCATGCGCGACCTGCTCGACGGCGGCGAGCTCGTCCGCTACGGGGCGAAGGCGATCCCGATGGGTGGCCTGTACGCGCAGCCCAAGCTCTACGTCGACGGCGCGATGCTGATTGGCGACGCCGCGGGGATGTGCAACGCCTTCAAGCTCGCCGGAATCCACATGGCGATCAAGACCGGAATGCTCGCTGCCGAGACGCTCGTCGACGCCCTGCGACGCAAGGACACGAGTTCGGTCACGCTGGGCGCCTATGCCGAGCGCTACCGCCGGAGCTGGGCGTACGAGGAGCACTGGGAAGCGCGCAACTTCCACGGCTCCGTCGACGTCAGCCCGGTGTTCGCGATGGGCCTCAACATCCCGCTCATGATGATCACGAAGGGACGTGGCCTCGTGGACCCGCTGCGATATTCGGCCGGTCACGAACACATGCAGAAGCTCTCGGAGCTGCCCGAGAGCCAGCGCACGCCGCAGCCCGTCGAGTTCGACGGCAAGCTCACGTTCACCAAGGAGCACCTCGTCCAGTTCAGCGGAACGCATCACGAGGTCGATCAGCCGTCACATCTGGTGGTCGCGGACACCGATCTGTGCCGGGACGTGTGCAGCATCGAGTACGGCAACCCGTGCGAGAACTTCTGCCCGGCGGCCGTCTACGAGATGGTTCCCGATGCTGATCACCCGGGGAAGAAGAAGCTCTTCATCCATCACGAGAACTGCGTCCACTGCAAGACCTGCGACATCGCAGATCCGTACCAGATCATCACGTGGACTCCACCCGAGGGTGGCGAGGGGCCGGATTACACTCAGATGTGACGAAGGGCCGCGTCGAGCGCGGCGAGGTCGTCTTCGCGCGCCGCCACTCGCAGTACGGGAGCCGGCGCATCGATCGCATCGGGGAAATCGCCGTCGCCGGCGCCGCACACCAGCAGGCCCGCCTCGCGCGCAATGAGCACGCCGACGCGCCCGCGGCGACTCACGCCCGCGGCGCCCGTGGCAACGCGCAGCCCGGCGCAGACGCCAGGAAGCAGCGGAGCAACGGCGACGGCGCCGCCTGATGCCCTCGCCACTTCGTAGCCGGCCGCGGTGAGGGCATCCATCACGGGGGCAGGCATGCCGTGCGAGACGAGGATGCGGCGCCCTCCCGGCACGTGTCGCGCAGGCCGTGGCGCGCTCCCTTCCCGTGCGACGCGCGCACCGCTGCCGCGGACGGCGTCGAAGAAGAGGCCCTCGCGCGGCAGCGCGACGAGAGCGGCCTCGAAGCGGCCCGAGGCGGCGAGGCCGATCAGGATCGAGTAGGGGC
>JADLGR010000048.1 GCA_020849175.1 Deltaproteobacteria bacterium
CCGTCGTCGTGGCGCCGAAGCGACCCGAGGGCTGCGCTGCGCTCGGCATCGCACCGTCGGTGGCGCCGACGACGAGTGACCATGGTCTGCTGCTCCCGAGCGCACCGCTTCACCATCTGCTGCTGCACCCGGCGCCGGGCGATGCGGCGCCGCGCGCCCGCGCGCTCGTCCTCACGTCGGCGAACCGCTCCGGAGACCCCACGCTGTGGGACGACACCGAGGCGCTGCGCGAGCTCGCGGGGGTTGCAGATCTCTTCCTCGCGCACGACCGAGAGGTGGCGCGGCCGTTCGACGACTCGGTGTTCCGCACCAGCGCGGAGGGCGCGATTCCGATGCGGCTCTCGCGCGCCGCCGCGCCGCTCGTCCTGCGCGCGCCGCAGGCTGCGCGTCGAGGAGGATGCGTCCTGGCGATCGGGGGTGATCTCAAAACGGCGCCGGCACTCGCGATCGAGGGCGAGATCGTACTCGAGGCGCACGTCGGCGATCTCGAATCGCCGGCGACCGCAGATGCTGCGATGGAGCGGGTGCTGCGTCTTTGCCGCGAGCGCGGCGTTCGTCCCGACCGCGTCGCGCACGATCTCCACCCCGGCTACGTCGGGACGCGCCTTGCCGCCGAGATCGCAGCCACGTTCGGTGCAGGGACGATCGCCGTCCAGCACCATCACGCGCACGCGTTGGCGGGGGCAGTCGAGCACTCCCTCGACGCGCCGTTTCTCGCGATCGTCCTCGACGGGCTTGGCTTTGGCGCCGACGGAACGCTGTGGGGCGGCGAGATCCTCGTCGTCGACGGCGTGCGCTTCGAGCGTGCCGCACACCTCGAGATGCTGCGCATTCCCGGCGGTGACGCTGCCACGCGCGAGCCGTGGCGCTCCGCCGCGAGCTGGCTCGCTCGCGCATTCCCGGGCGGCAATGCTCCGGCGCTCGCGTGGCACGCCCGACACGATGCGGCGACGCTCGCGCTTCTCGCCCGCGCAGCCGAACGCGGTGTGAACGCGCCCGAGACGTCCTCGTGCGGCCGGCTCTTCGACGCCGCCGCGTCGCTCCTCGACTGTGGCGATCGATCCCGCTTCGAAGGTGAGGCCGCGATCTCGCTCGAGACGCTCGCCGCGCAGGCGCCGGCTCTGCGGCCTGCGACTGCCGCGGCGCGTCGTGCACGTTCCGAAGGCGCAAGTGACGAGGCTCTCGTACACGACGCCGGCTCCGCCGAGGCTGACGGCGTGATCCTCTGCGCCGATCTCGTGCGCGACCTCGTGCTCGAGGCCGCGCGCGGCGCGCCGCGCGCGGCCCTCGCGCGCGCCTTCCACGAATCGCTCGCAACGCGGATCGCATCGCGCGCTGCCGCCGTCGCCAAGCACCACGCCCTGCGCACCGTCGTTCTCTCCGGTGGCTGCCTGCAGAACCGCCTGCTCGCCAGCGCACTCGTGCGCGGCCTCGAAGCGCGCGGCGTCGTTCCGCTCGCGCACCGTCGCCTTCCCCCGAACGACGGCAGCCTCGCCGTCGGTCAGGCCGCGTACGCGCTGCAGTAGGGCGCGCGCCAGAGCCGCTGGATGCCCCGCGCACCCTCCTCGCAGTGGGTCCGCCGCAGGGCGTCGAGATTCTCCCCCATCGTGATCTCCCGGTCCGCCATCCGGCCCTCCACCTCGGGAAGCGGCACCTTCGGCCCTTGTGCAGGCACTCATGATGAGGGCGATGTGTGGAGGCAAGCCGAAGAACGATCCCATCGACGCCTCGAAGATCGTGACGCCCATTCGCGACGGCATGTTGCTGCTGGCCTGCGTCGATCCAGGAGAGAGGCAGCGAGGCAGTGACGATCCCGTCGGATGAGCGCTTCGGAAGCAGGGTTCTTGCCTGGAAGTTGCCTTCACGCTGCGAGTCGTCTCGACGCCTGGCGAGGCGCTCGGCAGCCAGCGGGTCCGGAGAGAGCCTCCCGCATCTCGCCTCGAACGCTTGGGTGGGGCACACTCGTGGCGGGCCGAGAGCGATAGCGCGTATAGGAGATGTGGGGGGTACGAGGAAGGAGAGCTCCTCGTGAGCCGTCGATGGCTGGACTTGCATGGCGTGACCGCGCGGCAGCTCGCGTGCGTGCCGGCCTCGCTGATCCGCACGTTGCTCGTGGTCTCGGCTCTCGTTGCTTCTCCCTCTCTTGCCGTAACGCCGCCTGGCTTCGAGGAGACGACGGTCATCTCGGGCCTCGTGGCTCCGACAGCACTCCGCTTCGCTCCCGACGGGCGCGTCTTCATCGCGGAGAAGCGCGGAACGATCAAGGTCTATGACAGCCTTCTGGACGGCACGAGCGACACCCTCGCGGACCTGAGCGCCATCGTTCGCGGTCAGGGAGATCATGGTCTTCTTGGTCTCGCCATCGACCCCGGCTTTCCGATCCGGCCCTACGTCTACATCCTCTACACCGTCGACAAGCCGCCGTTCTGGCTCGGCTTCGATCCGAGCTTCCAGTGGAACGACGTCTGCCCGACGCCCCCGGGAAAGCTGGTGGACGGCTGCGTGGTCTACGGACGCCTCGCGCGGCTCACGTGGGGTCTCGATGGAGACGGCAAGAACGTCCAGGTGGCGCCTGAACAGATCCTGATCGACAGCCAGTGGTGCGCGCAGGGCCCGAGCCACACGGTCGGCGACCTGCGCTTTGGGGCGGACGGCGCTCTCTACGTGAGCGCGGGCGACGGAGCGTTCTTCACCAGCACCCCCGACTACGGGCAGCGCGGCGGGACGCTTCCCGACACCACGAGCCCCCTCGTGCCGAGGAATCCCTGCGACGATCCGCCGGCAGGCGTCGGCGGAAGCATGACGGCACCGAGCGCCGAGGGCGGCTCGTTGCGGAGCCAGGACATCCGCACGTCTGGCGACCCCGTCAGCTACGACGGAACGATTCTGCGTGTCGACCCCGACACCGGCGCCGCGCTCGCCGACAATCCGCTCGTCGGCGTGGGCGCCCCGGACGACGATGCCATCATCGCATACGGCCTTCGAAATCCGTACCGCATGGCCTTCCGGCCTGGAACGAACGAACTCTGGGTGGCCGATGTAGGCAGGGCTGCGTGGGAAGAGCTGAATCGGATCCCGAGCACGACGGACGCGATCGTCGAGAACTTCGGCTGGCCGTGCTACGAGGGCGCGTCGCCGCACGGCATCTTCGATGCCGAGAACCTCACCGTCTGCGAGTCGCTCTACGCCGAGCCCGGCGCCGAGACGCCGCCCTTCTACGCCTACGCCCACGTACCTCCGAGTCCGGATGGCTGCTCGCTCTCGACCGTGGGCCCAACGACGGGGGCCGGCGCCGCGGTGAGCGCGATCGGCTTCTACGAGACGGGCTCCTACCCGGCGCAGTACGACGGCGCCCTCTTCTTTGGCGACTACGTACGCAAGTGCGTCTGGGTCCTGTTCCCGGGTGTGGACGGCCAGCCCGATCCCGCGAGCCTGATGACCTTCGTCTCCGCAAGCGGCGCTCCGGCCGATCTCCAAACGGGACCAGACGGCGACCTCTTCTACGTGAGCGGCTATGACTTCACCGTCCGTCGCATCCAGTACACCGGAGTGAACACCTCGCCGACGGCGGTGATCGCGGCGAATCCGCCGTCCGGAGTGGCTCCGCTCACGGTTCAGTTCGACGGTGCGGGATCGAGCGACCCAGACCCGGGCGATTCCATCACCGGCTGGGAATGGGACCTCGATGGCGACGGCGAGTTCGACGACTCGACGTCTGCGGCGCCGAGCTTCGTCTATCCGATTCCGGCCACCGTCACCGTGCGGCTGCGCGTCACCGATGGTCACGGGGCCACGGGCACGTCGGAGCTCGTGGTCGACGTCTCGAACTCGCCTCCGGCTCCCAGCATCGCAGAGCCGACCCCGCTGTTGCAGTGGGCCGTCGGAGAGACGGTCACGTTTTCGGGCGAGGCGATCGACCTGCAAGACGGCGTCCTGCCGCCTTCGGCGCTGCGCTGGGAGCTGCGATTCCATCACTGCAGCAGTCCGGGCGATTGCACCGTGCAGGTCGTGCAGGAGTTCGCCGGCGTGTCGGGAGGCTCGTTCAGCGCCCCGGACCACGACTATCCGACTCATCTCGATCTCTTGCTGGAGGCGACGGACTCACTGGGTGCGACGAGCTCGGTGGTCGTCGAGATCTTCCCGCGCACCGTCTTGCTGCGGCTGGAGAGCGACCCCGCCGGCCTGCAGCTCGTGTTCGGCGAGGAGACGGCGACGGCTCCCTTCGAGCGTGAGGTCATCGTCGGCTCTCTCAGCTCGATCTCTGCAGTGACACCTCAAAATGTCGGTGAGGTGGTTCATCACTTCTTCTCCTGGTCCGATGGCGGAGCGCTCGTGCACGAGGTGACCGCTCCAGAGCAGCCCACCACGTACTCGGCGCTGTTCGTTCCGGACGTCGATGGAGACGGTGTCGGATTCCCGCCGGACAACTGCCCGATCGTGGCGAACCCAGGCCAGGACGACACCGACACCGACGCCATCGGCGATGCCTGCGACAACCAGTGTGCGGGCCTCGCCACGGCGACGACGCTCGCAGCCGTCACCCCGCACGAGGCGATGTCGAACCAGAAAGTGACGCTGACCGGAACGGGTTTCGGGCCGAGTTCGCTCGTGCTCTTCAACGAGACTGCGGGGACGGTGGGGTACCGGGACGGTGATGGCTATCTGACGGTGACCGTGCCGGAGTTTCCGCCCGGGACGGTGGTGAACGTGCAAGTCGTCAACCCGGAGG
>JADLGR010000049.1 GCA_020849175.1 Deltaproteobacteria bacterium
AGTGGCCACGCCGCTTCTCCTTCGCGACGTCGCCCGTCGCCCCATGCACCGCGAGCATGGAAGCACAGACCGCCTGCGGTGGCCCCTGACCTCGTGTGACGTCAAACCGGCGCTTCGCGAAGCGGCGTACGGCAGCGCGCGTCGTCGACCGCCGGGCTGTTGACGAGTGTCGCCACCGGGTAGGCCTCGAAGTCTGCCGGGTCGTGCGGCGCCAGCAGCGCGGCGACGCCCGCGAGCGGCGTGGTCGGATCGAGCCACTCCTTCCAGCCCGCGGAATCGAGGATCACGGGCATGCGGTCGTGGATCGGTCGCAGCAGCGCGTTGGCATCGGTCGTGACGATCGTGAACGACGCGATCGCGTCGCCCTTCCCCGCGTGCCACGTGTCGAAGAGCCCTGCCATCGCGAAGGGACGCGCGTCGGCACGCCGCACGTGATACGGCTGCTTGCGTCGCCCGGATGGCTTCCACTCGTAGAAGCCATCCGCCGGAACGAGGCAGCGCTGCCTGCGAAACGCCGCGCGAAACGCCGGCTTCTCGGCGAGCGACTCGCCGCGGGCGTTGATCATGCGGCTGCCGATCTTCGGGTCCTTCGCCCAGAACGGCACGAGGCCCCAGCGCCGCAGCTCGAGCTGCCGGCCCCCTGGCGCATCGAGAATCACGGGAGCCGTCTGCGTCGGCGCGATGTTGTAGCGCGGCGCGAGCTCGGGCATCTGCGCGAGCGCGAACACCTCCGCGAGCCGTGCCGGGGTGACGCCGAGCGTGTAGCGGCCGCACATGCCCGAAGTCTCGCACGTTCGTGGCGTATCCGGCGGCCCTCGCGCCGGCTCGACGACCGAGGATGCGCGGCGCTGCGCGGGCGGCCGCTTGCCGCACCCTCCCTCTGTCTCGTATCGTGCCGATCACCGCACGACGACTTCGGGACGACACGGTCCTCGCCGCAGCCGAGGGAGGCAGCATGTCCGGACTTTCGCGTCGCGACTTCGTGAAGCTCGTCGGTGGTGCGGCGGCGGCTGCTTCGCTGCCCGCGAGCGGCGGCTGCGAGCGGGGCGGCGAGGAGGCCGCCGTACCGTCTGCGGCCCTTCGCGAGGCGCGCAGAGCGCCCGCCTCCGGCGCCGCGCGCTTCGAGGACCGGTGGCGAGCGAAGTGGACGTGGGACACCACCGCGAAGAGCAGTCACTTCAACAACTGCGCCTACCAGACGCACTGCACGTTCGAGATCTACTCGAGAGACGGTGCGGTCGTTCGCGAGGAGCAGGCGGCCGCGTATCCCGCGCTCCACGACGGCGTCCCCGACCCGAACCCGCGCGGCTGCCAGAAGGGCTGCGCGTACGGCGCGCTCGAAGAGGGCGGCTCGCGCATCACGCGACCGCTGCGGCGCAAGGGAGAGCGCGGATCGGGGTCGTGGGAAGCCGTCTCGTGGGACGAGGCGCTTGGCGAAATCGCCGATCGGCTCGTGAGTGCGATCGCCGAGAGTGGTCCGGATTCGGTCGTGATGGACGTCGGGACCAACGGCATCGGTACGACGGCACACGCGGCGTCGCAGCGCCTTGCCGAGGCGCTCGACTGCGTGCTGCTCGATCCGAATCCGGAGATCGGCGATCAGCAACAAGGAGCGGCCGTCACCTACGGCGGCGTCGGCTCCGCACGCTCGACCGAGAGCTTCTTCGATTCCGACCTCATCCTGATCTGGAGCGGTAACCCCGCCTACACACAGATTCCGAACTTTCACTTTCTCACCGAGGCCCGCTATCACGGCGCGACGCTCGTCACGATCGCTCCCGACTACAACGCTTCTGCGATCCACACCGACCTCTTCGTTCCCATTCGGCCCGGAACCGACGCCGCACTCGCCCTCGCGCTCGCGAAGCTGATTCTCGACGAAGGGCCGCGCGACCCCGCGCTGCTTCGCGAGCAGACCGATCTTCCGATCCTCGTCCGCCTCGACACGAAGAAGTTCCTGCGCGAGTCGGACCTCGTCGCCGGCGGCTCCGACGAGACGCTCTACCGCTGGGATCTCGCGCGCGGTGCGCTCGAGATCGCTCCCGTCGAGAGCCTCGCGCTCGGCGCGAGCGATCCAGCGCTCGAGGGCACCTTCGAGGTCCAGACGCTCGCGGGACGGATCGAGGTGCAGCCAGTCTACGAGCGACTCAAGGCCGAGGTCGCGCAGTGGACGCCCGAGGCCGCGAGTCGCGTGTGCGGGACGCCGCCGGGCGTCATCCGGCGGCTCGCGCGCATGCTCACGACCGCACGAGCGGCGTCGAACGTCGAGACGCTGTGCCTCGGGAAGATCTATCACGGCGACGCGATCATGCGCGCGCAGATCCTCGTCTTCGTTCTGGCCGGGCACCTCGGCCGCCGCGGCGCGGGCTACGCAGCCATCTCGAACCTCGTCGCCGACGGGCACGGCCCCATTCTCGGCGACACCCGCGGGCTGCTCACGCCCGGCGCGAAGTTCAAGCGGCGCTGGGCGGCGGTCATCCTCCGCGACCACCTGCTCCGACGACCTCCGCCGCGCGAGGTGATCCGCGCACTCTCGGAGAGCTTCGTCGAGACGAAGGGCATGTCGAGCGCGACGCTCTTCTGGCAGCTCCACGGCGGCGTGATCGACGTCTCGGCTGGTCCGTGGGACCCGACGCTTCCGCGCGGCGTTCGCGAGTACGTGAGCGAGGCGCTCGAGAAGAAGTGGCAGCTCGTCGAGCCGGCTCCCGAGAAGCGGCCGCGCGCGCTCCTCGTGATGGCGGGCAACCCGCTGCGCCGCGTTCGCGGCGCGCACCGGCTCCGCGAGGTGCTGTGGCCGAAGCTCGATCTCGTGGTCGTGACCGACATTCGCATGAGTTCGACGGCGCTCTTTGCGGACTACGTCCTACCGGTCGCTGCGTCGTACGAAAAGGCCAACGCGTCGAGCTTCGTCAACCAGTTTTTGCTGGTGCACGCGGCAAAGGCCGTGACGGAGCCCATCGGCGATGCAAAGGACGAGTGGGAGATCGCGAGTCTTCTCACGGCGAAAGTGCAGGAGCGGGCGAAGGCGCGCGGCATCTCCGAGTTCACCGGCCGGCGAGGAGACGTGCAGCGACTCGACACGGCGTACGATCGGCTTTCGCGCGACGGCGAGCTCGGCCCGAAGGACGCCGAGAAGTTCGCGCGTGGTCTCGTCGAGAACGCGACGAACCTCGACACGACGAGCTTCGAGGCCGCGACGAGCCGCGGCTGGGCGCGCGTCACGTCGCTCGGCCGCGGGCCGATCAACGCGTCGTCCGCGACCGACTGGGCCGACGGCGAGCCGATCACGCCGTACCTCTGGCACGTCCGCGACAAGAAGCCGTGGCCAACGCTCACGGGACGTGTCCAGTTCTACATCGACCACGACTGGTACCTCGAGCTCGGCGAGACGCTACCCACGTTCAAGGAGCCGCCTCGGGCAGGCGGCGAATACCCGCTCCAGATGACGGGCGGTCACACGCGATGGAGCATCCACTCGCTCCAGCGCGCCGACACGATGATGCTGCGGCTACAACGGGGCGAGCCCGCGCTCTACGTCGCCATCGAGGATGCTCGCGCGCGCGGCCTCACCGACTGGGACCGGGTCGAGGTCTCGAACGACGTCGGCCGCTTCCGTGTCCGCGTGAAGCTCTCGCCGGCGCTTCGCCCGGGACAGGTCGTCATGTACCACGCGTGGGAGGATTACCAGTTCGAAGGGGGCATCGGGCACCGCAACGTGCTCGCGACGCCCCTCAATCCGCTCGGGCTCGTCGGCGACTACCCGTACCTCGGCCCGACCTTCGGGATTCGCCACCCCGGCATGAACGACCGCGACACGCGCGTCGAGATC
>JADLGR010000050.1 GCA_020849175.1 Deltaproteobacteria bacterium
CGAACATGAGGACGACGAATGCGCGGTTGCGGAACGTGATCCGCAGGCCCTCGAAGAACGGGAACGATCCGGCCTGCGCCACCTCGGGCCGCTCACGAACCCGCATGAAGGCGACGAGGATCAGCAGACACGAGACGCCGCCGAAGATGAACGCCATCATCGGATAGCCCGCCGCGGGCCCGCCCGCCGCCTTCGCAAAGGCTTCGGGTGCGAGCATTCCCACCGCAGTCCCGACGAGATAGAAGCCCTGCCGCAGGCCGAAGAGCCGCGTTCGGTCGTGATAGTCCGACGTCAGCTCCATCCCGAGTGAGATGTATGGAATCCAGAAGACGGTCCAGAACGTGAAGAGCACGAGGTAGCAGACCAGCAGATACGTGAAGAGCTCCCCCGGCGAGAGCCCGGCTGCGGGCGACCACGTGAAGTAGAACACGGCCCAGAGCGGGACGGCTGCGACGAGGAAGTACGGTCTTCGCCGCCCCCAGCGCGAACGCGTGCGATCCGAGAGATGCCCCATCACCGGATCGGTGACGGCATCCCACAGCCGGCCGGCCATCAGCACCCAGCTCAGCAGCGCAGCCGAGAGACCGAGCTCGTCCGTGTAGTAGTTCGGGAGGTACACCCCCACGCTGAGCAGCACCATCGCCGTGCCGAACGCCGGGAGCGAATAGCCGATGATCTGGCCGGTCGAGAGTCGGTCCGAAGACATCGGCGGACCCTATCACGGAAGGCGTCGCGCACGGGCATGACCGTGCGCATATCCCGTGTCGTTCTCCGGTCGGGTTACGGCGAGGCCAGCGTCGCGGAACGGGTCTTCGGGGCCACGTGCTCGCGCAGGAAAGCGACCTGATCGCCAACGGCCTCCTCGAAGAGCGCACCGAGATAGATCTCGAAGTGCTGGCACGGGTAACGCTTCGAGGTGCCGCGCCGCGCTCGTGCGGCGGCCTCCATGGCCGGGCCGGGCGGCGTCACGACGTCCTGCTCGGCGACACAGACGAGCAGCGGGCACTCGATCCGCGCCGCGGCTCCGAGCGGCCGATAGCGCGGGAGCTGCAGGACGATCCGCGCCGCGACGGCATTGCGCCAGAGGCCGCCGGGAGGCGAGAGCGCGAGGTAGCCGGGCATCGAGTCGGGCGAGGTGAGGACGGCGAGGGATCCGGGCACGCCGACGACCGCAATCTCGTGCGGCGCGAGACCGAGCATGCCGTGCACGGCGTCGCGCAGACCCGCTCCGAGCAGGCGAAGCATCTGTGACGCGGACCCCGAAGCGGCGCGAGGATCACAGTAGGGAACCTGCGCGACGACCGCCGCGAGACGGCGATCCTCTGCGCCGAGCGTGAGGACGTGCCCGCCGGAGAACGAGGTGCCCCAGATGGCGACACGCTCCGGGTCGATCTCGGCGAGCGCACGCGTCCACGCGATCGCTGAACGCCAGTCGGCGAGCTGCTTCTCGATGTCGAGGAGCTGGCGCGGCTCGCCTTCGCTCGCTCCGAAGTGCCGGTAATCGAAGACCAGCGCCGCGAAGCCCGCGGCGGCAAAGCGCTCCGCGTACGCGTCGAGACGAACCTCGCGCGTTCCTGCGAAGCCGTGCGCCATGACCACGCACGGGTGCGGCGCCGACCCGGCCGGACGGTACAGCCACGCCGCGCAGCGGAGCCCTCCGCTCTCGAAGGAAACCTCGCTACGAGAGAAGGAGTCGACGCTCATGAAGAAGGGCTCCTTCGTGCGGATCGCTGCTCGGGTGCGCGGAGGACCGAGATTCCATGATAGGCAGGGAACGCCGCCCCGCGCTCGTCACGGATCGTCTCACCCGCACGCCGAGTTTGATAGGATTCGACGTCTCGCGAGACAGGAGGAATCCATGGCAAAGGTAGGCGTGATTCTCGCCGGCTGCGGCCACCGCGACGGCGCCGAGATCCGCGAGGCCGTCTTCACGCTCCTCGCGCTCGAGAAGGCCGGAATCGACTACGAGTGCCTCGCTCCCGACGTCGAGCAGCGTGACGTGGTCGACCATCTGACGGGCGAAGCCGTGAAGGGCGAGCACCGCAACGTGCTCCGCGAGGCGGCTCGCATCGCCCGCGGCAAGGTGCGCGCAACGAGCGCCGCGAAGGCCTCCGAGCTGAGCGGCCTCGTGATTCCCGGTGGTTACGGCGCCGCGAAGAACCTGTGCGACTTCGCCGTCACCGGCCCCGACTGCACCGTCGAGCCGTCGGTCGCGAAGCTCATCCGGGACGCGCACGCGCAGGGGAAGCCCATCGGCTTCGTGTGCATCGCACCGACCCTCGCGGCCCGCCTCATCCCCGGCGCTCGCCTCACCATCGGCAAGGATCCCGCGACGGCCGAAGCGGTCGAGAAGATGGGCGCGCGCCACGTCGAGTGCTTCTCGGACTCCTTCGTCGCCGACGAGGAGCAGCGGGTGCTCTCGACACCGGCATACATGTGCGATGCGTCGCTTCCGCAGATCGCGACCGGCATCGAAGGGATGGTGCGCCGTCTTGGCGAGATGATCGCCCGCTGATCCGCCGCAGCGGTCCATCACGTCGTCCGGCGCTACTGCCGCTGCCGCGCGCTGCGTCGGCCCACGAGGTTGCGCGTGCCCTCGCGTTTCGCCACGGCGAAGAAGAGCGGCGCCTTCAGCAAGTGGCCGGCCGTGAACGCGATCTGCTTCCACCATGGCACGCGCACGGCGGGATGCTTCCACTGCTCGACCAGCGCTCCGAACGTGGAACGCACGGCCCACCGCGCGTAGCGACGTCCTTCCGCGGCGAGCGCCGCGTCCGACTTCGCGTACAGGGCGTCGCGCGCCTGCTCGCGGGCCGGTCCCATCAGGTGCACCCAGGTGCGTACGGCTCCGAACCCTTCGCAGTGCTCCTCCCCGGGCAGAAACTCGCCTTGCATCTCGCGGCCGATGTCGTCGTAGGCGGCGTCGGTCATCAGCAGATACTCGTTGCTCGGGACCGAGTTCTTCAGCAGGCGATGGGCGAGAATCACGTCGGTGCCAGCGATCTGCGGCAACCCCGCGATGGTGTGATACACCGCACGGCCGCTGTGCACGATGATCTTGAGCCGTAGCTCCTCGAGGTGCTGGCAGCTCGCACACTTGCAAGGCGTCGCCTCCGCCGTTCGCACGATGCCCTCGAGGAACACCTCGAAGAAACGCGGCAGCTTGATGCGCACCTCCGCGAGCACCTCGCGCCAGCCCTCCTCGTCCCCCGGGTGAGAGGCGGAGAGGAACACCGCGTCGCCTTCGATCGCGTGAAGGATCAGCGGGATGTCGACCTCCCGAAGGATCGTCTCGATGAGGAGCGTGATGGCCTGCTGGCCGTGTACCGCCGCAAGCTGATTGGCGACCATGAACTTCGTGTAGCCGCTGATGTCGGCCAGGATCAGAACCGCGCGTCGCTCGCTCGCTTCCATGGCGGATTCCTCCGCTCCCGCTCTCTCGATTCGCTGGACGCTCCGCTCCTACGCCACGTCCCTCGTCACGTCCTTCTTGAAGGTTCGGTGCCCACCGGGCTGATACGTCAGCACGAAGACCCGTCGCGGCTGATCCGACCCATTGGGCTTCGAGCCGTGAACCGTGTGCGGGCTGAAGAACAGCAGGCTTCCGGCCGGTGCCGCGGCGTGCACCGCGAGCCGCTCGTCGAAGGCGCTCGGATCGGTGAACAGCGGGCCGAGCGTTCCCTGCCCTTCCTGCCCGGGCAGCAGGCCCTTGCGATGGCTTCCACGCACGACGGACAGGCAGCCGTTCTCGGGCGACGCGTCGTCGAGGAGCACCATCACGTTCGGAAGCTGGTCGAGGTGCGTGCAGTCGAAGGCCCAGTACGGCGAGTCCTGATGGAACCGAAACCCCGATCCCTCGCGCGGGCGCTTCAGGTTCAGCTTGTCGGTGAAGAGCGCGATCTGCTCCTGCCCCACGAGATCGCGCATCGGCTCGGTGATCCGCGGGTCGTCGAGGACCGCGTCGAATCGCGGGTCGAGGTGGTGGAACGGCTCGATCACGCGCACCGTTGCGGAGCCGGCGCGATGCTCGAGCTGGATCGTCGCGCCGCCGGCCTCGAGATACCGGTTGCCATCGATCGTGTAGTCGGCGCTCGGCTGCGACGCCTCCCGCATCGCAATGGCGACCACGCGCTCGGCCGCTGCGCGAAGGTCGCACAGCTCGTCCTCCGAGAACGCACGCTCGCGCAGGAAGAACCCATCGTCTTCCCAGGCTGCCCTCTCGGCGTCCGAGAGACGAAGCGACGGGCGCAGGGGCACGGCGAGTCCTCCTCAGCGCTTGCGGCGGCTCGCCGACAGCTCGCGCTTTCGAAGCCGCAGCGACTGCGGTGTCACCTCGAGCAGCTCGTCGTCCTCGATCCACTCGAGCGCCGATTCGATCGTGAGACGTCGCGGCGGAGAGAGCACCGTGTTCTCGTCTTTGCCGGCCGCGCGGATGTTGGTCAGCTTCTTGGCCCGGACGACGTTGACGTTGAGGTCGCCGGGACGGCGGTTCTCGCCGACGACCTGCCCTTCGTAGACGGGGACGCCCGCCCCGAGAAAGAGCGTCGATCGCTCCTGGATGTGAAACAGGCTGTACGCCGTCGTGTCGCCGGCTTCGCTCGACACGATGGCACCGACGGTACGTCGCGGAAGCTCGCCGGCGAACGCCTCGTAGCCACGAACGGTGCGGTGCAGCACGCCCTCGCCCCGCGTGTCGGTCAGAAACTCGTTTCGGTAGCCGAACAGACCGCGGCTCGGAACGACGAACTGCATCACCACCTGCGCGCCGCGCTTCTCCATCGTGACGAGACGTCCCTTGCGAACGGGGAGCTTCTCGAGAACCGCACCGGCGTACGCCTCCGGCACCTCCACCACGACGTCCTCGACCGGCTCGCAGGCTCGTCCATCGATCTCGCGGACGATGATCTCCGGCCGCGACACGGCGAACTCGTAGCCCTCGCGTCGCATCGTCTCGATCAGGATCCCGAGCTGCAGCTCTCCGCGGCCCGCGACGTCGAAGGTGTCGCTCGTCTCGCCGGGTGCGATTCGAATCGAGACGTTCCCGAGCGCCTCTCGCCGCAGCCGGTCGGCGATCTGCCGGCTCGTCACGAAACGCCCCTCGCGACCCGCGAAGGGCGAGGTGTTGACACAGAAGCGCACGCGAATCGTCGGCGGGTCGATCCCGATGCGCGGGAGCGCTTCGGGGGCCGCCGGATCGCAGATCGTGTCGCCGATGTCGATCGAGTCGACGCCGGCGATGATGCAGACGTCGCCCGCTCTCGCTTCGTCGATCTCGACACGCTCGAGACCTCGTGCGCCGAAGAGCTTCGTCACGCGGAACGACTCCGGAACGCCGCTCTCCGGAACGCGCACCGCCGTCTGACTGCGTCGCAGAACGCCACGCTCGACGCGACCGATCACGAGGCGTCCGAGGAACTCGTCGTAGCCGAGGGTCACCGCCTGGAACTGGAGCGGACCGTCCTCGTCGACCGCGGGCGCGGGCGCCTCGGCGAGGATCGTGTCGAGAAGCGGACGAAGATCTCGCCCCGGCCGCTCCGGATCGAGCGTCGCGGTTCCCGCCTTCGCCGACGCGTAGACGACCGGAAAATCGAGCTGCTCGTCGCTGGCGCCGAGCTCGACGAGCAGGTCGAAGACCTCGTCGACCACCGCGCGCGCCCGCTGCTCCGGGCGATCGATCTTGTTCACCACGAGAATCGGTCGCAGCCCGTGCGAGAGCGCCTTGCCGAGCACGAAGCGCGTCTGCGGCATGACGCCCTCTACGGCGTCGACCAGCAGCAGCACGGCGTCGACCATGCCGAGCACGCGCTCCACCTCGCCGCCGAAGTCCGCGTGGCCCGGCGTGTCGACGAGATGGATGCGTACGCCCTCGAACTCGACCGACGTGCTCTTCGAATGGATGGTGATGCCTCGCTCGCGCTCGAGGTCCTCGTTGTCCATCGCGCGCTCGGTCACGGCCTGATTGGCGCGGAACGTTCCCGTCTGGCGCAGCAAGCCGTCGACGAGCGTCGTCTTGCCGTGATCGACGTGCGCGATGATCGCGAGATTGCGGACTTCTTTGCGGGGGCGGCGCATGGCGGCGCAGACCCTAGCGCACGCTCCCCGAGCGGGCGAAGCCGCGCGGCGCTCGACGCGCACGGGGCTGTCCGGTCCGTGACGCGATCGCACGTGCCGCCGGCAGCTCGATCCGTATGCAGGTGCCCCGCTTCGCGGGGCGCGGCAGCGCGCTCATGCGACCGCCCTGCCTTCGCACGATCACGGTCGCCGCGGCAAGGACGAGCGGACGCCCGCGGCGCGGCACCTGACCCGGCGCCGGACCGGCCTCGAGCACGCCTCCGTCGTCTTCGATCTGGAACACGACGCGCGCGCCGCTGCGATGCGCCGACACGCGCACCCGATTCCGCTGTGACGTGACGTCGGCGGCGGACAGTACCAGCGCGACGAGCACGTGGTGGAGCGCGTCGGGGTCGACGCGTACGTCGGGAACGCTGCGAGGCAAGCGGATCGAGAGCTGGGGAGGGCCTCCCGCCGCCCGGCCGAGGCTGCGCTCGAGGACGCTGAGCACCTCGGACGCGGCGATGCGCGGCCGCGGCGAGGGGCCTTCTTCGAGCAGCGGCCGCATCTGACCCAGATAGGCGCCGGCGCGCGTCGTCTCGGCCTCGATGCGCGCGGCCGACTCCGAGAAGTCTCCCTCGACGAGCCCCTTCGCAACGAGGTGCAAGGCGAGCCTCGTTCCCGCGAGGATGTTTGCGACCTCATGGCAAAGACTCAGCACGAGGTCCGCAGGCCGGACCTCGTTCGCCGCGCGCACGCGCGGTCTTCTCTCCGTCATCCGGCGCCTCCCATCGCGCGCGTGAGGAACCAGAACAGCCCGGCCGCGAGCACCGCTGCCGATCCGATCTGCACGGCGACCGGCCGAGCGCGAGGACCGCTCGCGAGCAGCAGGCGGTACGCGGGCCAGAGCGCCGCGACGATCGCGAGCTGCCCCAGCTCGACACCGACGTTGAAGCCGAGCAGCGCGTGCGCGAGCCGCCCGGGCTCGAGACCCGCGTCGGCCAGCACGCTCGCAAATCCGAGGCCGTGGACGAGACCGAAGACGAACGCCACGATCCAGCGCAGGCGCATGGGCCGTGCGCTTCGCGCGAGGAGCGCGAAGTAGCACAACGAGAAGACGCCGATCCCCACCAGCGCGAGCGCGGGCACGGAGACCCTTCCAACCATCGCTCCGCCGATCGCTCCGGCGAGCAGCAGGACGAGGCTGCCGCGAACGAGCCGTCGGGTCGATGCGCCGGCCGTCTCGAAGAAGTTCTCGAGCGCGACGATCACGATCGAGAGCCCGATGAGCGCCTGCACCGTCGCCGACCCAGGCCGGACGACACCGAGAACGCCGAGCGCGAGGGTCACGCTGTGCGCAGCCGTGAAGCCCGTGACGACGGCCGCCACTTCGCCGAGGGTTCCGCCGACGAGGAGCAGTGCGAGGACGAAGCACACGTGATCGGCGCCCGTGAAGATGTGCTCGACGCCGAGCCTCGCGTAGTCGAGCAGGTCCGAGCCGGCGGCGGGGGTCGCCGCGCCGGACGCCTCGATCGGTGCGCGCGGCCGTGACTGCACGAGCACCTGCTCGACCGGCGGGCTCCCGGCGAAGCGAACCCGCGCCAGGTGAAGGTGTCCCGGCACGGCCTCGTAGAAGGCCGTGCTCTCGATCGAGAGCGCTCCCGTCCGCTCGCACAGCACTCGCCACGCGCGTCCGACGTGTGTCGGATCGCTGGTGACGGCGGGCGTCGCGGGACCGACGACGACACAGGGCTCGCCTCCCGATCGCAGCACGACGTGCTCCTGCAGGTAGCGATCGATCCATCCGAGAGCCTCGGGGCCGGGGCCTGCACGCGTCGGTGCGAGCGAAGCGATCTCGGGGATGACGCGCTGGAGGTCCGTCATCGGAGAGCGGACGCGGATCTCGGCGCGAACCGGCGGGCCGATCTCGATTTCGAACGACGAGAGCGACGTCGAACGCCCGTGTGCACGCGCGACGTCCGGCGCGAATCCGGCGAGCCACGCCGCCGCGAGCGCTTGAACGACGCCACGCCCCACGCCCCGGCCGATCACGGAGCCGCCTTCTTCTCACGGGCCGCAGGCGGAGGAAGACGCGTCTTCACGTCCGCCTGCTCCCGCAGACCCTCGAGATAGTCGCCGAGCGCGCGCTCGCCCTGCGTTCGCAGCCACTCGGCTCGCACTTCCTGCCGCACGTCGTCGAAGGGCGGCTTCTCGCCTCCGCCGCGCGCGACGAGCCGCACGACGTAGTACCCCGATCCGCCGCGTACGGGATCCGTGATCTCTCCCGGCGCGAGCGTCGCTGCGGCCTGCGCGGCCGAAGGACCAAGGTACTGTCGCAGCGTCTCGAGCGGCAGCGATCCGCCGGGGAGCGGCGCCGTCTGCGGATCTCCGAGCGCCGCATCCACCGCGGCGAAGTCTTCGCCCGCACGAAGCCGGCGCGCGGCTTCGGCCGCGCGCTGAAAGGCCTGCGCTTCGGGACGCGTCACCGTGCTCGCGAACAGAGCCTGCGCGTCCACGCGGCCCGGCCTCGCAAAGCGATCCCCCTCGTCAGCGTAGAAGCGGCGCAGCGTCTCGTCGTCGGGCTCCGAGGTCTCGGCGTCGGAGGTGATGGTCGCCACCACGGCCGACACGATGGCGCGCCGCGCCGAGGGCTCGTGCCGCGCGAGCCCGAGCTCGATCCCACGCTGCAAGAGCAGCTCCTCGTCGACGAGACGATCGAGCAGCCGCTGTCGCTGCGTCTCGTCGAGCGGAGCGCCCTTCCGCTCTGCGATGACCGCGGCTTCGATCTGCGCGAAGGCCTCGGCGCTCACTGCTTCGCCATCGACGAGTGCGACGACCCCGTCGGGAAGCCTACCGCTCGCACCGCCCTCGCGAAGCAGTCCGAGGGCCGTCATGCCGACCCCCGCGGCAATGCCGAGCACGAGCAGGAGCCTGGCGAGTCGCTCGTCCGAAGCGCTCTTCACGCGGCGCATGCGTCTCGCGCAACCTTCGCGCGAAAGGCGTCCATCTCGACCACGCGCCCCTCGAGCCGCGCCTGCTCGGCCGCAAAGCCGATCAGATGGCTCTCGAGCGAGACGCGTCCCGAGGCACGCACCTCGTCTGCGGCGCCGCGCATGACGACGTCGGTGAAATGACCGAGCAGCCCCACGTCGCCTCCCAGATGGCCGGCCATCGAGGCTTCCACCCGGTGGCGCTCGGTCTCGAGCGAGCCGTGGCGAGTCACGTCGATCACCCCTTCCTGGAACACGCCGCGCAGCTCGCCGAGCGTCCCGCTGATGCGGATCGTTCTGCGCTCGTGCGTCGCGAGCCCCTGGACTGTGAAGGTCGCGGTGATGCCGCCCTCGAACTCGAGCGCGAGCACCTGGTGGTCGGGTACGTCGTTGTCGCAGCGGTAGACGCACACGCCGTACGGGCCGCTCTCGAGCGCACCGCGCCGCGCTTCGCGTGACGGGTCGAGGCCGAGATCGGTCCACGGCCAGATCCGCGCGAGGGCGTCATCGGGGCCGAGGTAGAAGCGAACCGCATCGTGGGGGCAGCGCTCCTGCGCCGGGCAGCCTTGCGTGCAGCGCTCCGGAGCGCCCGGCGGAGCGTGGTCGAAGCGAAAGTGAGAGAGCGATCCGAACGACGCGACGCGACGCGCCGGCCGACCGACCATCCACGCCATGAGGTCGAGGTCGTGACACGTCTTCGCCAGCACGATCGGCGCCGCGATTCGCCGGTTGCGGAACTTCCCGCGCACGTAGGAGTGCGTGAGGTGCCAGTGCGCCACGTGCTCCTTCATGTCGAGCGTCACGATCTCGCCGAGCCTGCCGCTCGCGACGATCGCCTGCACCCGTTCGTAGAAGCTGGTGTAGCGAAGAACGTGTCCGATCTGGAGCATCCGCCCCGCCCGCTCGGCGGCCTCGACGACGCGCAGGCAGTCGGCGGGGTCGGGCGCGATCGGCTTCTCGAGCAGAACGTGATAGCCGCGCGCGAGGGCCTCGAGAGCGGGCTCGACGTGCTCGGTATCACCGGTCGCGACGATGGCGACCGGCGCCAGCGCCGGTCGCGCGAGCAGGGCGCGCCAGTCCGCGGTCACGCGGTCCGGTTCGAGGCCGTGCTCGGCCGCGATCGCCGCACGCCGGTCTGCGACCGGCTCTGCGAGCGCGACGATCCGCAGTCGGTCCGGGTGCTGGCGCGCATAGCCGCCGTAGGTGAAGCGGCCACGATTGCCGCCGCCGACCAGCACTGCGTCCACCGTCATCCGGCCCTCCCCTGCTTCGCCGGTATACTAGGCGCAGGAATGGAGAACTCCGACCCGAACGCCGCGGACGCCCCCGCGCGAGAAGCCGGCCGCGCAGGCCTCGAGCCGATCGCCCGGCTGCGCGGCATCGGAAGGTACCGCCGCCACATCTTCCTGTGCACAGGCCCCGACTGCGCTCCCGAGGCGGAGGCACTCGTCTCGTGGGAGTTCCTGAAACGCAGGCTGCGCGAGCTCGGCCTCGCCGCAGAGCAGGGCGGCGCCTACCGCTCGAAGGCGCAGTGTCTCCAGATCTGTCGCGACGGTCCGATCGCGGTCGTGTACCCGGAGGGCACGTGGTATCGCGGCTGTACGCCCGCGGCGCTCGAGCGCATCCTCACCGAGCACCTGCTCGGAGGCCAGCCCGTCGAAGAGCTCGCCTTCGCCTCCAATCCGCTCCCGCCGACGGCGCGGCCGAGCCGGTGAGCGAGTGGTTTCTGCGCGGCCGCGAGCATCATGGGCTCGCGGAGATCGCGCTGCAGACGCAGGACGACGCCGCGATCGCGCTCTCGATCGGCGGAGCGCCGAAGCGCTACGCCCACACGGATCCGAACGAGGACGCAGCGCTCCTCGTCGCGAGAGACGCGACGCTGCTGCTGGCCGTGGCGGACGGCCACGGCGGCTACGAGGCGGCGGAAGTCGCACTCGAGACCGTCCGCGACTGGGCCGCGCGTCTTCCCGCGAGCACCGGGGAAACGTGGCACGAGCGAGTGATCGAAGCGCTCGTCGAGGCGAACTCGCGCATTCGCGCCGGCGCGACGCGTGGCGGCCGCCGCCACTCGCGAACGACGCTCGCGCTCGCGCGCATCGAGCCCGCGCAGGGAGCCCTCCGCTGGGCCTCGATCGGCGACAGCCACGTCTTCCATCTCGCGAATGGCGTTCTCGACCTCGCCCACGCACACCACGATTCGAACGATGGGCCAACGCACTTTCTCGGTCATACCGAGGAGACCGAGCAGAGCCTCGCAAACAAGTGCCGCATGGGCGACGAGCGTCTCGCCGGAACGCAAGCGCTGGTTCTCGCGACCGACGGCCTGAGCGAGCGCGGGGTCGGCGTCGACGAGCCCGAGGACACCGTCGCCGCCGCGCTCATCGCCGCGGCCGAACAGGCGGCCGCGGAACGCGCTGGCGCGCTCGCGCGCGGCGTGATCGAGGCCGCGCTCGATGCGCATCGCCGCCGCCGCTCGGGCGACAACGTGGCGACCGCCGTCGCGTGGCTCGAAGGCGTCAGAGCGCGCTGAGCAGATCCGCCACGCGTTCGCCGATGGCGTGCGCAGCGGTGAGCCCCGGCGACTCGATTCCGACGAGATTGACGAGCCCCGGCAGCCCATCCTCGGATTCCTCGCGGATCACGAAGTCGCGAAAGTCCTCGCCCGGGCCCGCGAGCTTCGGGCGAATTCCGGCCGTGTCGGGTACGAGCCTGCGGGCGTCGATCGGCGCGAGGTAGCGGCCCACCGCGTCGGCGAAGGCCTCCGCCTTCGTCGCATCGACGTCGTAGCGCAGCGAAGAGACGTACTCCGCATCGGGCCCGAAGCGAATACGCCCGGCGAGGTCGAGCGTTGCGTGGATGCCGAGCCCCGCGCGTTCGGGAATCGGATAGACGAGGTGCGAGAGCCGAAGCGCCGCGCCGGGGGCGAGCGAGAAGTAGTCGCCCTTGCACGGGTGAAGTCGCAGGCCGCGGGCGTCGACGTCGACGCCCGCAATCGCCGCGACGCGGTCCGCCGCGAGACCTGCGGCGTTCACCAGGCCGACACAGGAGAGAGTCGTCCGAGCGCCTTCGGCGCCGGTGACCTCGACTCGAAACCCGCCCTTCCCGGCGTCGATGCCGACGACCTCCGTGCGAAGCGCAAGCACCGCGCCGTGCGCCTCGGCCTCGGCGAGATACGAGGTCGCGAGCGCATGCGCATCGACGATCCCCGTCGCCGGCGAGATCAGCGCGGCGACGGCGCGAACGGCGGGCTCGATCCTCGCTGCCTCACGTCCGCTCACGAGAGCGAGGCCCGGTGCGCCGTTCTCGGCGCCCCGCCGCGCGAGCGCCTCGAGGGGGGAGACCTCCTCCTGCCGTGTGGCGACTACGAGCTTGCCGAGGCGCCGGTGCGGGAGCCGCAGGCGCTCGCACCGCGCGTAGAGCGCCTCGCGTCCGAGCCGACACAGCGTCGCCTTGAGCGAGCCGGGCGGGTAGTACAGGCCCGCATGGACGACCTCGCTGCTACGGCTCGTCGTCTCCCGTGCGATCGCCTCGCGCCGCTCGAGGACCACCACCGATCGGCCGCGGCGAGCGAGCGCCGCGGCCGCCGCGAGGCCGACGATTCCCGCACCGACGATCGCAACCTCGACGTCACCGCCCGTCACCCGCGTCCCGGTGCGCGCGGCAGGAAGCCCGACGGCCGCAGGAGCGCGAAGAAGGCGTTCCGCCGCGCACTGCCCGCCCGCAGCAGGAGCGCGACCGAGATCAGCAGATAGGCGAACGTGAAGCCCCAGCGCACCTCCGGATTCGGAAAGAAGAGCTGCGCGAAGAAGAGCGCTGCGAGAAGCAATGCCTCGTTACGGCCAAAACGCATGTCGGCGATCAGGATCGTCGCGAGAAGGGACTGCGCCGACGTGAGAATCAGCTCCTCCGTTTGCCGCGCGTCGAGCGGCAGGCCGTGGAGCCCGCCCGACGAGATCGCGAAGGCGATCGGGATCGCGCCCACGAGCAGCGTCCACTGATTCACCTTCGACGACACCAGCGCCCCGATGCCGACGCTCGCCCGGCCCTTCCACGCGAAGAGCACGGCAATCAGAAACTCCGGCGACTCCGACGCCAGCGGCGCGACCCACTGGACGAGCAGGAACTCGTCGTAGCCGTGGTTGCGTCCAACGTGGACGAGGCCCTCGGCGAACGGCTCGGCGGAGACGTAGATCGCGTACGCCGCGAAGCCGAGCATGACCAGCGACCACAGGCGGCGGCCGAGATCGCCGAACTGGTGATCGATCAGGGCCGGCGGACCGCGCAGCTCGACTTCGTCCGCGCCGCCCTGCATGGCGCTCTTCACGTAGAGGACGAAGATCAGCAGCAGGAAGCCGCCGTCGAAGAGCGAGATCGTCCCGTCGAGTGGAATGATGAACGAGTAGACCGTCGCCAGCAGCAGGAAGCGCAGCTCGAGACCCTGCCGCGAATCGAGCTCGAGCTCCTTCTGGCGCGCCCGATACGAGCCGATCAGAGCGACCAGCGCCCAGCCGAAGCCGATCAGGAGGCGATTCGACCCGGTCATGTTCGCGACCGCATACGGCGCGTAGCTGGCGTCGATGCCGGCCTTCCATGCGAAGTGCAGGTCGACCGCGTACTCCGGAAGCACGCTCACCAGCGCGAGCACGAGCAGTGCCAGCGACTGCGGGATGTCCCGCTCGGCGAGCTCGGTCGAGAACGAGAGCAGAAATGCTCCGCCGACGATCGCGATACCGGCGAGCACGGAGATCAGCTCGGGGCTCGCACCCATCCCCTCGAAGTTGTGCGCGACGATCCACGGCAGCGGCAGCATCGCCGCGAGCGCGAACCAGACCAGATCTCGGAGCCTGGGACGCGCCTTGCCGGAAGCGGCCATCAGATGCGCGCGCCGAACTCCCGCTGGTAGCGGGCGCGAAACGCTTCCCGATCGAGCGCCAGGCCCTGCGTTCCCTGGTGCTCGACCTCGAGTGCGCCGAGCAGACTTCCGATGCGCGCGGCGGCCTCGAGCGGGAGCCCGCGCTGCATCCCGTGCAGCAGACCGGCGCGGTAGGCGTCTCCGCACCCGGTCGGATCGACGACGCGTTCGGCTCGAACCGGAGGGATCTCGACGCGCTCGCCGTCGCGCAGGATCCGCGAGCCCTTCTCGCCGAGCGTCACGATCACGGTGCCCGCACGCCGCACCAGCGCATCCTCGCTCTGTCCGATTCTGCTCTGCGTGAGCGACCACTCGTAGTCGTTGACGACGTAGACGGCCGCGCCCTCCATCAGCGCGAGGAGCTCGTCGCTCGTGAAGCTCGAGAGCTGCTGACCCGGATCGACCACGGTGGAGATGCCGCGGCGTTTCAGGTCTCGCGCCACGTCGAGCATCGCCTGCTTCGCGTTCGGCGACACGATGCCGAGCGTGACGGCGTCCGTCACGTCGCTCAGCGCCAGATCGCTCGCGCGCTCCATCGCGCCCGAGTGAAAGGCCGTGATCTGGTTGTCGTCGAGGTCGGTGGTGATGAACGCCTGCGCGGTCAGCATCTCGTCGTAGGTGCGAACGAAGCGCCGGTCGATGCCGTGGCGGTCGAGCCACTCTGCGTACGGTCCGAAGTCGCTGCCCACACTCGCCAGCAGCAGCGGATCGTCGCCGAGCAGGCGCAGGTTGTACGCGATGTTTCCCGCGGTTCCGCCGAAGCTTCGGCGCAGCGTCGGGACGTGGAAAGCGACGTTCAGGACGTGCAGTCGATCCGGCAGGATGTGGTTCTTGAAGCGGTCCCGGAAGACCATGATGTAGTCGATCGCGAGAGATCCGCTCACCAGGATGGACATCCTTGCCTCCGGAGGGCGCAGTCTCGCGGCGCCCGGGCCGGCCGTCAATGATAGACTCCCGCGCCATGCGCATCGCCGATTGCTACGGCCGGGGGCATCCGGTCGTCTCCTTCGAGTTCTTCCCGCCGAAGACGCAGGCCGGGTTCGCGACCCTCTATCGAACGATCGCCGAGCTGAAGCAGCTCGACCCCGGCTTCGTGTCGGTGACCTGGGGCGCCGGGGGATCGACGCGCCGCCAGACGATCGAGCTGGTGACGCGCATCCAGGACGAGCTCGGCATCACTGCGATGGCGCATCTGACGTGTGTCGGGTCGTCGGCCGAGGAGATCGCCACGATCCTCGACCGTCTCGTCGCCGCCGGCATCGACAACGTGCTCGCGCTCGGCGGAGACCCGCCGCGCGACGATCCCGACTACCGGCCGGCGCCGGGCGGATTCACGTACGCCTCGGAGCTCGCAGCCTTCGTCCGCACGCGCTGGAGCCTGTGCATCGGAGGTGCGTGCTACCCCGAGACGCATCCGCGCGCGACGAGTCCGGAGGCCGATCTCGAGCATTTGAAGCAGAAGGTCGACGCAGGCGCCGAGTTCTTGCTCACGCAGCTCTACTTCGACAACGCCGATTACTTCCGCTTCGTCGACCGCGCCCGCGCGCGCGGAATCGGCGTGCCGATCGTTCCGGGGATCATGCCGATCGTGAGCGAGGCGAACATTCGCCGCATCACGGTGCTCTCGGGTGCGCGCATTCCGCCGGAACTCGACGCGCGGCTCGCGGCCGTCGGGCACGACGACGCGCAGGTGATGGAGCTCGGGATCGAATGGGCGACGCGCCAGTGCCGCGAGCTGCTCGATCGCGGCGCTCCAGGCCTCCACTTCTACACGCTCAATCGCTCGCCGGCGACCCGGCGCATCCATCGGAGCCTGTTCCCCGCGTGAGCGCGCGGATGCGCGTCGCGGTGCTGCTCTCCGGCGAGGGAACGAGCCTCGAGAATCTCTGCGAGCAGATCGACGCCGGACGCGTGCCCGTCCACGTCGCCTGCGTGATCGCCTCGAAGACCGGCGCGGGTGGCATCGCTCGCGCGCGACGGCGCGGCATTCCGGCCGTCGCCGTCCCGCGCAAGCAGTTCGCGGACGGCCGCGCGTTCAACGACGCGCTCCATGCCGAGCTCGCGCGCTTCGAGCCCAGCCTCGTCGCGTGCCTCGGCTTCCTCTCGCTCTTCGAGCTGCGCGGCGTCTACGACGGCCGTGCGATCAACACGCACCCCGCGCTGATCCCCGCCTTCTGCGGCAAGGGCTTCTACGGGCACCGCGTCCACGAGGCGGTGCTCGCGTCGGGCGTTCGCGTGAGCGGCGCCACCGTGCACTTCGTCGACGCGCAGTACGACCACGGCCCCATCATCTTGCAGCGCGCCGTGCCCGTGCTGCAGAGCGACACCGCGGACTCGCTCGCGGCGCGTGTTCAGGCCGCCGAGCGCCGCATCGTTCCCGAAGCGATCCGGCTCTTCGCAGAGGGCCGCCTCAGGATCGACGGCACGCGGGTTCGCATCCGGCGCTGACACGCGGCCGTGCGCCGGTTGACGAAACACGAACGAAATACGAAAATCAGCGTGTGTCCCGCCCCCGTCCGGCTCTCGCCGAGGTGCTCGCGCGCCTCGGATCCCAGGTGCGCCGTGGCGCAGTGTCGCTGGAGCCGGAGCCGCGCCTGCCGTCGGGCATCCCAGACCTCGATCGCCTGCTGGGAGGAGGCTTTCCGTATGGTCGCCTCTCGGAGATCTCGGGCCCCTCCTCGTCGGGTCGCACCTCGCTGGCGCTCTCGCTGCTCGCCGCGAGCGTGCGGCCCGGGGGCCTCGCGGCCTGGGTCGATGCGGCGGACGCCTTCGACCCGGCGTCCGCCGCGGCGGCCGGCGCGCCGCTCTCGCGCGTGCTCTGGGTACGAGCGCCCGGCGTAGCGGCCGCGCTTCGCAGTACGGAGCGGCTGCTCGAAGCCCGGGGCCTCGCGCTGGTGCTGCTCGATCTGGCCCTTCCCGGCGCACCGCCGCACGTCGCGCCCGCGGCCTGGCCACGACTGCTGCGAGCGGCGCAGGCCGGCTCCGCGCCGCTGGTGGTGCTCGCCGCCGGCCGCATCGCGGGCGCCAGCGCCACGCTCGCGCTGGAGCTCTCCGTGGTGAGCGCACGGTTTTCCGGGACGCCATGCCTCTTCGAAGGTCTCGAGACGCAGGCCGACCTCGTCCGCGGCCGTTCGAAGCCGGCAGCCGGCATGGCGTGCGTGCGTCTCGACGCGCTGCGCACGCCAGGATGACGAGGCCGTGCGCGTAGCCTGCCTGCGCGTACCCGATCTGCCGCTCGCAGCGCGCCTGCGGGCCGAACCCGAGCTCGCAGGCGCTCCCCTCGTCATCGCCGCCGCTGCAGGCTCCCGGGCCGAGATCGTGTCCGTTGCCACGGCCGCAGCCCGAGAGGGCGTACGCGCGGGCCAGAGCGTGGCGCAGGCACGCACGCTCTGCGCCGGCCTCGTGCTGCGCACCTGCGCGCCGGCCCTCGAACGAGGGGCGCGCGACGCGCTGCGCGATGCCGCCCTCTCCTTCTCGGCGCGAACTGAGAGCGCTCCGCCCGGCACGGGCGCCTACAACGCCGAGGCGGCCTGCTTTCTCGATGCCTCGGGGACGGGCCGGCTCTTCCGCTCCGAGTCCGGCTTCGCCACGGCGCTCGCGGCTCGCGCCGGAGCGCTGGGGCTGCCGGCCTTCGTGTCCGTTGCGAGCTCGCGTACCGCAGCCCTGCTGGCGGCGCGCGCCCCCGGTGATCCGGGCGACGTACGCGTGCTCGCACCGGGCCAGGAGGCTGCCTGGCTCGCGCCGCTCGCCGTCGATCTCGCCGATCCACCGGACGATCTCGCCGAGACGCTCACACGCTTCGGGATCCGACGCCTCGGCGAGCTGGCGCGGCTGCCCGCGCGGGCGCTCGCCACCCGCCTCGGCCCGGAGGCGCTCCGGCTCGCGAAGCTCGCCCGCGGCGAGAGCGATGACCTCCCGATCGAGGTCACGCTGCAGGCCGGCTTCGAGGAGGCGACCGAGCTCGAGGCCCCGCTCGAGCGGCTCGAGCCTCTCGCCTTCGTCCTGAGGGCCCTGCTGGGACGCCTCACGGCCCGGCTCGAAGCGCGCGGTCTCGCCTGCGGCGAGCTCGGCCTCGATCTCGGCCTCGCGGAGGGCGGATGCGAGGCGAGGCGCGTCGGCCTCGCGGCACCCACCACCGACCTGCGAACGCTGCTCCGCCTCGCCTGCCTCGCGCTCGAGGCGCACCCGCCGCGCAGTGCCGTTGCGAGCGTGGGGGTGACGACGTCCGGCACGGCCGTACGCACCGATCAGCTCGATCTGTTCCGTCCAGCAGGGCCGCCGCCGGCACTGCTCGGCCGTACCCTCGCGGAGCTCGAATCGCTCTGCGGCGCGGGCCGCGTCGGAGCGCCCGGGCTTCCCGACGACCTTCGCGCGGACGCCTTCTCTCTCGAGCCTTTTCCCCTCACACGGTCTTCAGCGCTCGCTCCGAAGCCCGCATCGGCCACGCCCGTCCAGGCACTGCGCGCCCTGCGGCCTCCCGTGGCGGCGCAGGTGCGTCTTTCCCGCGGAACGCCGCACTGGCTACACAGCGCCGTGGCGAACGGCGCCGTTCTGGGCTGCGCCGGCCCGTGGCGCACCACGGGGAGCTGGTGGTCGAGCGAGCGCTTCGCGCACGACCACTACGACGTCCGGACGAGCGACGGCATCGTCTCGCGGCTGCGCCACGATCGGATCCAGCGTTCGTGGCACGTCGATGGCGTGTATGATTGACGCGTTCCGGCTCGGTCTGCTCCCGCTGCCAGACCTCATTGACCCCCGCGGCGCAGATCGCTAGAACGCCGGGGGCAAGTCGGCCTTCTGCCCACCCTGCGAGGAGTTCGCATGAGCCCCAGCCCCCGCCAACACCCCTCCGCTCCCGAGCACCGCATCGCCTTCTTTCAGGCGTTCTTGCGCAAGCCGAAAGAAGTGGGATCGATCATTCCGAGCTCGCGATTCCTCATGCGGCGCGTCGTTCGCGAGGCGCGCGTCGATCGCGCGCGGCTCGTCGTCGAGCTCGGTCCGGGAACGGGAGGCAGCACGCGCGCGCTGCTGCGCACCATGCGTCCCGACGCGACGCTGCTCGCGATCGAGATCAATCCGCGCTTCGCCCGGCTGATTGCCGCATCGATCCGCGACCCGCGCCTCATCGTTCATGCCGGGAGCGCGGAAGACATTACCGGCGCACTCGCCGCGCACGGGCTTCCGGCACCCGACGTCGTTCTCTCGGGAATCCCGTTCTCGACGATGCCGCGCAGCCTCGGCCTCGCGATCGTGCGCGAGGTCCACCAGGTGCTCGCCCCCGGCGGACGCTTCGTCGCGTACCAGGTGCGCGACCGTGTCGAGCTGCTCGGTCGCGAGGTCTTCGGCCCGGCGCGCGTGCAGACCGAGCTGCTGAACGTCCCGCCGATGCGCGTCTATCGCTGGGAGAAGGTGCAGCGGCACGCACAGCCGGCGTAGGCGGCGTCACAGTCTCCGGCTCGCGGACGGCGCCGGCGCACTCCGCGACCCCGGCGCACGCGGACGAGATCACGTTCGCGGCGTCGGCTCTCCCCGCTTGACTTGCAGCGTGAGCCCGGCACGCCGCGCCGGCGCGGCCCCGGCACGCGCCACGCTTCCCCGGCCAAAGCGCGTCTCGATCGCGTCGAGCGCGCGGTTGAGGCGATCTCGCTGCGTGCCTCCGGCGGCGTCGTCGAACAGGCCCGGCTGCGCTGCGCCGCGCGGCTCGAACCCCGTCACGCCGACCCCGAGCAGGCGGACGGCTTCGCAGAGCCCCGCACGTTCGAGAAGCCGACACGCCTCGCGACGGATCGCCTCGCCGTCGTCCGTCGCACCCGCGAGCGTCACGCGCCGCGTGATGCGATCGAAGCCGCGTGGTCCCGGGCGGCGCCGTCCGGCGAGCGTGAGCTTGAGCACGACCGTGCGTGCGCGCAGCCCCTCACGCCGCAGCCGGCCCGCGACCGCCTCGGCGTGCGTGAGCACGGTGGCTGCGAGCAGCGCGGAGTCCGAGACGTCTTCGTCGAACGTGCTCTCCTCGGAGATCGACACCGGCGCACGATCGGGCTCGATCGGTCGTGGATCCTCTCCCCGAGCGAGACGCACGAGGTCTCGCCCGTGCTGGCCGAGAAGCCGCTCGAGCAGGTTCGGGTCGGCGCGCGCGAGATCGCCCACCGTTCGCAGACCGGCCGCAGTGAGCTTCGCTTCGGCGACGGGGCCCACGCCCCAGATCCGGCCCGCGGGCAGCGGCGCGAGAAACGCCTCGACTCCGTGCGCCGTCACTTCGAGCAGCCCGTCGGGCTTCGCAAGGTCGCTCGCGATCTTGGCGACGAGCCGCGACGGGGCGATCCCGACCGACACGGCGAGTCCGGTCTCCTCGCGAACGGCGCGCCGCAGCGCCGCGCCGACGTCACGCGCGGGGCCGAGCAGCCGCTCGCAGCCCGTGAGATCGAGGAACGCCTCGTCGAGCGAGAGCCCTTCGACGCGCGGCGAGAAGCGGCCGAAGACCTCGAAGATTCGCCGCGACTCCCGCACGTAGCGTCGCATGTCACCGGAGACGAAGACGC
>JADLGR010000051.1 GCA_020849175.1 Deltaproteobacteria bacterium
AACGGCAAGAGCGCGTCTTTCCCGTCGGCGCCTTGCAAGCCGTTGATCGCCGGCTAACGAATGAGAATCGGGTTCTGATTCTGTTTCACGCCGTGGCCCGGCGCGAGGAGCGGTTCGGCGATGAGCGACGACGCGCGACGACTCGAAAGCGTGGCGCCTCCGCAGCAGGCGCGCAGTGAAGAGACGCTCTGGCGCATCCTCGACGCGGCCGAGGAGCTGATCGCCGAGAAGGGCCTTGCCGACGCATCGATCCCCGAGATCGTACGTCGCGCCGGCTCGTCCGTCGGCGGCTTCTACGCACGCTTCCGGGACAAGAACGGCCTGCTGCGGGCTCTCGAAGAGCGCTTCTTCCTCGACCTCGGCCGGCGCCTCGACGCTCTTGCCGATCCCGCCCGCTGGCGCCGCGCACCCGTGACGGCGATCGTCGCAGCGTGCGCCGAGGAGGTCGTCACGGTGGTGCGCGCGCGACACCACCTCATCACGGCGTTCCTCTACCGCGGCATTCAGGACCCGGACTTTCGGCGCGACGCCCTGCGATTCCGGCGGCGGGTGTCGGAGCGCGTCAGCGCGCTGCTGCTCGGCCGGCGCGCGGAGTTCGCGCACCCGCAGCCCGAGCTGGCGATCGATCTCGGCGTGCAGGCCGCCCTCGCGCTCATGCTCCAGGACGCCGTCTACGGCGAGACGCGCGCGGCCGGGCGAGCGCTCGGTCGCCCCGCACTGGTTCGCGAGCTGACGCGCAGCTTCCTCGCTTACCTCGGCGTCGATGGCGCGCTGCGCTTCGATCCGGCAACGCGTTGACCCATTCTGCAGGAACAGGAGACGTTCATGGACTACGTGCAGAGGAACTCGCTTCCGATTCCCCGCTCCGGCACCCATCAGCGCATCTCGGCCACCATCGACTCGGTCTTCGACTGGGAGTACGCGCTGCGACGAACCGAGCTGCTGCACCTCTACGAGAAGGGAAAGGCGCTCAACTGGAACGCCAGCGAGCTCGCCTGGGACACCGACGTGAACGTCGACCGCATGATGAGCGAGCGCGCGAGCATCGGTGGCGGTGCGGTCATGAATCAGCTCATGAAGCCGCCGCGAACGCTCGGGGAGAAGGAGATCCTCGACCTCAACCTCCACATGAACGCCTTCATGCTCTCGCAGTTCCTGCACGGAGAGCAGGGCGCGCTCCTCGCCACGGCGAAGATCGTGCAGACGGTTCCGTGGGAGGAAGCCAAGTACTACGCCGCGAGCCAGGTGATGGACGAGGCGCGGCACGTCGAGGTCTACCACCGCTACCTCACCGAGAAGCTCGGGATCTCGTACGAGGTCCATCCGAGCCTCCAGCAGCTTCTCGACCAGATCCTCGTGGACTCCCGCTGGGACCTCACCTTCCTCGGCATGCAGATCATGGTCGAGGGGCTCGCGCTCGCAGCCTTCGGGATGATGCGGCTCATGATGGCCGGCGAGCCGCTCATCCAGGACATCACGACGCGCATCATGGCCGACGAATCACGGCACGTGGCGTTCGGCGTGCTCGCGCTCGAGAAGGCGTATCGCGAGGAGCTGTCGAGCAGTGAGCTGCGCGACCGCGAGGATTTCGTGATCGAAGCGACGCACCTGCTGCGCGACCGGCTCCTCATGCACCAGGTCTTCGAGCGCCTCGGCTGGGACGTTCCCCTGTGGGTCGAATGGGCGAAGGGAACGCCCTTCATGATCGGATTTAGGCAGATGACGTTCTCGAAGATCGTTCCGAACCTGAAGCGCCTCGGCCTTCTGACGCCACGCGTTCGGGCAGAGTACGAGAAGCTCGACCTGCTGCGGTTCGAGACGTGCAAGGACTCCGTCGAGGAGCCCGAGCCGCAGCCGCCGCAGGAGCTGGTGCAGATGCTGATGCAGGTCCTCGGTCAGCTCGACCGACCCAGGGCCGGCGTGGCGTGATCCGCGGCGCAGCCGGTACGCTGCCAGCGTGGCCGCCCGCAGCCTGCGCGAGTTCCGTTCCGCGCTCACACCGCCCGCAGCGGCGCAGGGACCGGTCTTCGTGTTCGCCTTCCGCCGGCGCGAGCTGCTCCTGCCCGTCACGGGGTCGTTCGCTCCCGTCGACGCGATCGGTCTGCTCGGTGTGACGCCCGAACGCACCCACTATCTCGGCACGCTCGGCGAGACACCCTGCTGGTGTGTCGAGATCGCTCCCGACGTCGAGCCGCCCGCCGGAATGGCCTTTCGCGATCTACGCGCGCTCTACGGCCGACTGGAGCCCGAGGTTCAAGACGCCGCCTCGCGCGCCGTGCAGATCGTCGAGTGGGACCGGACGCATCGCTTCTGTGGCGCCTGCGGCGCGCCCACCGTCGTCGAGGAGCGCGAACGCGCGCGGACTTGTCCCGCGTGTCGTCTCTCGCAGTTCCCGCGACTCGCGCCGGCGATCATCGTCGCCGTCGAGCGTGACGACGAGATCCTCCTCGGCCGCTCCGCGCACTTCCCGCCCGGCATCTACAGCGTCCTCGCCGGCTTCGTCGAGGCGGGCGAGAGCGTCGAGGCAGCCGTTCGGCGCGAAGTCGCCGAGGAGAGCGGGATCGAGGTTGGAGCCATTCGCTACTTCGGAAGCCAGCCGTGGCCGTTCCCGCACTCGCTCATGCTGGGCTTCCAGGCCGACTACGCCGGCGGTGCGCTGCGCTTGGGTGACGCCGAGCTCGAAGACGCGGACTGGTTTCGCCGGGACGAGATGCCGAGCCTGTTCCCCGGCAACGCCAGCATCGCGCAGTGGCTGATTCGCGACTTCGTCGAGCGTGGGAGGCGCCGAGCGTAGTCACGCCGACCGCTCGCGCGGGAGGTCGAGGCGCGCGGGGCGGGGTGCGCAGCCGGGGGCGCCAGCGCCGCTCCGCGATGCGCGGCAGGTCGCTCACCGGGGACCGCACGACGTTCGGGATGCGCCGGCACACTCCACTCACCACGGCTGTGGTGCTCGTGAACGATGAGCCAGCGCCCTTCGCGGCGCAGCAGCACGGTGGTTCCTCGCCCGAAGCCCCGTGCGGGCCGTCCTTCGCGCACGCCCGACCACCGGAACCGGTACACGGAGACGGCCGTCGCGACCGTTCGGACGAGCCATCGCACCGACGAGATCTCGAAGATCCCGCCCTTCAGCGCCTCGAAGCCCTCGCGGATCGCTGCCGAGATGCCTTCCTTTCCGGCATGCGTCGTTCCGTCGCTCAGCCAGAACACGGCATCGTTCGCGACGACACGCATCGCGGTGCGAAGGTCATGCGCACTCAGCGCGCGTTCGTAATGACGAAGCGTCTCCTCGGGTGACATGGTCCCTCCGTGCGCAGATTCTGCGCGCCGCGACCCGGATGCCACGCTGCGTCTGCCGTCCGGGTGCGCGAAACCGCGACGGGATGGATGGCGTTGGAGGTGTCGGCCCGGCGCCCTTCGGCGCTGGACCGCTCGGGGGGGTGCGGCACGGCTGTGGCGCTCCTGCGCGTACGCCAGTCGAGGATAGCCGGGCGCCAGCCGTGCTCCGAGAACGCCGGGCAGCGGTACGCGCTGGCAGGGTTTCGTGGTAAGCATTGAGCCCCTGGCGCGGGGTCGCTCCCGCGCGCAGCGGGGCGGGGGCATGCGGACGGACAGGGCGATGCGTGCGCTGCTGGTGGCGGTCGGGGTGTTGGTCGGGGCGATCGTGCTCGCTTCGAGCGCGCTCGACGAGGGCGAGGTGGTGACCCTCGTGACGAAGAGCGGTGATGGCGTGGTCCACGAGACGCCGCTCTGGATCGTCGAGTGGAACGGGCAGGTCTACCTTCGTGCCGGTTCGTCGCGGACGGAGTGGCTCGCGCGGCTTCGTGCATACCCGGAGGTGACGCTCCATCGTGGCGACGAGACGCTTTCGTTCACGGCAGTGCCGAGCGACGACCCGAAGACCCGCGCGGCGATCAACGAACGCATGGCCGCGAAGTACGGCTTCGCGGATCGGCTCTGGGGACATCTGAGCGATCGGCAGCGCTCGGTTCCGATCCTGCTCGAGCCTCGCGCCGGGACGTGATCGCCGAGTCCGAGACCGTCGAGCTTCGCATCGACGCGCTCGCGGCCGGCGGCGATGGTGTCGCCCGTGAGACCGGCGGCCGGGTCGTGTTCGTGCCGTTCACCGCTCCTGGCGACCGTGTCGACGTCGTGATCGAGCCGGGCGGCACGCGATTTGCGCGTGGCCGCGTGAAGACACTCCTGGCGTCGGGCCCCGCGCGGACGGATCCGCTCTGCGCCGTCTTCGGCTCGTGCGGCGGCTGCGCGTGGCAGCACGTCGCGTACGATGCGCAGCTCGCCGCGAAGCGCGCGATCCTCCGTGAAGCCCTCACGCGAATCGGCGGCCTTGCGCCGCCTGCCGAGATCCCGGTCATCGCGTGCCCATCACCGTACGGATACCGCTCGCGAACGCGCGTCGTCGTCGCGGGGGGACGTGTCGGATACCGCCGGCGCCGGTCGAACGCACTGTGCGCGACGGCGCGCTGCCCGGTGCTCGTCCCGGCGCTCGACGACGCGCTCGCGGCGCTCGCGGCGCGGCCGCCGCACGAGGACGGCGAGTGGGAGCTCGCCGCGGGTGACGGCGGAGAGGTCCGAGTGACACGCGTCGGAGCCGCCGGGGAATCGTCGCGTCGCCTCGTGCTCGCAGCGGGCGGCGAGCGGATCGAGCGGACGCCCGGCGTCTTCGCACAGGCGAACGCCTTGCTGCTCGACGTCCTGGCACGCGCGGTCGTCCGCGAAGCTGGCGCCGGCGAGACCGCACTCGAGCTCTTCGCCGGTGCAGGCTTCTTCACGCTCGCCCTCGCGCGGCGCTTCACGCGCGTCGTCGCGGTCGAGGGCGATGCAAGGGCGGCAGCAGATCTCGTACACAATCTCGCGGCTGCCGATCTACACAACGTCGACGTGCGCGCCGAGCCCGTCGAGCGCGTGCTCGGCGCGTGCCGCACGGCGCACGACGTGGTGCTGCTCGATCCGCCGCGGACGGGGCTGCCGCGGGGACTCGCGCCACGGGTGGCCACGCTCGGTGCTCGTCGCCTCGTCTACCTCTCGTGCGATCCAGCGACGCTCGCACGTGATCTCTCGGAGATCGTACGCACGGGCTACCGCCTCGAGCACGTCGAGGGCTTCGATCTCTTCCCGCAGACGCCGCACGTCGAAGCGCTCGCGACGCTCGTCGCGGATTGAAGCGGGAGACGAGCGGAGAAGAGAAGTGCCGATGCGCGCGTTACGGCGTGACCAGCCCGTGGCGAAGCGCGTAGCGCACGAGCTCGGTCGCCTTGCGAAGCCCGAGCTTTCGCATGAGGCTCGTTCGGTGCGCCTCGACGGTCTTGGCGCTGATGGTGAGCTGCCGGCCAATCTCTCGCGCCGAGAGGCCGTCGGCGATCAGGTACAAGACCTCGCGCTCGCGGCTCGACAGGGACGCGAACGGGTCGAGGCTTCGGTTGGGAGCCCGGAGCTGCTCGACGATCTCCTTCGCGACCGGCGGGCTGAAGTAGCTCCCGCCGCGAACGACGGCGCGTACGGCTTCGACCACCTCGCTCGCCGGCCCGTTCTTCAGCAGGTAGCCCTCGGCGCCGAGCGTCACGGCGCTCTGTACGAACGGCGGATCACCGTGGACCGAGAGCAGGATCACCTTGACGTCGGGGTGCACGATTCGCAGGCGCTCGAGGGTCTCGAGGCCGCCGAGGTGCGGCATGGTGATGTCGAGAATGACGACGTCCGGCCGCTCGCGATCCGTCTGCTCCAGCACGGCGCGGCCGTCCGAGGCCTGCGCGCAGACCTTGATCTCGGGGTCTGCCTCGAGGAGCCTGACGAGGCCCTCGCGCACGATGCTGTGATCGTCGGCGACCAGGACGGAGATCATCGGCTGATTGTATCATTCCATCCTTTTCCGAATCAACCGTCGGGATGACGGGCCCCCGGCACCCGGCGCGGCCTACCCCGGAATGGGGGTTGCGCGTCCGGAGGCCGAGTCGGTGGCGCCGGCAAAGGCGGGCGTTACCGTCTTTTCCGGCCCGGGCTCGCATCCTGCGCCAGGCCGACCCGATCGCACGACACGCCGTCAGGAGGAATGCCATGTCCGAGCCGGTCTTCGAGCGCATCCGGACCGAGATCAGCGAGAACCCGATCATGGTCTACATGAAGGGGACGCCCGATTTTCCGCAGTGCGGCTTCTCCGGTGCGACCGTGCGGGTCTTCGAGCTGCTCGGCGTCCCGATCGCTTCGCGCAACGTGCTCGAGGATCCCGAGCTGCGTGACGCCATCAAGCGCTTCTCGAACTGGCCGACGATCCCGCAGGTCTACATCGGTGGCGAGTTCGTCGGCGGCTGCGACATCGTGCGCGAGATGTACGAGAGCGGAGAGCTCGCGGAGCTGGTGAAGAAGACACTGGAGGCCTAGCGCCGCAGCGCGGAGGAGATCGTGTCCGCCGCACGTCCGTTACCGGGAGAGCAGGTCGCCGGGGCCCGCGCCCGCTTCATCCTCTACGTGGAAGGCCCGCGAGATCGCGACATCCTGCGCGCGTGGGCGCTTCGCCTCTCGCCTGCGCTCGCCGAGGACGTCGTCCGCTCGTCCAGGATCCTCGGAGGCCGCCAGCCGGAGCGGGCGGCCGAGCACTTCGACTCGGTTCGCGTCACCTGTCCCGCGGCGCGCGGGCTGTGCGTGCTCGATCGCGACGACGCACCGACCCCGCCTCCGGTCGCAGAGGGAGGCGCGGCGCTCGAGTTCTTCACGTGGTCTCGGCGTCACATCGAGAGCTATCTGCTCGTGCCCGACGCGATTCGCCGCTCGCTGCTGCGTCGCGGTGCGCACCCGCGTACGGCGCATGCCGTCGGCCGGCTCGTTCCTGCGACCGGTGACGAGGACGCTCTGCGTGACATCGACGCGAAGCGCCTGCTCTCGGCGCAGGGCGCCCTCTCGCGCGCCTTCGGCGCTCCGATCCAGCCCGGACGACTGGCACGCGAGATGTTCGTGGGCGAGCTCCATCCCGACATCCGATCGCTGTTCGACCGAATGCGCCGCGCGCTTCGCGCCGTCGAGCTTTCCTCCTTGACGGAGCCCCCCGCCGTCGATTAGACCGGCAACGGGAGGGGATCCGACATGCGACAGAGCATCTCTCTCTCGCTCGCGCCGCTCGCAGCCGGGCTGCTGCTCGCCTGTGGCGGCGCCGACGTTCCGCCGGGCGCGATCGAGGGGCCGCGGCGGCCGGAAGCGTCGATCGCGCAGGAGCAGGCGTCGCAGGATGCCGCGCGTCGTGCGATCGACACGAAGGCCGGTGTGCCCTCCGGTGAGGGCCAGATCCTCTTCGGCGACCTGCACGTCCACACCACGTACTCCGCCGACGCCTTCGTGTTCTCGCTGCCCGTGTTCGCGGGTGAGGGGGCTCACCCCTCGGCCGATGCCTGCGACTTCGCGCGCTACTGCTCGCAGCTCGACTTCTTTGCGTACACCGACCACGCCGAGAGCGTGATCCAGGAGCACTGGAAGGCGCAGAAGGACGCGGCGCGACAGTGCAACGCGCTCGCGGGCGACTCGTCGAATCCGGACATGGTCGCCTTCATGGGCTTCGAGTGGACGCAGGTGGGACGCACGCCCGAGACCCACTTCGGCCACAAGTGCGTGATCTTCCCGGGCCTCGCCGATGAGGAGCTGCCCGCGCGGCCGATCGACGCGATGCCGGCGAACCCCGAACAGAGCCTGTTCCAGGGGATGGAGCGCATTCGTACCCTGCGCTGGTTCGATCCGCTCGGCTGGGGCCAGTACGAGGACTTCGGCTGGCTCGTTCGGCAGATCGGAAAGGCTCCGCGCTGCCCGGAGGGCGTCGGCACGCGCGATCTCCCGGCCGACTGCATGGAAGGCGCGCCCACGCCCGACGTGCTGTTCGAGAAGCTCGCGCAGTGGGGCCTGCCCGTACTCGCGATCCCCCATGGAACGACCTGGGGCCTGTACACGCCTCCCGGAACCTCGATGGACAAGCAGCTCACGCGTGCGTACCACGACCCGGGAGCGCAGAAGCTGATCGAGATCGCGTCGGGTCACGGCAGCTCCGAGGAGTATCGCAACTGGCGTGAATTCACGGTCGGTCCCGACGGCAAGAAAGCCTGCCCCGCGCCGACGAAGGATCATCTCGCGTGCTGCTGGCGGGCGGGCGAGATCATGCGCGAGCGCTGCGGAGATCTACCGGCAGCGGAGTGCGAGTCGCGCGTGCAGCGCGCACGGGAGCTGTATCTCGAGCAGCAAGGTGTCGGAGGGCACCTCGTCTTCCCGGGCACGACGGCGGAGGACTGGCTCGACTGCGGACAGTGTCGCGACTGCTTCAAGCCGACCCTCGCGCTGCGGCCTCGCGAGTCCGTGCAGTACACGATGGCGCTCTCGAGCCCCGACGAGAAGGGGCCGGATGGACGGCCGCTTCGCTTCCGGTACGGGTTCGTCGCGTCGAGCGACAACCACAAGGCTCGTCCGGGAACCGGCTACAAGCAGTATGCCCGGCGCGAGATGACCGAGGACACGGGGCCGCGCTCGGCGTTCTATGCCAACGTGATGCGTCGCTCGCAGCGGCAGATGCTGGGCCTCGACGCCATCGACCCGCAAGCGCCGTTCGATCCGCCCGAAGGCCTCGGTGGCCTGCTGGCGGCCGACACCGAACGGATCGCGAGCTTCCTGTACCCGGGCGGGCTCGTCGCAGTGCACTCGCAGGGCCGCGGCCGAGAGGACATCTGGAACGCAATGCAGCGCCGCGAGGTCTACGCCACGAGTGGCCCGCGCATGCTGCTGTGGTTCGATCTGATGAACGGCCCGCAGGGCGCGCAGCCGATGGGCAGCGAAGTGACGCTCTCGGCAACGCCGCGTTTCCGTGTTCGCGCCGTCGGCGCGCTCGAGCAGAAGCCTGGCTGTCCGGAGATCAGCACCCGCGGGCTCTCGCCGGAGCGTCTCGTCCGGCTGTGCCGCGGCGAGTGCTACAACCCGTCGGACCAGCGTCATCCGATCGTACGCATCGAGGTCGTTCGCATCCGGCCCCAGCAGGCGAGGGACGAGGCCGTCGGGCCGCTGATCGAAGATCCGTGGAGGCGGTTCGACTGCCCGGCCGACCCGAACGGCTGCACGGTCGCGTTCGAGGACGAGGAGTTCACCACGTCTGGCCGTGACGCGCTCTACTACGTGCGCGCGCTCCAGGAGCCGACGCCCGCGATCAACGGCGCGAACCTGCGGACGACGTTCGATGCGCAAGGCAACCCGATCGCGACGAAGCCGTGCTTCGGCGACTACCGCACGCCGTTCGACGACGACTGTCTCGCTCCCGTGCAGGAGCGCGCGTGGTCGTCGCCCATCTTCGTCGACCGTGCCGGCCCGTGAGGGCGACGTCGTCGCACCCGGGCGTCTCGTGAACGGGTCGTGTCATGATGAACCGTCGTCGCGTGGTCACGGATCGATCGAGTCGCGCAGCAGCGGGTTGGGAAGCGCGACGCCTGCAGCCCGCGCCTCTCGCATGCGCAGCACGAGATCGATGGCTCGCGGCAGGAACGCGACTCCGATCACGACGTGCAGCACGAGAAAGATCGCGTTGGTCGCGAAGGCGTAGGCGACGAGCGCGTCGCGCGTTCCGTACTCCGAGAACAGGTAGGCCCACGTGAGCTCGCGCGGGCCGAAGCCGGCGAGCGACGGCACGGAGATCGCGACGTACAGGATCGGGATGCGTGCGGCGAGGACGGGCCACGGGATCGGGATGCCGAATGCCCGCGTCGCCAGCCACTGGAAGCCGATGTCGACGACCGCCAGCGCGAGGAACCAGCCGAAGTAGGGCAGGAGCGCGCGAGGCCGCACGCGGCCGAGCCAGACTCCGGCCGACGACCGCGCCACGCGCGGCATCGAGGGCGCGAAGCGGACGAGGAGATAGGCCCCGAGGGCGATCAGCCAGCCGATGCCGACCGCGATCGCGACGTCGCGGTTCGCCGCGATTCCCCCTCCGAGCAATGGGATCGACACGGTCGCCTGCAGCAGCAGTACGGCGATGTGACCGAAGTAGGGAAAGGTCGAGGCCGCGACGATCGTCGCGAGCGAGGCGCCCGTCACTTGCATGAGGCCGACGACGACGGCGACGTCCGCGAGATTTCCATTCACCGCGCGGACGAGCTCCGAGCCGCCGCGGACCGCGAGCACCTGCGCGTACGGTACGGGGCGCACGAACCGCCGAACGGCTTCCGCCTGCAGCAGGCTCCAGCCGAGGAAGAACGCGACCTTGTCGATCGCGACGACGGCGACGAAGGCCGGAACGTCGGCGCCCTTCATCGCCGCGAGTAGCGCGCGCCAGTCCGTGAGCCACCCGAACACGTAGGCGAGCGCCGTGATCGAGATCGTCCAGGGCAGCAGCCGACGGAGAAGGTGCAGGAGCCGCTCTCTCACGGAGGGGCAGCATAGCGGGCGACCGAGCGACGGCTTGCGGCGGCGCGGCCTGTAGCGCTTGCCAGCGGGCGCGTCGTGGGCTGCCATCCGGCTGCGATGCGCGTCATGTCCCTCAGCACTCCCGGACCGGTCGCGAGCAAGCCCCTCCGACCCTGTGATCGGCCGCAGCCCGAGCCCGGCCCCGGCGAGGTGCTGGTGCGGGTCGAGGCCTGCGGCGTGTGCCGAACGGACCTGCACGTCGTCGAGGGAGACCTCGCGCCGCGGCGCGAGGTCTTGGTTCCCGGGCACGAGGTGGTCGGCCGTGTCGTGGCATCCGGACGCGGCGCTCGTCGCTTCGCGAACGGGGCCCGCGCGGGCGTGGCATGGCTGCATCGCGCGTGCGGGCGCTGCCGCTTCTGCGCACGCGGCGCCGAGAACTTGTGCCTCGCGCCGCGCTTCACGGGCTGGGACGTCGACGGCGGCTACGCCGAGTACGTGGTCGCTCCCGAGGACTTCGTCCACCCGCTCCCCGACGGGCCACGCGCGCGCGATCTCGCGCCGCTGCTGTGCGCCGGCATCATCGGCCATCGCGCGTTCGTTCGGTCGAACGCGCAGCCCGGCGCACGGCTCGGCCTCTACGGCTTTGGCGGCTCGGCGCACCTCGTGATCCAGATCGCGCGCCATCGCGGCTGCCAGGTCTACGTCTTCAGCCGTGAAACCGGCCACCGGGATCTGGCGCGCTCGCTCGGGGCTGCGTGGGTGGGTGGGAGCTTCGACGCTCCGCCGCACCCGCTCGACGCCGCGATTCTGTTCGCGCCCGCCGGCGAGCTGGTTCCCGTCGCGCTCGCGGCGCTCGATCGCGGCGCGACGCTCGCGATCGCGGGGATCCACCTCTCGGACGTCCCGTCGCTCGACTACCAGCGCCACCTGTTCCAGGAGAAGACGCTGCAAAGCGTCACGTCGAACACGCGTTCGGACGCTGCGATGCTCCTGCGGCTCGGCGCCGAGATCCCGCTCGAGACGCGCACGACGGCGTACGCGCTCGAGGACGCGAACGAGGCGCTCCTCGATCTCGCAGAAGACCGGGTCTGCGGTGCGGCCGTCCTCGAGATCTGGGACGGGAGCGCGGGATCCGGCGGGTAACCCCGGGCTCACCCGCCCGGCGCGTGACGTTCGATCATCGCCTTCAGCGCGCCGATCGAGAGCGGCTTGGCCAGGAAGTCGTCCATGCCGGCGTCGCTGCAGCGCTTGCGGTCCTCGACCATGGCGTTGGCCGTGAGTGCGACGATCCGCGACCTCGTCGTGCCGGTCTCGAACGTGCGGATCGCGCGTGTCGCGTCGAGGCCGTCCATTTCGGGCATCTGCACGTTCATGAGGACGAGGTCGTACGGACGCCGCCGAAAGGCCTCGACCGCACGGACCCCGTCCGAGACGACGTCCGCTTCGTAGCCGAGCTTTCCGAGCATGAGACGTGCGACGCGCTGGTTCACGAGGTTGTCCTCGGCGACGAGGATGCGAAGCGATCTGCGTGACGCGTCGGCGCCGGTCGCATTCTCCGACCCGGTCGTCGGGCGCGTTTCGTCGGCACGGGTCCAGAGCGCCGCGAGGGCGACGGCGAGCCGCTTGGCGCGAAGCGGCCGTCGGATACGGACCGTGAAGACGCCGATCTCGTCGACCGCAGCGCCGTCCGATCCCTCGCCCGGTCCGGCGAGCAAGACGAGCGGCGCGCGCGAGCGCTGCCTCACCTCTTCGAGCGTCGCCGCGGCGTCCTTGCGCAGGGCACGCGCGTCGACGAGGACGGCGTCGAACGCTTCGCCGTCGCGCAGCCTGCGACAGGCTTCGTCGAGAGACGCCGTACACGTGATCGTCATGGCACTGTCGCGTCCGTCTCGTTCGAGCAGGGCTCGTTCGACCGCATGCGGGAGGACGGCCAGCAGGCGTCTTGCGCGCAGGACGGCAATGTCGAAGCGCGCTGCGCCGGCTTCCTCGCTCGCGTCTTCGGCGGGAAGGACCACCGTGAACTCGGAGCCGCGACCGGGCTCGCTCTCGACCGTGACCTCGCCGCCCATTCGCTCGACGAGCCGGCGGGTGATCGCGAGGCCGAGTCCCGTCCCACCGAATCGCCGCGTGGTCGACGCATCGACCTGGCTGAAGGGCTGAAACAGCCGGCCGAGCCGCGCGGCGGGGATGCCGATGCCCGTGTCACGGACCACGATGCGAATTCGTCCGGGTTCCCCCTCCTGCGATCCGCTCCGAACGCTCACGATCACCTCGCCGTCGCTCGTGAACTTGATCGCGTTCGAGACGAGGTTCATGACGATCTGTCGCATGCGAACGGGGTCGCCGAAGATCCAGCTCGGAGCGCTGCGCGGATGGTCGTAGACGAGCTCGACCTTCCGCTCGGCAGCGAGTGACGCGAGGAGTTCGAGCGAGTCCTCGATACAGTCACGAACCGAAAGCGCACGGTGCTCGAGCTCGATGCGTCCCGACTCGATCTTCGAGAAGTCGAGGATGTCGTTGAGGATGCCGAGCAGCATCTCGCCGCTTCCGCGAATGGTTTCCATCATCGAGCGCTGCTCTTCGTCGAGCTTCGTCTCGAGTACCACGTCCGCAAGGCCGATCACCGCGTTCATCGGCGTTCGGATCTCGTGGCTGACGGTCGCGAGAAACTGGTTCTTGACCTCGGAAGCCCGGAGCGCGACGTCCCGAGCGGCTTCGAGCTCGGCGGCCTGGCGCCGAATCATGGCCTCGCGCATCTGCAGGCCCTCGACGTGCTTCGCGGTCGTCGTCCACTGCGAGAGCGCGGCGCCGAAGACCATCAGCACGAGCGTCGTCTGACCGACGAGCGTTTCCCAGTCGATGTGCAGCGGCGTCGGATCGATTCCCAGCGCGTCGCGAGCGGTGCGGATGAAGACGAACCCGGCCGCAGCGGCGAGCGTCCAGAGAAAGGTGCCGCGCACGCTCATCAGACACGCTGCGAACGCCGGCACCAGCAAGAGGTAGTACTGGATGTAGGTCTGGGTCCCGCCGATGAACAGGGCATTCGTGACGACGGCGGTGCTCGCGAGGCCGATCGCGAGGTTCAGGGGCAGGCTCTCGAGCGCCCCACGAGGCGGCTTTCGGGCCCACGCGCGTGACGCGAGGACGCCCGCGCAGAGAACGCCGGTGGCGATCTGCGCTCGGGGTCGGGGAATGAGGCAGTAGAGAACGACGAAGACGAGCATGCCGAGCGCAACGATGAGCAGCGCCGACTGGATGCGGGCGAAGCGGTAGGCGCGCTCGTCGTCCGCGAACGAGGACGCGAGAGGCGAGACGCTGGCATAGTCGTCCGGCCGGGGACCCACACGACCTCCCGGCTACCCATCGGCAGTCGGGCCTGCCGACTCGACCCTCCCCGACGGTGTCGCGCCTCTCGTCGGTGGAGCGTCTCCGCGGATCACACGATGCGGCGGCTCCGGGGATCCTCCGAGCGGTGCGCCGTCACCACCACGGGCTGCGCGGCCTTCTCCTGATCTCTTGCTACAGGTCGGGGGGTGAAGGCTCTCGTCCTCGATTTCGACGGCGTCCTCGCCGATAGCGCGCCCGAGTGCTTCGAGGTCGCGCTGCGTACCTATGGCGACCTGTGTCCCGGCGAACGTCTGCACCGATTCGAGCGGGAGACGCTGTTTCGCGAGTTCATCGCCCTGCTGCCGCTCGGCAACCGCGCGGAAGACTTCGGAGTCGCGCTGGCCGCCATCGACGCGGGAGTGCGCCCGGTCGACCAGCGCGCGTACGACGCCTTCTTCGCCGCCCGAGCGGCCGGCTGGCTCGACGCCTTCCACCGCCGGTTCTACGAGCATCGCGCGGCACTTGCCGCCTCCGATCCAGCCCGCTGGCGTGCGCTCACTCCCCCGTACACGGCCTTTGTCTCCATTCTGCGCCGCCATGCGGGGCGGGTGCCCTTCGCGATCGCGACGGCCAAGGACCGCGGCTCGGTTCGCACGCTGCTCGCCGGCTGGGGCGTGGACGATCTGTTCCCCGAAGCGCTCGTTCTCGACAAGGAGACCGGGCGCAACAAGGCCGAGCACCTGGAGCGGCTGCAAGAGCGGCTCGCACTCCCATTCGCAGAGCTCACGTTCGTCGACGACAAGGTGAGTCATCTCGATACGGTGTCACCGCTCGGTGTCATCTGCGCGCTCGCGGCGTGGGGCTACAACGGCCCGCGTGAGCAGAGGCTGGCTCGCGCCCACGGCCATCTCGTGTGCAGCCTCGCCGACGTCGAGGGACAGATCTTCCGCGCCGCGGTCGACCCCGGCAGGGACTGACCAGCTTCCCCGCAGGCGTTGGCAGCGGCCGTCGGAGCGCCTACGTTCTCACGGTGCCGTGAGAGGCACGCGCAACGCGGCGGCTGTGCGCTGAGCGAACCGCCACGCGGCGAGCGGAGGTGACGCTGATGGCACTCGATCCCGGTTTCCGCATGCACGCGGAGCGCACTCCCAACCCGAACAGTGTGAAGTGGGTGCTCGGCGCGCCCATCGTATCCGGTGCGGCCAGCGCCTACTTCGATGCCTCGCCCGGCGACGACGCTTCTCCCCTCGCGACCCGCCTCTTCGCGGTCCCGGGCGTGCGCGGCGTATTCGTCGCCTCGAACTTCATCACCGTCACGAAGGCGGAAGACAGCGAGTGGGCCGACCTCGCGCAGGGCATCGTCGATGCGGTGAAATCGTTCGTCGCGTCGGAGAAGCCGGCGCTCGGGCCGGCGTTCGCGGCGCAAGCGGCGGCATCGGGCGGTGCGATCGAGGACCGAATCCGCCGCGTACTCGACGAGGAGATCCGCCCGGCGGTCGCGATGGACGGCGGCGACGTCGTCTTCGCGGGCTATCGCGAAGGACGGGTCGAGCTCTACATGCAGGGGTCGTGCAGCGGCTGCCCCAGCTCGCGAGCGACTCTCAAGCTGGGGATCGAAGCCCGCCTGCGGGAGGCGATTCCCGAGGTCACCGAGGTCGTGGCACTCTAGGATCGGCCCGTGAAGGCCGATCGGAGTGGAGAACAGGCGGGCCGGGTCGCGGCATCCCCCAGCCGCCGCCGCGGCGACGTGAAGCAGGAGCATCGCGGACGCATGCCGGGGGACGAGCGAAGCCGCGCCGTACGCGGACGGGGGAGGGCACGACGTTGAGGGGCGTCGCGCTCTTGCTGGCACTCGCCATTGCGGTTGGGTTTCCCTACAGCCCGGCCCGTGCCGACGATCAGGCCGTTTCGGCGGCTGGCCCCCACGAGGCGGGTCCGCCCGTGCCGGCCGAGATCCTCGATTCGCCGCCGGTCACGAGAGACGTGCTCAAGCATGCGCGGGTCGTGAGTGCCGCGGCGCCTGGAGCCGGCGGACGCCTCGTCGTCGAGATGCCCGTGCCACCGGATGCGCCCGATCTCGAAGGTCCCCTGCAAGTCGAGTACACACTCGACCCCGGGCTCACGCGGCAGGTCTTCGAGACCGTCGACCGTCTCGACGCCCGCCTTGCCAACATCGTCGTCCTCGAGGCGTCGACGGGTCGCGTGCTCGCCTACGCGTCGAGCAATCCGCAGCGGTTTCCTCCGACGCGCATCTATCCCGCCGCATCGCTCATCAAGGTCGTGACCGCAGCGGCGGCGCTGCACCATGCGCGCCGCGTCGCCGAAGGCCCGTGCCGCTATCTCGGCAACCCGCACTGGCTTCCGCCACAGCGCGTCGATCCGCCGGCGAAGGGGACCGTCACGAGCCTCGAAGGAGCGCTCGCCCATTCCAACAACCAGTGCTTCGCGCAGCTCGCGGTCCACTCGCTCGGGACGCAGAACATGGTCGATGCGATCCGTCGCTTCGGCTTCTTGCAGGAGCCGGCGCCCGGGCACTCGGCCGGCGCGGTCGATCCTGGGAGCGATCGCTATGACCTCGGCAAGCTCGGCTGCGGTCTCTACGGCTGCTGGATCACGCCGATGCACGCGGCGCGCATGGCGATGACGCTCGCCGACGGCAAGCAGCGTGAGCCCTACTGGGTCGAGCGCGTCATCGACGGTGCCGGCCGGACGCTGCAGCTCCCGCCGCGCAGGCCGGCGAAGCAGGTCCTGACGCCCGAGCTCGCCGGCGAGCTGCGGACCATGATGATCGAGACCACCGTGAGCGGCACCGCGCGGCGCGGCTTCCGGGGCGAGGGCGGCACACCCGTCCTCGGACCCGTCCAGGTGTCGGGCAAGACCGGCACGCTCAGCGGCAGCGACCCCGATGGCCTGTACGAGTGGTTCGCGGGCGTCGCACCCGCGAACGATCCCAAGATCGCGATCGCGGTCGTTTCCGTCGCGCAGAACGGGCATCGCGTGCGTGCGACCCGTCTCGCGAGCGAGGTGCTCGAAGCCGTGTTCTGCGGCCGCGGTGGCTGCCGGCCGGACGCCGTGGAGCAGATGATCCAGATCGAAGACGACACCGCCGCCGATTCGCCCGCGACCGAGCCCGCCCCCGGCGGCTGAGGCGAGGCGGCGAAGCGACCGCGCTCCCTTCTCTCCCCGCCGTTCCACTCTCCGCCGTGTACGCACATGGGACCGGCGATGTGGCGCCGGGTTCACGTCGCTGCCGTGCGGCATGCGCTCGTGCAAGCGCGAGTCGGCACGCTTCGTGCTCCAGTCGGTTGCATCCACTCCGCTTCCCCAGGAGGCTCCGATGTCCGCGACGTTCGTTCGCCTCCCTCATCGCTCCCTCGTCGTCGTGGCTGCGTTCGCGCTCGGCTGCGGCGCACGGCCCCTTCCTCTCTCCGTGCAGGCCGGTGCGAGCGTGGGCATCGCACTCTCCGGAGAGGCGGCAGCCGGCGAGGCTGCGGGCTACGGCGGCGACCTGCTCGCGCAGCAAGGGCGCCACGACGACCAGCGCGGCCGGCTCGTCTTCGTGCTGCGTGACCCAGCTTCGGGCATACAACACGAGCTCGCGACGCGCATCGTGACGCGCGCGCTTCCCGATCCGGCGTCCGAGATCGGCATCGACAACGAGGTCGACGCGACCTATCCCGGCCTCGGGATCTCGCAGATTCTCGCCATCGTCGACGTTCCCGCGTCGGTCCCGCCGGGCACCTACGACGTGAACGTACGCCGCCGTCGCAGGACCGACTCCGGCGGCACCGAGGAGCTTCCAGCGATCGTCTACGGCCAGCGTCTGACCGTCTTGCCCGCGATCATCGGCGGTGCAACCGGCGCGGTGACGCCGGCGTCGGCGTACGCGGGCGTGTTCGGCCTCGACGTCTCGCAGCAGCTCGCGAGGCTCGTGCCGCTTCCCAAGGTCGTTCTCTCGCTGCCCGAAGCAGCACCGCATGCCGCGCACCTCGTGATCGCATATCCACGGGAGAAGATCACGCCGCGCGCCGTCTTCGAGGAGCAGCATCTCGGTCGTGGCTCGATCGTCGCATGGAGAGATGATCCGGAGAGCGGCCGCGTGACGGTCGACTTCGTCGATCCTGAAGCGTCGGTGAGGTCGCTCGCGCTCGCCTTCGAGCCGAAGGTTCCGCTGTCGGCCGGACGCATCGCGCTGGCCGAGATCACGATCGAGACGTCGGTGCTCTACGACGGCGACGGGGCCGTCCGGAGCGGCAGCGTGACGCCGATCTCGATTCGTTGACGGGCTTGCCGCGCGTGGATACGGGCGGAGCCGTCAGTCGAGAATCCGCGCGAGGACCGCCCCGAGGGCGCCGATCTCGCCGCGCTGAAGCGGCTCGACGGGTGGAAGTGACGCGACGAAGGCGTCGAGTCGCCGCGCGATCTCGGGCGGCAGAACGTCGAAACGCAGGCCGAGCCCTCCCGAGGCGTCGTTGCGTACGACCGATGCGCCGACGATCCACGGCTCGGCGCCGGGCTCGGCGTAGATCGCGAGTCGAAGCCGCTCGCCGATGCCGAGCGTCGGGTGCGGCTCGACCCGCATGCCTCCGGTCGAGAGATCGCAGCCCATGAGGACGCGGTCCGCCTCTTCGCGCAGCGCGACGACGCGCTTGCGGAACGCTCCGCGCGGCGCACGACGCCGCTCCGGTGCTGCATGCCCCGGCGCTGCATGATCGGAGTGGTGCATCGCCTGGCTTCCGACGACGCCGGTTCGAAGCGCCTGGCGAAGTCGCTCGAGGGCAGCGTCTCCGAGCGCGTCGAAGGCGACGGCGATCGTCCCCTCTCCTGCACCCGGACGCGCCGGTACGGCGCGCAGGACGGTCCCAGTGACGCGCAGCGTCGCGCACCCCGCTTCGTCCGCCGGAACGTCGACGTGGATTCGCTGCCCCTCGCGTGCAGGCACGGCGCGCAGCAGCCGGCATCCACTCTCGGAGAGATCGCCGAGGATTGCGTGACGTGAGCGCGAGCCGATCGCGTAGGACACCTCGCGTCCAGAGTACTGCCGCTCGGCGCGCCGTCGCTCGGGTCCCTGATACAGCAGCCGCACGAACAGCAGCCGCAGCGCCGCCGGATCGATCGGCCGGCGAACCAGATAGTCGAAGCCGGTCGCGCGGAGCTGACGGCGCAGCGCGGGCGAATCCTCGCTCGCGAACACGACGCGCGCAGGCGGGAGGTCGCCCTCGGTGTTCGAGAGACAGTCGGGATGGGCGAGCGCGAGCCGGGCCGTCGTCACGACGAGGTCGCGCCTCGCCCGGGCCAGGCGCTGTGTTTCGTGGGCGCGGGCCGAGACGGGTGCCGCGCCGAGCGACTCGAGAAGAGCGTGGACGTCGGCGAGCTCGCCGTCGTGGAGCAGCAGGATCGAGGCAGGGCACAGCGCGTCCATGGCGACCTCCGCGACCGGCGCGGGCCGGCGGTCTACGGGTCGGCCCACGCGGTGGGAGTCTGAAGCGGGTTCGGGAACGAGCGCCGCCGGGCTGGAGGCCTCGAACCTGCGCCGAGGCGGCAGCCCGAGCGCAGGAGAAGGGCGTGCTCGACCGCCACGCGGGACGAAATGCGCGAAGGGGCTCCCTCGCCGCTCGCTTCGTCAGCCCGTCCGCCGCACGATGCGACGTGCGCCCCAGAGCGCCGCGACCGCGAGGACGAAGCCGGCCGCCGCAGACGTTCCGGGAGGCGCCGGCCACTCGTGTGGGAGAGCGAGGCCACCCACCGCCGCAAGGTTGTTCACGACGTGGCACGCGATTGCGGCGCGCGTTCCGCCCGTCGTCTCGGCGATGCTCCCGAGATAGAGACCGAGCCCGAAGGCGCCCGCGGCGTGAACCGGGTCGCCGTGAACGATGGCGAAGGCGGCCGCGGCCGTAACGATCGCGCCGGCGCGCCCGAGCCAGCGGCCAAGGCCGCGCTGCACGAGACCGCGAAAGAAGATCTCCTCGCCGATCCCTGGGGCGACGGCGAGTCCGAGCAGGAGCCACGGCCACGCTGCTTCCGGTGCGGCGACGATGGCCGCGTCGTAGTGCGCGAGCTGGCTGACGTCGTGCAGATCGAGCAGGTGAACGAGCCGATCGAGGGCGTGGCTGAGGCCGAGCAGGCCGGCCGCGAGCAGGAGCACGACGCCGGGCCCGGCGAGGCCCGGCTGCATGCCGAGTCGCTCGGCAATCGGCCGGCGTCCACAGGCCGCCCAGCCCACCGAGACGAGCAGCAGAAGACTCGCCGTGAGGGCGGCCAGCGCCGCGAGCCGAGACGCCGGAGCGAGCTCGGTTCCACCCGAGATCGCGCCGAGGGCCGCGAGGCACACACCTGCGCCGGCGCCGCAGGCGGAGGCGAGGTACCAGCGCCGCCTCGGCCGCTCGACGACGGTGTTCTCGTCCGACTCCACCGGCGCAGAGGGTAGGCCGTCGCGGGCGCCCGGCAGCGCCCCGCTGCTACCGTCGCGCTGTGTCCGACGATCCGCTCGCTCCCGCGCTGCTGGTCGCGATGCCGCAGCTCCTCGATCCAAACTTCCGGCGCACCGTCGTCTTGCTGCTGCATCACGATGCGGAGTTCACCTTTGGACTCGTGCTGAACCGGCCGTCCGAGATCGCGGCGCAGAGTCTGTGCGCCTCGCTCGGCATCGCCTGGTGCGGGACGCCCGCGGCCCTCGTCGACTGGGGCGGCCCGGTGCAGCCGAACACCGGGTGGGTTCTTCTCGGCGCGGGAGCCGGCGCGAGCCTCGACGACGCGACCGAGGTGACCGATGAGCTTCACTTCGCCGGATCGCTAGAGACACTTCGTAGTGTTGCTTCGAGTCCTCCCGAGCGGATGCGACTGTTTCTCGGCTACGCGGGATGGGGAGCGGGGCAGCTCGAATCCGAGCTCGCCCAGGGTGCATGGCTGGTGGCCCCGCTCGACGTGCGGCTCGTCTTCGAGGTCGGGGCCGAAGCGATGTGGGAGACGGT
>JADLGR010000052.1 GCA_020849175.1 Deltaproteobacteria bacterium
GTGCGGCGGGTGGGGTCGACGACGCGCCTCGCGGCACGACGCCGGGCGAGATCCATCTGCTCGAGGCGGCCGGCATCGCGGCCGAGGTGCGGGGCGTCGCGCAGCGGATTCGATCGCTCCTCGATGGCGGCGTCGTGCCCGAGCGGATCGGCGTCGTAGCGCGCGGTCTCGGCGCCCATGGCGCACGAATCCGCGACGACTTTTTCCGGCTCGGCATTCCCTTCTCGGCGCTCGCGGTCGCGAGCGCGCCCGACGGGGCGGGGCGTCGCGTCGACGCGATCGTCGCGATGCTCGAGCGCGGCGGCGACACTGCGATCGATCGCTGGCTCACGGCCCTCGATTCGCGCTGCGTGACGGATGCCCTGCTCTCGGACGTTCGACTCGCGCTCCATGCGCTCGGCGTGTCGAGACTCTCCGCGGCCGCCACGTTCGACGTCGACCAGCGGCTCGGAGGCAAATCCTCGTATGCGCTCCCCGTGCGCCACGGCCTCTCGCTCGTCGAGGACGAGGATGGCGAGCTGCGACCTCGCGCCGATCGCCGCCACGTGCGCGCGCGAGCGCTACGCGCGATCGCCGAGCGTGCGGCGAGCGCCTGCGCGCGACTCACGACCTGGCCCGATGCCGCGACCCTGGCCGAGCACATCGCGCACGCCGAAGCGCTGCTCGCGCAGAGCCTCGGCCTTCGTGAGGACGACCCCGACGCCGCGCCGCTATTCGCGGTCCTTGCGCAGCTCGGCGACGAGCTCCCGATGCGAGTCACGATGGACGCTGCAGGGTTTCGCCTGCTTCTCCGCGACGCCCTGGCGCCCCTGCGAACGCGTCCGCTCGGTGGTGCGGGCGCCGGCGTCCAGGTACTCGACGCGACGCAGGCGCGCGCACGCACCTTCGAGCACCTCTTCGTCATCGGGCTCTGCCGTGACGTATTCCCGCGGATCGTGACGGAGGATCCGCTGCTCCCCGATGCACTGCGTCGCAGGCTCGTGGCGGGTGGCACCGGCGTCCTTCCCGATCTTCCCCTCAAGCTCGGCGGCCTCGACGAGGAGCGGTACCTCTTCGCGCAGCTCGTCTCCGCGAGCCCGATCGTCTCGCTCTCGTGGCCGATCGTCGATGACGACGGCACGGATCGCGCGCCTTCGACTCTCGTCGAACGCCTGCGACTCGAAGGGCGCGCAGCGAAGATCGAGACACTGCCGGCCCTCTGGTCGCGGGCTGCCGCTTCTGGCCCTCGCCCGGCAGCCGAGCATCTGGTGCTGGCGGGGCTGCACGCGGGACGAGCCGCGGTCGAGACGGTGATGCCCATCGCCGTTGCCGAGGTCATGGCCTGCGGCGCGGCGGCCGCCACGCGCGACGTCGCCACCGACGCGCCACGCGCCGAGGCCGTGGCTCGCAGCCGCCTCACGGCGCTCGGGCTGCTCGATCCGCGCGGCGAAGCGCGCAATCGGCTCGGTCCGGGTCTGGGCTTCGTGGGTGAGCGCGGTGATGGCGATCTGCGCGAGGCCGGGGTCGCCGTCACGACCCTCGAACGAATGGCGCGCTGTCCATGGCAGGCGTTTCTCTCTCGGGTCCTTCACGTCGAGCCCGCTCCCGACGCGCTCGCAGAGCTTCCGGCCGTCGACGCACTGCGGCTCGGAAGGGCTCTGCACGCCACCATCGAGGTGATCGTCGAGGGCGACCGAAGCGAAGACGCGCACTCGCTCGGAGACGCGATCCGGCGCGGGAGTCGCCGCGTGCCCTGGCCGTCCGACGCCAATCTACGTGACATCATTCAGTGTCAATCACAGAACGTTCTCGCCGGGGCCGGCATCTTTGCGCCCGGCCTCGCGCGCGCGCTCGCCGAGCGCACCGAGCCGCTGGTGCGGAGGGTCTTCGAGCAAGTCTGGCAGCCGGCGGGCGGTGAGGCCGCGCTCTTCGGAGCCGAGCTCGAGGGGGTGCTCCGCCTCGGCGATGCCGGCGGAGCCGGCCACGAGATCCGTTTTCGCGCGGACCTCGCGGAAGAGAGCGCGCAGGGGCCTCGGCTCGTCGATCTCAAGGCGGGTCGGCCGATCACGGACGCAAAGACAGTCCACACGCGCGCGAAGCACCTGCTTCGTGCAGTTGCACGCGGAACGCATCTGCAGGCTGCCATCTACGCGCGTGCCGCCGGCGGCAGCGGCGCATACCTCCATGCCGATCCCGCGCGCGCCGGCGAGCAGGCGATGTTCGCCATCGATGCGGGTGACGGCGCAGCGATGGAAGTCCTCGAGCGAAGTGTTCGCACACTCTTCGAAGCGTGGGATCGAGGAAGCTTCGTGCCGCGGCTCGTCCTGCCGGAGGGTGCGAAGGACCACGCCAGTCCCTGCAAGCATTGCGAGGTCATCGAGGCCTGTACGCAGGGCGACACGGGTGCGCGTTACCGGATGGAGCGATGGGAGAAGGCGCGAGACGACGCTGCGGGTCCGGCTGCGGCCGCGCTCGCGGCCGCACGCGCCGTGTTCGGGATGCCGGCGGCTGGCGGCACGGGGGGTGCGTCGGACGAGGAGGGGTCGCCGTGATCCGGGCGCGCGCATCCGAGAGGCGGAGCCGTCGGTCCGGCAAGAGCGGATCCCGGGTCCGTCGCGCGACGAGGTCGTCCGATGTGTGACGAGGCCGTGCAGCGTGCGAACCCGGATCTCGTCGCGGAGGACGCCGCCGCACGGCTCCTCGCGCAGACCTGCTTCGACCGTCCGCTCGTCCTCGAGGCCGGTGCGGGAACTGGCAAGACGACCGCACTCGTCTCCCGCGTCGTGGCGTTCGCGCTCGGCGAAGGCTGGGAGCGTGCGGCGGCGCATCTGACGGCGAGCGCCGCGGCGCCGGCGGCGGATCGTGTCGCTGCACGGGTGTTGCAGCGCATGGTCGCAATCACCTTCACCGAGCCTGCCGCGGCCGAGATGGCGACCCGCGTCGGCGCCACGCTCTCGAAGATCGCCGGCGGCGCGACGCTGGAGGTGCTCGCGGAGAGCGACGGCCTCGCTCCCGCCGCACTGCCGGGCGACGCCGACGAACGCTGCGCGCGTGCCAGGGCCCTTGCCAGTGCGCTCGATCGATTCGGTGTGCGCACGATCCACGCGTTCGCCCGGCGTCTGCTGGCGACGCACCCGCTCGAGGCAGGTCTGCACCCGGCATTCGAGGTCGATCCCGAAGGTCGTGTGACAGCCGAGATCGTGCGGGAGATTCTCGAAGCGAAGTTTCGCGAGGCGTACGGCGATCCCGGAGACCCGGTCCTTCTCGGCCTCGCCGCCCGTGGTGTCACTGCATCACGGATCGAGGACGACCTGCTCGGCCTGCTGCGTGCGGCGACGCCGCCGGAGCTCCTCGCAGACGATCCGTTCACCGCCGCACGTCTCGAGCCCCTTCGCGACGAGATCGTCGCCGGACTGGAGCGCCTGTGCCGGCTGGGAGGAACAGGTCTCGGTTCGAAGACGCGGACGCAGGTTGCGGCGGAGCTGGTGACCCACGCGGGTGAGGCGTGTCATCGCCTTCGCGCGACCGTGCTGCCAGGGCTTGCGGGAGTCGAGTTCTTGCAGCGGACGCTGGTCGAGACGATCGGGGCGCGGGTCGAGCGGCTCGGGAAGTGGGCGAAGGACGACTTCAGCGAGAGCGAGCGGAAGGCCCTGGGCGCGGCTGTATGCGCCGAGATCCAGCCGCTCGCCGCGTGCCTTCATCCAAAGGTCGCGAGCCTCCAGGATCTCGACGCGGCAACGCTCGATCTCGCGCGCAGGGCTCTCGCACCGCTGCTCGCCGAGGCGTCGGCCGTCCTGCGCGCGCGCGGGGTCGTCTCGTACGACGACCTGCTGCGCGGCGCCGCGCGTCTCCTCGAAGACAGGCCCGAGGTCGCCGCGCGAGAACGTGCCCAGATCGACCAGATCCTCGTCGACGAGTTCCAGGACACCGACGGGCTGCAGTGCGCGATGATCGAGCGCCTCGCGCTCGAGGGCGACGTGCGACCCGGCCTGTTCCTCGTCGGAGACCCGAAGCAGTCGATCTATGGCTGGCGCGGGGCGGACCTCGCCGCGTACGACAGCTTTCTCGAGAAGGTGTGTGCGGCGGGAGGGCGGCTGTGCCGGCTCTTCGTCAATCGCCGCTCGGTGCAGCCCGTGCTCGACGAGGTCGAGCGGGTGATCCGACCGTCGATGCACGCTGAGCGAGGTGTTCAGCCAGCGTTTCAGCCCCTTCTCGCTCATCGTGAGGGGGGCGGGTACTCCGGCCACGGCCGGCGTGCGGTCGAATACTGGGTGTCTCGGGCGTCACCCCGGCCGGAAGGCGGAACGAAGAAGTCCGACGCGACTGCGATCGAGGCTCGCGCCCTCGCGCGCGACGTGGCGGAGCTCGTGCACGAGCGCGGTGTCGCACCGCGCGACGTCGGCGTGCTGCTCCGCAGCTTCAGCGCGGTCGAGGTCTATCTCGCGGCCCTGCGAGAGGCGGGTGTCCCGGTGGCGGTGGCCCGTGACCGTGCCTACTACCGGCGACGCGAGATCGTCGATGCACTGTGCCTCGTTCGCTGCGTGATCGATCCGGGCGATGCACTCGCGTTGATCGCGCTCCTGCGCTCCTCGGTCGTGGGCGTCCCCGATGCCGCGCTGCTCCCGCTCTGGCGTGAGCGCGTTCCGTCGCTCGTCGCGCGGCTTCCGGAAGGCGGCGAGCAAGCGCTTCGCGAGATCCAGCGCGCCGTGCTCGCGGCGGCGCGGGCGCTTCCGTCTGGGGTTCCCGGAATCGAGGAGACCACGGGCTGGGAGCACGGGCTCCTGTTCGCGATCGAGGCGCTCGGCCGCCTGCGCGAGAGCTTCGTGCGCGATGCCGCGGACGTCTTCGTCGAGCGCCTGCGCACCTTCTGGCTCTTCGAGGCCAGTGAAGCGGCACGGCCACTCGGGACCTTCCGCATCGTGAACCTCGAACGCTTCTTCCGCGAGCTCAGCACTGCGCTGTCGGAGGGTGTCGATCCATTCGAGCTACTGCGTCAGCTTCGCCGCTGTGGGCGCGACGAGGGAGAGAGTCAGGAGGTGCGCCCGCTCGACGCCGCAGAGGACGCGGTGAAAGTGATGACGATCCACGGTGCGAAGGGCCTCGGCTTCGCACACACGTACGTGGCCGAGCTCCACAAGGAGTCGCGCGGCAAGCGCGGAAGCGACGCACCGCCGCGGGTGATCGCGATCCGCGGAAACGCCGAGCTGCGTCTGCTCGGAGAGCAAACACCCGGCTTCGTCGAGATCGAAGCGCTCGAAGCGCGAACGGCGGAGGCAGAGCACGTTCGCACGCTGTACGTGGCGATGACGCGCGCGAAGGATCGTCTCGTGCTGGCCGGCCTGTGGCCGGAGACGGGCCGCAGGTCGTCCGCAGACACCCACGTCGCACTGCTGGCCAACCGCAAGGGTGGTGCGCCGCCGCTCGACGAGGCCTTCGAGCGGTGTGCAGGGACGGCCGGCGAGGATCGCTTCGAGGCGAACGATGCGCTCTGGGTGTTTCCCGCGCTCGGCGCCGACCTCGCGGCCGGCCGGCGCGTGGGCCTCGAAGAGTCGGATGGGGCTGACGCTGCCGCGCGCGGAGCACTCGCGGCAGACGATTCGGAGCGACTCGCGGTAGAGCGGGTACGCGCGGGAGAGCGGATGCAGCGCGGCTTCGGCGGACCGGTGACGCAGGAAGCACACGAGTGGGACGCGGAGCGGCGCGATCGCAGCCGCGACGGCGAGGCCGTGCGCTCGTCGTCCGGAGAGGCCGTGATCGGGCCGAGCGCCACGCCCGGCGAGCCCGGCGCACAGGACACCGCCGGCGCCAGCGTCGCGTGCGATTCGGTTGCGAGTGCGGTGGGCACGGCGATGCACCGCGCGCTCGAAGAGCTCGATCCATCCGCGGCGCCGGATCGTGCGCTCGCGATGCTTCGTGCGGCAGCGGACCGAGCGCTCGAATCCGCCGGACTCGGCGGCGACGCGCTCAGCGAGGCACGCGCGCGTGCGAGCGACCTCGCGGAGCGCTTCGTCTCGAGCGGGCTCCTGCGCCGCCTCGAACGGCTCGCACCGCACGTCGTCGCGCGTGAGCTTCCGGTGCTGCTCGCTCCCGCCGAGACGGGGACCGGCGCGACGGGCTACGTCGCGGGACGGATCGATCTCGTCTATCTCGACCCCGATACGGGAGACCCCGTGGTTGCCGACTACAAGACCGGGCGCAGCGAGACGGAGAGCGAGATCCGCGATGCGACCACGCTCTACGCGGCGCAGGGCGCCCACTACGTGCGCGCGGTTCGAGACGCGCTCGGCCTGGCGAAGCTTCCGCGCTTCGAGCTCTGGTTCGTCCACGCGGGCCGCGTCGAGACGGCCGGCTGACGCGAGCGCCGGGCGGCGCTCGGTGGGTGCTCGCTCGCTACGACGTGCCCCGCGCTCTCCGAGCCGACTGCGGCGCTGTTCGCGGGAGCCGCGCGCGTCCGTGCGTCACGATCCCTCGCCGCCGTGCGGAGCGCGGTCGTCGGGCGAGATGCCCGTGAAGCTGGGCGCACGCTTCTCGAAGAAGGCGCGAAGCGCCTCGCGGTTCTCGGGACTCCCGATGCGCTGCGCGAATACGCGGTGCTCGCGGTCGAGCGCGGCCCGGACGGCATCAGAGCGCGTTGCGAGCAGAAGCCGCTTGGTGTGCCGCAGCGAGCCGAGCGGGTGGCTGGCGATGAGCGCTGCACGCTCCCGGATTGCCGGCAGCAGCTCGGCGGGTGAGAGAACGCGCGAGGCGAGACCGATCTCGACCGCCCGGCGTGCATCGATCCATTCGGCGGTGAACAGCAGCTCCGCAGCACGCTGCCAGCCGATGACGCTCGGCAGGAGGAACGTGCTACCCGCCTCGGGGACGACGCCGAGCGTCACGAACGGCGCACGCAGTCGCGCGCCCTCGGCGATGTAGACGATGTCGCAGTGCAGGAGCAGCGTGACTCCGATGCCGACGCCGACGCCGTTGACCGCGGCGAGCAGGGGTTTGTCGAAGCGTGTCAGTCGGTCGATGAAGGGTCCGAAGCCGCGACCGGGCCCCGCACCCGCGGGCGGCTTCGACATCTCGCCGAGGTCTTGCCCGGCCGTGAAGGCACCCGGCGCGCCGGTCACGATGACGGCGTGCACGGCGTCGGTCTCCTGCGCGTCGCGCAGCGCGTCCCGAAGGTCGTCCCACATCTGGAGGTTGAACGCGTTGCGCTGCCGCGGGCGGTCGAGCGTGACCGTGAGCACACCGCCAGCGAGGTCTTCGAGCAGCGTCGTGCGGGCCATGCAGAGCCTCCCCCTCTCTCCTGGCGGCCGACAGTAGCCCCCTCATGCGGGCCGACACCGGGGCCTGCGCCGCCTGCCAAAGCCCCAGCCGGGAGCTTGCAGCCGCCCGAGACGCTGCTACGTTCAGAACCAGAACACTGATTCTGATCTCATCCGGGAGTGCACCGTCCGCGCGGCGGGGCCGGGAGCGGTCGTGGAGAACGTCAGGCGCGCATCGGAAGGCGGGGCCGGGCTCGCGTGGGTCCGTGCACCGCAGCAGGCGCGCAGCCAGGAGACGCTCGATCGCATCCTCGATGCCGCCGAGACCCTCGTCGCCGAGAAGGGCTTCGAGGACACGACCGTTGCCGACGTCGTCGCACGGGCGAACTCGTCGGTCGGCGCCTTCTACACGCGCTTTCGTGACAAGGAAGGGCTGCTCTACGCGCTCTACGAGCGGTATCTCGCGCAGGCCACCGCCACGGCGGATCTCGCGCTCGATCCCGCGCGCTGGGAGGGCGCCGACATCGGGACGATCCTGCGCGAGGTCCTTCGCTTCCTCGTCGGCATCTTCCGAGAGCAGGCCGGTCTCATCCGAGCCTTCGTGCTGCGAAACCACGTCGATCCCGAGTTCCGCGCGCGACAGGAGCGTCTCTCGCACTACGTGAGCAGCCGTCTCGCAGCGCTGCTCCTCGAGCGCGTCGCAGAGATCCGGCACCCGAGGCCGGCGCGCGCCGTCGCATTCGGGTTCACGATGACGTTCAGCACGATCGAGAGCGCGACGCTGTTCAGCGAGATGCGTTCCGACGAGCTCGCTCTCGGCGACGATGCGCTCGCCGCCGAGCTGACCCGTGCCTATCTCGCGTACCTCGGCGTAGCCGGGGGCGCGTTCGACGCCTCCACCCCGAACTAGCGCCCACGCAAGGAGAAACCCGCATGAACGCCATCGACAGGCTCCATCCCGCACAGCCCATCGAGGAGCTCCGTGTTCCTCAGCACGTCCACTACAACTGGGAGTACGACGCCACGCGCAGGCAGCTCATGCGACTCTACGAGAACGCCAAGCGCGACCAGTGGAACGCGACGCAGCGTCTCGACTGGAGCATCGACGTCGACCCGGCCAAGGGACTCGTTCCCGATCTCGGGATCGGCATCTACTGCACGCCGATCTGGGCTCGCCTGTCGAAGACGCAGATCGAAAAGCTGCGTCACGAGGCGATCACGTGGCAGCTCTGCCAGTTCCTCCACGGCGAGCAGGGCGCTCTGCTCGCGACGGCGCAGATCGTCGATTCCGTTCCGTGGTACGAGGCGAAGCAGTACGGTGCGACGCAGGTCATGGACGAGGCGCGCCACGTCGAGGTCTACCGGCGCTTCGTGCAGGAGAAGCTCGGTCACGAATATCCCGTGAACGCCGAGCTCAAGAAGCTCCTCGATCTCATCCTCACCGATTCGCGCTGGGACATGAAGTTCCTCGGAATGCAGATCATCGTCGAGGGCCTCGCGCTCGCGGCCTTCGGGACCATCCGCGACACGGCGACCAACCCGCTGCTGCGCGACCTCACGGCGGCCGTGATGGAGGACGAGTCGCGCCACGTGGCCTTCGGCGTCCTCTCGCTGCGCGAGTACTGCCGCGAGCTGCCCGAGAAGGACCGCATCGAGCGCGAGGACTTCGTGTACGAAGCCTGCGTCCTGATGCGCGACCGCATCTCGAACCGCGAGGTCTGGGAAGCGATGGACCTCGACGCAGACGAGTGCATCGCGTACTCCGATCGCTCGGAGCTCGCGAAGCAGTTCCGATACCGGCTGTTCTCGAAGATCGTTCCGAACGTGAAGAGCCTCGGCCTGCTCTCGTCGAGGCAGCGCGAACGCTTCGCAGCGCTCGGCATCCTCGAGTTCGAGTCGAACACGACGTCGGACGTCGATCAGGAGCTGGAGGAGGAGCGGCGCGCTGCCAGCGAGGGGGCGCCGATCGCGATCAGCGCGTAGCGCGCCGCGGCCCGACGATGCGAGCCGCGACCTCCACACCCGCAGGGCAGTGGTCGGAGCCCGTCACGTGCGGGGAGAGCCAGGCTCCCCGCACGTGTTCCATCGCGGCGGGGCAGGCGAGCACGTAGTCGATGCGCCAGCCGACGTTGCGGGCGCGTACGCCCAAGCGCTGGCTCCACCACGAGTAGTGTCCCGGGCCGGGCTCGAAGCGCCGGAAGCAGTCGGTGAGCCCGGAGGCGATCCAGCGGTCCATCTCGGCGCGCTCCTCGGGCAGGAACCCGCTGCTCTCGCGATTCTCGCGTGGGCGCGCGAGATCGATCTCACGGTGCGCGGTGTTGAAGTCGCCCATCACGAGCACGCGCGAGCCCTCGGCCCGCAGGCGATCGATCCGCGCGAGGAGTGCACGGCAGAACGCGAGCTTGAACGGGACACGTGAGTTGTCACGATCCTTTCCCGTGCCGTTCGGAAAGTACGCGTTCACGATGGCGAGGCGGCCGAAGCGCGCGATCTGGAGACGACCCTCGGCGTCGAAGGCGCGGCGTCCGAGGCGGGTCTCGACCGAATCGGGTCGGCGCCGCGAGAACAGGCCCACGCCGCTGTAACCCGCGCGCTCAGCGGACGAGAACGACGCGTGCCAGCCCTCGGGCGCCGCCACCTCGGGCGGGAGGTCGTCGAGCGTCGCGCGTACCTCCTGGACGCCCACGACGTCGGCCTTGCTCGCGTCGAGCCAGTCGCGAAAGCCGCGTTTCGCGCAGGCCCGAAGACCGTTCACGTTCCACGAGACGATGCGGAGCGTCGTCAGGCGAGCCACGACAGGCAGCCAGCCCGCTCCAGGATCGGGTCGAGGGCGCTCCGATCGGCGACGGCGGCGAGCCGTGCCCGCAGCACCGCGAGCGACTTCGCGTGGTATTTCTGCGTCTCCTGCGCGAAGGGCGCGCCGCCGAGCGTCACTTCGAAGCTCGCCTCACCGCGCTCGAGGGCGCGAGCGTTCGCCGTGCTCCACGGCAGGAACACCGCACCCACCTCGTCGCGAAGCAGCGGGAAGAGCGTCGGCTCGAGCGATGTCCAGGGCTCGACGTCGCCTTCGGCGTGCGGGTCGAGCATGCGTTCGATCCAGCGCAGCACGTGTCTCGCACCCTCCTGCATGAGCCGCGCCGGCGTGGGATCGGTCGCGCACTGGTAGAGCTGCCCGAAGAGGCCGAAGTCCGCGAGGGTGGGTCGCCCACCGAACAAGAAGCTGCGGGTGGCGAGGTGCGGATCGAGGATTCTGAGCTGGCGTTCGAACGACGCCTCGATCACACCACGCGTCGCCTTCGACGATCCGACGAGCTTGAGTCGCGGCACCATCCGCTTGCGGATCATCTCGGCCGCGCTGGCGATCTCGTCTGCGGAGGCCCCCGGCATGCTCTCGCGTGCGATGCGCTCGGCAGCCGAGCGCTGGTCGTCGTCGTACGTCCAGCGGTAGTGGAACATGGGCTTGTTGCCCCACTCGTCGGCGTACTCTTCGAGGAGTGCCGAGAGGAAGGCGAGCGTGGCGTCGTTCGGTTGGAGCGCCGGGTCGGGATGCCGCCGCTCCATCTCCTCGAGGATCGGCGTCGAGTCCTGCAGCGCCTCGCCTTGCGGTGTGACGACGAGCGGGACGAGCGGCAGCTTCGCGAGGCGCTGGAACTCGGGCATCGCGGTGCGGTCGCGTACCACCCACTGGTGCGGGATGCGCTTGTACCGGAAGTACGAGCGCACCTTCACGGAATAGGGAGAGGCCTCGACGCCGAAGATTCGGTAGGGAGCCGTCATGAGGTCGGCATTGTGCATGGAACCGGGGGGGCGAGGCAAGCCGCGCGCGACTCACCCGCATGCCCCGTTCGGTCGATGGCCTCCTCATGGCGAGGCCCGACGCGAGCGACTTCCGCGAGACGGTGCGGAAGCTGCGGGAGGAGGGATCGGAGGCCCTTCGCAGGGGCCAGATCCGCAAGGCGCTCGCGCGCTACCGGACGCTGGAAGAGCTCGAGGCCGACGACGCGCAGTGGAGCTGCCGGGTCGCCGACGCGCATGCACGCCTCGGTGAGAAGGCTGAAGAGATCGACGCACTGGTGCGCGCCGTCGAGCGCTGCGCCGCGGGGGGCTTCCTCCTGCGCGGGATCGCGATCTGCAAGCGGATCCTCGACCTCGACTCGCGCCACACGCGCGCGCAGGAGCGCCTCGCGGCGCTGTCTTCGACGCAGGGACTGCCGCTACCGACGCCGCCTCACCTCGGCGCGTGCGTGCCCGAGAGTGGGCCACCGCTCGCACCGGGCCCCGTCGCCGAGATCTTGCTCGACGAGGTGGTCGAGACCGGAGCCGAGGCCGGCGTGCGGCCCGTGGCCCTCGGCCCCGACCCCGAAGCCGCCGCCGTCGCGGAGCGCCTGCTCCCGCGCACGTCGCTGTTCAGTGACCTGGCTCCCGCGAGCTTCGACCAGATCGTGCGGGCCGTACGCCTCGTGCGTGCTCGCGAGGACACCGTTCTGTTCCGTGAGGGAGATGCCGCCGACGCGCTCTACGTCGTGGTCGATGGTGCGGTCGTTCCGTGCGCCGAGCGCCCGGTGCGCCGGCGTCTCGCCGTCCTGCAGTCCGGTGAGTTCTTCGGTGAGGTGGCGCTCGTCACGGACCAGCCGCGAATTGCAACGGTGCGTGCGCTGGTCGATACCACGCTGCTCGCGCTCGACGCCGACGTCGTGCGCATGCTCGTTCGCCGCGAGCCGGGCCTGATGGTCGTCTTCCTGCGTTTCCTACGAGAGCGACTGCTCCATCGCCTCGGCCAGACGAGCCCGCTCTTCCGTTCGCTCGATGCCGCGGGCCTGCGACGCCTCGCGGCGCGCTTTCGCTTTCTCGCCATCGACGATGGCGCGGAGCTCGTCTCGCAGGGAGAGCCGTCACGCCGGCTCTTCATCACGCTGTGCGGACGCTTCGAGGTCTCGGTCCACGACGGCGCCGTCGCGCGTACGCTGGCCTGGCTCGAGACGGGCGATCTCTTCGGCGAGATGTCGCTGCTGTCGGGCGAGCCCGCGATGGGCAGCGTCACCGCGCGCGGGCGCGGCTTCGCGCTGGCACTCGACTCATCCGCGTTCCGTTCGCTCATGGCGGAGCAGCCGGCGCTCGCAGACGGCCTGCGTGCCCTCGCTTCGGAGCGCGATCGTCACAACGAGCAGTCGCTGCGCGACCTGGCCGATTCCTTTCGGCGTCACGTCGACCTGCCGTAGCAGGCGGCTGTCGCTCTCGCCGGGGCGCATCGGGTCACCGGGCTCGCCGGTGGCGGCCTCGTCTAGTCGGTGCCGTCCTCGGCCTGCGCTGGCGCCGGTGAGCTGGCCGGCGTCGTGGCCGCCGCGCTCCCCTTCACGTAGGCCTGCGCGGCGCCGTGCTCGTAGACGAGCGCGCCGCCGGAGTGCCCGGTCGCGGCGGCAGCCCCGAGGAGCACCACGCCCATGACGACGCTGGCCGCGCGGCCGTAGCCGCCCTTGCTCCCCGACAGCAGCCCGACTGCGCTCACGACGAGGCTGATGAACGAGAGCACGACGAGCCGCTCTCCCGCCTCCTCGTGCTCGTGGATCTCCTCCTTCGCGACGATCTTCTCGACCCGCTCCTCCTGCTCGTGGCCGGTCTCCTCGGCCACCCAGGCCGA
>JADLGR010000053.1 GCA_020849175.1 Deltaproteobacteria bacterium
CGCTCATCGTCCCTCCTCGCCTGCACGAGACACAGGCACCGAGCCTTCCGGTGAAGTCCGAGATCTGCGAACCGTAGACTCGCGGCGAAGAATCGGCAGCGGCTGGATCAGAACGCTCGCAGGCGCTCCAGCACCGCGCTGAAGTCCTCCGGATCGAGGCTCTCGGCGAAGACGTCACCGACGCGAATGCGCGCCGCGTGGAGCATCTGCCGCGACGCACCCGCCCGATCGTTCACAGCCGCCGGACCGTAGACGCGATCTCCGAGGATCGGGTGACCCAGGTGCGAGAACGTGGCTCGAATCTGGTGCAGGTGGCCGGTCTCGAGATGGACCTCGATGAGTGTCGCGCCGTCGAGCGACTCGAGTGCGCGCCAGCGAAGGCGTGCGAGCCGCGCACCGCGACCGCGCGCATCGCGGCGAGGATCGACGACGCGAACGCGAGCCGGCCGGTGACGCGCGACGACGAGGCCGACCGCTTCGCGCCCTTCGCCGCTGAGGCAGCCGCTCACGATCGCACGGTAGACCTTCTCGACGCGGTGCTCGGCGAACGCGGCCCGCAGCCCCTCCCAGCGCGCCTGCGTGGTCGCGAAGAGGACGACGCCCGACGTGTCGACGTCGAGACGGTGGACGACGCCGCTTCGAAGGCCGCTCTCTCCGACTCCGATCACCTCGGGTCTGCGCGCCGCCAGCGCGCCCAGCAGGGTCCCCCGCTCCTGTGCCGCCAGGGGGTGCACGGGGACCCCGGCCGACTTCTCGACCGCCACCCACCCATCTCCCTCCGCGAGCACGCGCAGCGCGGCGCCGGGCTCGGGCACCGGCTGCTCCGCAGCCTCGTCGAACGGAGCCGAGACCTCGATCACTGCACCGGCAACGACCGCCTCGCCCTTGGCGGCCGCCGCCGCGAGGCGGCCATCCACACGAATCGCGCCTTGCGCGAGCAGGCGCCGGGCGCGTGCCCGCGGTACACCGAGCCGGGCCGCGAGAAAAGCGTCGAGGCGAACACCCGCTTCTCCCGGGGCCACCCGCAGGGGTCCGCCAGCACGCTCCGACCGCATTGCTGCCGAGGCTACTGCGGCGCGGCGCCCGGCGCGCCGGCCGTCCTCGCCCGAGAAGGGCTACCTTCGCGCCCCGATGCCGCCCCCCGGCCGACGACGCAGCGACCGCATCGCCGTCATGGACACCACGCTCCGCGACGGAGAGCAGACACCCGACGTCTCGTACACCCCCGCCGAGAAGCTCCAGCTCGCGCGCATGCTCCTCGAAGAGGTGAAGGTCGATCGGATCGAGATCGCCTCGACGCGCGTCTCGGCGGGAGAGCGCGAGGCCGCGCGCAAGATCGCCGTCTGGGCGCGGCGCGAAGGCTGCCTGCCGCGCGTCGAGATCCTCGGCTACTGCGACGGCGAAGCCTCGGTCGCCTGGATCAAGGCCGTGGGCGGCGCCGTCATGAACCTGCTCGTGAAGGGCTCGGAGCGGCACTGCCGCGGCCAGCTCGGCCTCACGCCCGAGGCGCTTCGCGAGCGGGTCACCGAGACCGCACGCGCTGCGCGGCGCAAGAAGCTCCTCGTGAACGTCTATCTCGAGGACTGGTCGAACGGCGTTCGCGAGTCGTTCGAGTACGTGAGCGCGATGATGCGTACGCTCGCGCAGCTCGAGATCGAACGTGTCTATCTCCCCGACACTCTCGGCATCCTGGCGCCGAACGACGTCACCCGTTGGATGAGCCTCATGGTCGAGAGCTGGCCTGACGTCGACTTCGAGTTTCACGCGCACAACGACTACGGGCTCGCCACTGCCAACTGTCTCGCTGCGGTCGAGGCCGGTGCGCGAGGCGTCCACACCAGCGTGAACGGGCTCGGCGAGCGCGCGGGGAACGGGCGGCTCGCCGAGGTCGTGGCCGCGATCCACGACAAGACCGGGATGCGAACGCAGGTCGACGAGTCGCGCCTGGCCCCGGTCTCGCGACTCGTCGAGACGTTCAGCGGCAAGGATCTCGCCGCCAATGCGCCGATCGTCGGCCGCGACGTCTTCACGCAGACCGCGGGGATCCACGCCGACGGCGATGCCAAGGGCGATCTCTACGCCACCGAGCTCTCGCCGGACCGCTTCGCACGAGAGCGCCGCTACGCGCTCGGCAAGCTCTCGGGCAAGGCGAGCCTCGACCAGAATCTGCGCAGCCTCGGCATCTCGCTCACCGACGCCGACCGCGACCTCGTGCTGCGCCGCATCGTCGAGCTCGGTGACAAGAAGCACACCGTCGTCCCCGAAGACCTGCCCATGATCATCGCCGACGTATTGAAGCGGCCCGGCGAGCAGCTCCTGCGCATCGAGTCGTGGCGCGTCAACGTCGCGAAAGGCGAGCTGCCGCACGCCGAGGTGACGCTCACGCACGCGGGGCGAACGGCCAAGGCCGAGGCGAGCGGAGACGGCGGCTACGACGCCCTCATGCGCGCGGTCGGCAAGGCGCTCCGAACCTTCGATCTCGATCTGCCACGACTCGAGGATTTCCGCGTGCGGATTCCACCGGGCGGACGAACCGGCGCTCTGGTCGAGACGCTGATCGCCTGGAAGGCCGCCGGTGCCGGCGAATCCACGTTCTCGACGCTCGGCGTCGACTCGGACCAGATGGGCGCCGCGGTGATCGCCACCGAGAAGATGCTGAACGTCGTGGCGGCCCGGACGCAGCGGCGTCGGAGCTCGAAGTGAGCGTCCGGCGATGGGCCGCCCTCGCGTTCACGATGCTGGGGATGGCGGCCTGCGCGTCCGCGCCACCGCCCGACCCTCGTTTCCGTCCGAGCGAGAACGTGCTCGAGGTGGTGGCGGTTCTGCGCAGGCACATTCCCGACGACACCTACCGCTTCGAGCCCGCGAGCGACGTCACGGGTCGCAACGTCTATCGCAGCTCGCTGCTGCGCCTCGAGAACCTCGAGAAAGTGCACGCCGACGCGCTGCGCGCCGGGCACTGGGACGACGTGATCGCCTTCGCGAAAGCGCGCGCCCTCGAGCGACTGCGTGCGTTCGATCTCGCTGCGCAGAGCTATCGCGAGGTCTCGGACCGGACGCCCGAGCTGCAACGTGAGGCCAGGCAGAGCGCGGCACTGTGCGACGCGCTCGACGAGGCCGCACGGACCGGCTTCGACGCCGCGCGCCCTCCCGGCGAAGCCGAAGTCGTCGCCGCGCCGCCGCGCGACGAGCAGGGCGTGGTCGAGGCCTCCGAGCGGCGGATCGCGCTCCTCGAGGCGCTCCGGCCGCAAGCCGAGAACACTCACTATGAAGCGATCGTCAAGGAAGAGATCGAACGCGCCGACATGGCGCGCGCGGGCTTCTTCGTCGCGTCGCGAAAGCTCACGCCCGACGGCGATGTTCGCGCGCTCTCGGAGCAGCAGCGACTCGTGATCCGAAACCGAGAGAGCAAGCTCGCGAACGGGCACGTTCTGGGCCTCGCCGATCTCTACGCCGGGATCGCCGATGACTACGTGAAGAGTCATCCGCCCGAGGGCCTGCTCTTCGATCCGCCGACGTTTCAGGAGCTCGTCGACTCGACCTCGCGGCTGTACCAGTCGGTCGCGGCGCAGGACGGAACCCCCGAGAAGCTCGCGGCTACGCAGCGCCTCGAGGCATTCCTCGCCTTCACGATGAAGGTGGACCGTGACCGCTTCACACAGTGAGCGATGGACCGGCTGCGTCGCGGCGATGCTCGTCGCGCTCGCGCTCTCGGCCTGCGCCGGTCGAGGAGGCGCACCGGTCGGGCCGCCGCTCCAGCCGCTGCCCGAAGCGCGCGCGATCGTTCCCGACGACGCCGATCTCGCGGCGCGCGATCTCGCCGCAGCGGCGCTCGCGTCGAGCCGCCCGAACGTCGCACGTTCGCTCTCGCAGCTCGAGTCTCTCGACGGCGACGCCGCGGCGCGCGATGGCGCGCCCACCGGCCTCGTTCCGGTCGCGAAGGACCTCGCTGCAGCATCGGCCGACGACCGCGCTGGCTACGTGCGGAACACCGAGGCGCTCCTGCAGCGCGACGACCTCGATCCCGCACTTCGGACCCGGCTCGAACAATCGCTCGCCGACGAGCCGCTTCGCCTCGCGCAGGCGCGCAGGCGCGACGCGTTCGTCAACTCCTTCGCGAGCGTCTTCAACGTGATCGCTGAGCCGCTCGGTCGCGCGGCGCTCTCCGGCGTGAGCGCGGCGGCGAGCCTCGGCAACGCGCTGCTCGGCCTCGCGATCTCGAAACACCTGGAAGACGACGTGAGCACACCCGAGCGGCAGGCGCTGGTGCAGGAGAAGCGCTTCCTCGCCGAGTCTCCCGAGGCGCCCGAAGCACCGGACGTCGCGGAGCGGATCGAAGAAGACCAGGCGCGCCTCGCACGGATGCAGCGCGACAAGAGCCTGCGGACCGCGCGCCGTGCGATCGAGGCCGGCAACGCCCGTGTGGCGCTCCTGGCATCGGAGCGCGCGCTTCGATTCGCACCCGAGGATGCAGAGGCCAGCGAGCTGCGCGAGGAGGCCGCGAAGATGCTGCTGGCCGAGCGCAGCCAGCGTACGCAGGCGCTCGCGGTCGCTCGTGACACCGGAACAGACCCTGCACCGACGGCTGCGAAGCCGCTCGCGGTGGCGCTGCTCGATCCGCGCGGAGACGTCGCAGGCGAGGCTCGCAAGCTGCTCGACGCCGACCCCGAAGGTCCTCTCGCGGACGAAGCTCGCTTCTCGCGCGCGATCGCGCTCGGTGAATCGGGGCACGAGACCGAGATGTGGGAGGAGCTGTCCGATCTCTCGAAGGACGAAGACGACGAGGACGGGCCCAACATGGCGCGCCACGCGGGTCTGCTGCTCACGAGCCCGGACACGAACCCCTACGGCGCCTTTCTCGCGGCGCGCTCACAGGAGACCGGCGCGCGGCTGTCGTGGATCTTCCTCGGACCTCTGGCCGGCGGCGCCCGCGATCGCGATCTCCCGCGCCCCGTCGAATGGCTGATCGAAGTGCCTGCGGTGGTCCAGATCGTGACCTCGCTTCCGAACCGGCTGGTCCGCTACCCGTGGCTCGACCCGAACACCTTTGGCCGCGCGCCGCAGCAGCATGCCCGTGCATATCTCACACGCCACCCGAACGGCGAGTACGCCTCTGCCGTTCGCGAGTTCCTGATCACGAAGGAGATCGACGCCGGAAACCCCGCGGCCGCGTACGAGCTGGTGAAGGAGGGCGAGACCGACCCCGACACCGTGGCGGAGCTGCGCGAGAAGACGGCGAGGCAGGTGCTCGAAGTCGCGAAGAAGGACCGGCGACGTGATCTCCGGATCTTCCTCGCGCAGCGCGCGGCCCAGGAGTTTCCCGGCACCGAGGCCGGCCGGGAAGCCGGAAACTTCGTTCGCGACGAGGTCGCCAAGGCGACGCCGCAACAGGTGAGGATCACGCGCAACTTCCTGATCGAGAACCCCGCCGTTTCCGGGCCCGAAGGGCTCGGCATCCAGCCGGCACACCTCGACGGCAATCGCGCCAATGGCGAGCTGCATCCCGACGGTGTCGTGTTGGCCGGCGGACAGCTCGTCGAGCTGCGATTCGTCGCGGCGAGCGGAAAGGACTCGGATCCGCCGGCGATCGTCCGCAAACAGGTCTCGGCGGAGCGCCTCGCGCGGGCCGTGGCGCTCCTCGAAGAGATCTCGATTCGCAACGAGCTGCTCGACCCCGGCAACGATCAGCAGCCCGACGCGCGCCGCGACCTCTTCTTCGAGCGGGCGCGCCTCGGCCTGGCCGGATCGCCCGATCTGCGGCCCGGCGCCGAGTCGGACTACGTCTTCAAGGGCCTCGGAGACAAGTACGGTCTCGTTCGCGGCCGCGAGTCGATCCTGCCCGTCGACCTCGTCCTGCAGGGTTCGCTGCCGACCCTCGGCCTCGGCGCGTTCCCGCGCATCCGAAGCGCGAAGCCGACGCCCGACGCGATCCTCTACAAGTAGGGCGCGTCCGGCGCGCGCGAGGGACCGCCGTAGGCCCGGTCGAGCAGCTCGACCGGGTGAACGACCTGCGCACGCAGGCCGAACCGCGCCACGCCCGCGCGAAGCTGCATGATGCAGCCGGGGTTGCCGCTCGCGATGACGTCGGGATCGACCGCAGCGAGCGCACGCATCTTGTGCCCGAGGACGGCGGAAGACATCGCCGGGTGCGTGAGGTTGTAGATACCGGCCGCGCCACAGCACGCGGTGGGATCCTCGTGCGAAACGAGACGAACACCGACGATCTGCTCCAGCAGCCTGCGCGGCGCCTCGTACACGCCCTGGCCGTGTACGAGATGGCAGGGATCGTCGTAACACACGCGCGCGTCGATTCGGCCAGGCGGTGATCGAAGGCCGGCGGCGTCGAGCAGCTCGGACACGTCGCGTACCGTCGCGGCGAGGCGCTCGCCCGTTCCGGGCAACCAGCGCCCGGCGTCGCGCAGCGCCGCTCCGCAGCCAGCGGAGTCGACGACCACCATGTCGACGCCGGCCGCGTCGAAGGCCGTGACGTTGCGGCGGGCGAGCTCGTTCGCGCGCTCGGAGTCTCCGGCGTGCGCGTGCAGCGCGCCGCAGCAGCCCTGCCCCGGCGCCACCACCACGTCGAATCCGTTTCGTGCGAGAACGCGAACGGTCGCGTGGCTCACGTCGCCGAAGAGCTCGGGCATGATGCAGCCGACGAAGAATCCAACGCGCCCGCGCTTGTCTCCGACGGCGGGCACCAGGGCCGGTAGCGGTGCACGGTCTGCCTTCGACGGGACGCGCGGCAGCAGCGCGGCGCGCTCGCGAAGCGCCGCGGGTGCGAGGCGAAGCAAGGGACGGTCGAGGCCGAGCCTCTGCGCGAGACCGAGCAGTGAGACGAGCGCCCGCAGCCGCGCCGGATGCGGAACGATGCCGCGAAGCGCCAGCGTCTCGATGCGCTTCGCGAGCCCGCCACGAAGCCCGCGCCGCTCGACCTCGGCGCGCATCTCGTCGAGCAGCGCGCCGAACTGGACCCCCGACGGACAAGCCGTCTCGCAGGCGCGGCACCCGAGACACAGACCCATCTCGTCCGCCACGACGTCGTCGAAGGCGATACTTCCTTCGGCGACACCGCGCGCGAGGTAGACGCGACCTCGCGGTGAAGACATCTCGCGACCCGTCTCGCGGTAGGTTGGACACACGGGAAGGCACAGGCCGCAGTGAACGCAGTCGAGGCTCTTCGTGAGGATCCGGGTCGCCTCGAGCGTTCCGGGGGCAGACGGACCCTGCGACATCAGATCCCCCCCACGAAGACGCCCGGGTTGAGAACGGACTTCGGGTCGAGCTCGGCGGCGAGTCGCCGCATGAGCGCGACCGACGCGGGAGGTGTTCCGAAGACATCTCGTCCCGCGCGCGCGAAGTCCGGTGCTGCGGCGAGAACTGCGCTCCCTTCTCCCGCCCTCGCCGCGGCCTGCGCCGTGGCGAATGCGTCATCGACGTGTTTCGCACCCTCGTCGACTGCGCACGTGAAGCGTGCGCACAGAAGGCCGAGGCCCGGGTGAGTGACGACGAGCGCGCCGGCCGCGCGCAGCACCGCGTACGCTGCGACGAGCCGCGACGGACGTGCGGTCACGCGAAAGCGCAGCGCCGCGCGGTGCCGTGCGTCGTCTGCAGCGCCTTCGAGCGCGGCCACCGCATCGATCGCACCCGCGGGCACCGTGACTCCCCCGTGGCGCCGCGCCAGCGCGGCTGCGCTCTGTGCGACGACGGGAGCGTCCGAAGCCATCTCCACGATCAGCAGGTGACCGTCACGAGAGGGCTCAGGAAGGCCCCCTCCGAGCTCGGCCGTGAGCGACGAATCGATCAGTGCCGCGGCGCGTACGCCCGCGAGCCTTGCCGCAGCGAGCGCCGCGGCGGGCGCTTCTTCGCCTCCCGAGACCCGCGCCGCGACGACGCGCGTCTCTTCGGGAAGCGGTCGCAGCCGTAGCCACACGTGCTCGATCACGCAGAGCGTCCCGAGCGAGCCCACGTAGAGCTTTGCGAGGTCGTAGCCCGTCACGTTCTTCACGACGCGCCCTCCACATCGCGTTCGCTCTCCGCTTCCGAGGACCACCTCGAGGCCGAGCACCTGCTCTCGCACACGGCCAAAGCCGAGGCTTCGCGGGCCGAGCGCCGCAGCGGCGAGCGCGCCGCCGAGGGTCGACGCCGGCGAAGGAGGATCGAGCGGTACCTCGAGACCCTCGCTGCGTGCCTGCTCGCGAAGCGCCGCCACGGGCGTCCCGGCCGCGACGTGCGCAACGCCTTCGTCGGCGTCGAGAACGTCGATGCCGGTGAGCGCCTTCGTCGAGAGCACGGCCGCGACGCTTCGCGGCAGGTTGCCCTGCGGGAGCTCGGTGCCGGCGCCGCGGACGAGCGCGGCCTCACCGCGTGCGCCGAGCTCGCGAACGACTTCGGCGAGCGCCTCGGGCCCGGTCGGCGCGAGCATGGCGAGCGGCGCCGCACCCGCGGCGTCTCGTCCACTCACGGGTCGAAGCTCACGCGCTCGTAGCCGCGGGCCTTCGGATTCGACTCCACGCAGAAACGTGTCGTCGGAAAGATCTTGCCGGGATTGGAGCGGCGCTCCGGATCGAACACCGCGCGCAGCCGTCGCATGGCGTCGAGGTCGTCGGGCGTGAACAGCAGCGGCATGAAGTCTTGCTTCTCGGCGCCGATTCCGTGCTCACCGCTGATCACGCCGCCCGCGCGCACGCACAGCTCGAGGATCTCGGAACCGGCTGCGAGAACGCGGCGCAGCTCGTCTTCATCGCGACGGTCGAACGAGATGTTCGGGTGCAGGTTGCCATCACCCGCGTGGAAGACGTTCGAGAGCGTCAGGCCGTGGCGGTCTCCGATGGCGCAGACCGCCTCGAGCACCTCGGGAAGCTTCGAGCGCGGAACGACTGCGTCGTGGACATAGAGGTCGGGCGCGAGACGGCCCATCGCGCCGAACGCGCCTTTTCGTGCACGCCAGAATCGCTGGCGTTCGGCTGCGTCGCGCGCCACCTCGACGCGAGTCGCCCCGTTCGCGCCGCACAGCGTCCGTACGCGCTCCACCTGTCGTGGCAGCGCCACCGCGGGGCCATCGAGCTCTGCGATCAGTACGGCGCCCGCATCGAGCGGGAGCCCCGCCGCGTACACGCTCGCCTCGACAGCAGCGATCGTTCTGCGATCGACGATCTCGAGCGCGGCCGGAACGAGCCCGGCGCGAATCACGGCGCCAACGCCATGACACGCCGAGACGACATCGGGAAAGATCGCGAGCAGCGTCTCGACGGCTTCAGGAACGGGCGTCAGACGAACGGTCACCTCGGTCACGACACCGAACGTTCCCTCGCTCCCGACGACCGCACCCGTGAGGTCGTAGCCCGGCTCCCCTCCCGCGCGCGAGCCGAGCCGGACGCGCTCGCCGCTCGCGAGCACCAGCTCGACCGCGAGAACGTGCGCCGTCGTGCTGCCGTACTCGAGCGTGTGCGGGCCGCCCGAGTTCTCGGCGACGTTGCCGCCGAGGGTGCAGGCCTGCTGGCTCGAAGGGTCGGGAGCGAAATGAAGGTCGAACGGAGCCGCGGCGCGCGAGAGGTCGGCATTGACGACCCCGGGCTGCACGACGGCGACGCGGTCGACGGGATCGATCTCGAGGATCCGGTTCATCCGCGCACACTCGATCACGACGGCGCCACCGAACGCGATCGCACCGCCCGAGAGCCCGGTGCCGGCGCCGCGCGGAACGAAGGGAACGCCTTCGCGCGCGCAGGCTGCGACGCACGCGGCCACCTCGTCTGCAGTCCGTGGCAAGACCACGGCAGCCGGCCGGCCCGTGTGGTGCGTGAGCGCGTCGCACTCGTAGACGAAGAGCTCTCCCGCACGCCAGAGAACGGCGTCGGCGCCCGCGGCAGCGCGGAGCGCGTCGATCAGGCGAGAAGAGGCGGGCTGCATCGGGCGCGAGGCTTCCGCGGTGTCAGGCGAGGCCGAGCCGCTCCAGATCGTCCTCGTCGAGACCGAGGTAGTGGCCGATCTCGTGGCGCAGCGTGGTCTGGATCTCCTGCACCAGCTCCTCGCGATCGCGACAATGCGTCTCGAGGTTGCGCTTGAACAGGATCACGCGGTCCATGTCGCGGGGCTGATCCGCGACGCCAGCGTGCGTGCGCGGGACGCCGATGAAGATGCCGAGAATCGTCGGCGAGACGTTCTCCGCGAGCGCGAGGTCGACCGACGGCCACTCCTCGACGAGCACCGGAACGTTCTCGACGTATTCGCGAATCGAACGCGGGAGCTCTGCCATCGCCTCGGCGGCGGCTCGCTCGAAGTCCTCGTCGTTCATTCGCAGCGGAACGGGGAACTGCTCCGGCTCGATCTCGCTCGCCTTCTCGAAGCGCCGCGCAGCCTCTTCGGTCTCGCCGAGACGCTCGAGAACGAGGCCGAGGTGATAGTGCGTCTGCGCCGCGTCGGGCTCCATCGCGACCGCCGTCTCGAGGGACGGCCGCGCCTCGCGGAAACGACCGAGCTCGAAGAGGATCTGGCCCTCGAACGCCCGGTAGATGCCCTGGTCGCCACCCGTCTTGAGTGCGCGGCGAACGAGGAACAGCGCGCCCTCGAGATCGTCGGTGTAGAAGAGCGCCTTCGACTTGAGGTAGTAGATCTCCGCCTCCATCCCCTTGTCGGGGCGCGGAAGATCTCCCTTGCCGGCCAGGAGCTGGTCACAGAGCACGAGCGCCTGCTCGTACTCCCCGAGCTCGTCGATCAGGATCTCGGCACGGTTGAGGTGCGCCGTGATGAACTTGGGATCCGAGCGGCTGGCGAGCTCGAACTCGTGGAGCGCTTCGTCGATGCGACCGTCGTCCCAGAGGATCTCGCCACGCCCGTTGTGCGCCTCGGCACCGTCGGGCGCCGCCTTGAGCGCCTCGTCGAGCCATGCGAGCGCCTCGTCGGTGCGACCGCCGTGCGAGGCTTCCATTGCCTGGTCGAGGCAGTCCCAGTAGCGGTCCTTGTCCTTCATCGGTCCTTCTGTCGGGTGCCGCCGGGGGGATCCGGCGCGGCCGTGGGGCCTGCCGAGCATAGCAGAGCGAGAGGGTCCGAAGCATCGCGAAGATCCGTGGGAGCAGTCGCGTAACCATTTGTCATCAAAGAGATTTTTACACCTTTCCGACCCTGGGAGCAGAGCGGCTGCTCGCGCTCGCAACTGCTCGTCCAACACCCTGTTCTTGCGAGAGAAACATCGTTTGAATCACGGTGCGCTGCGGCCTCTGCTGCCACCCCGGCATCGGCAGCGCACGCAGACAGGATGAGCGCGCGCCACGCGATGCGCGCACCGCGTCCACGCTGCGCGCCGCCTGCATCGCACCGCGTACCGTTCGCCGATCGTGGCGTCGAGGCGCACCCGACGCGTGCCCTAGACTCGTCCCGTGATCGATCGACCCATTCGCCGGCTGCTGATCGCCAACCGCGGCGAGATCGCGATTCGCGTCCATCGTGCGTGTGCTGAGCTCGGCATCCGCTCGATCGGCATCTACGCGCACGAGGATCGCTTCTCGCTCCATCGCTTCAAGGCCGACGAGGCGTACCCCGTCGGCGAGCCGGGCGAGCCTGTTCGCTCGTATCTCGACGTCGCGCGAATCCTCGAGATCGCACGCCGCACCGAAGCCGACGCCGTCCACCCGGGCTACGGCTTCCTCTCCGAGCGCGCGGGCTTCGCGCGCGCCGTGACGCAGGCGGGCCTCGTCTTCGTCGGCCCGACGCCCGAGCTGCTCGAGCAGATGGGCGACAAGGTCGCCGCACGCACCGCCGCGGCGGCCGCGGGCCTGCCGCTCGTCCCCGGCACACCGCCCCTCGCGAGCGCCGCCGAGGCACTGCGCGCCGCACGCGAGATCGGCTTTCCCGTGATGGTGAAGGCCGCCGGCGGAGGCGGCGGGCGCGGGCTTCGCGTCGCACGCGACGCTGCGGAGCTCGAGGCGGCCTACGACGCCGCGCGCCGCGAGGCGCACGCGGCCTTCGGCACCGACGAGGTCTTCCTCGAGCGGCTGATCGAGGAGCCGCGGCACGTCGAGGTGCAGGTGCTCGGTGACGAGCACGACAACGTGGTCCACCTGTTCGAGCGCGACTGCTCGATCCAGCGCCGTCACCAGAAAGTGCTCGAGGTGGCGCCCGCGCCTGGCCTCGACGCAGCGCTGCGCGAGCGGCTGTGCGAGACCGCCGTGCGTTTCGCGCGATCGATCGGCTACCGCAACGCCGGGACGGTCGAGTTCCTCCTCGCGGGCGACCAGTTCTACTTCATCGAGATGAACCCGCGGATCCAGGTCGAGCACACCGTCACCGAGGAGGTGACGGGCATCGACCTCGTGCAGTCGCAGATCCGAATCGCACGCGGCGAGAGCCTCGCCGAGCTCGGCATCGAGCAGACCACGCTCGCGCCGCGCGGCGTCGCGATCCAGTGTCGCATCACGACCGAGAATCCCGAGAACCGCTTCGTTCCCGACTTCGGACAGCTCATCAGCTACCGCTCGCCGGGTGGCCTCGGCGTTCGTCTCGACGCCGGGTCGGCCTTTGCCGGTGCGCTCATCACGCCGTACTACGACTCGCTGCTCGTGAAGCTGACGACGAAGGGCCGCACGCTGCGCGAGGCAGCTTCACGAACGCTTCGCGCGCTCGGTGAGTTCCGCGTCCGAGGCGTCGAGACGAACATCCGCTTCCTCGAGAACGTGCTGCGACACCCGGTCTTCCTCGAGGGCCGCTGCACGACGGGCTTCATCGACGGCACACCCGAGCTGCTGCACTTTCCGCCGCGGCGCGATCGAGGAACGCGGCTGCTCCAGTACGTGGCGGAAGTCACGGTGAACGGCCGCCCCGGCGTGCCGCGCGCCGCGCCGGATCCGGCTCTGTCGGAGCCGAGGCCTCCCGAGTGGGAGCGAGACCGCGAGCCGCCGGAGGGAACGAGGCAGATCCTCGACCGGCTCGGCCCCGAGAAGTTCATGGGCTGGATCGCCGCGCAGCAGCGCGTGCTCGTCACCGACACCACCTTTCGCGACGCGCACCAGTCGCTGCTGGCGACGCGCATGCGGACGCACGACATGCTCGCCGTCGCGCCCGCGCTCGCGCGCCTCGCGCCGCAGCTCTTCAGCTACGAGATGTGGGGCGGCGCGACGTTCGATGTCGCCATGCGCTTTCTCGACGAGGATCCGTGGGAGCGGCTCGTCCAGCTCCGCGCGGACATTCCGAACGTGCTCTTCCAGATGTTGCTGCGCGGCGCAAACGCCGTCGGCTACACCACGTACCCCGACGAGGTCGTTCGGCGTTTCGTGCAAGAGGCCGCGGGCTGCGGCATCGACCTGTTCCGTGTCTTCGATTCGCTCAACTGGACCGATCAGATGCAGGTCGCGCTCGACGCCGTTCGCGAAGCGGGCAAGATCGCCGAGGCGGCCGTCTGCTACACGGGAGATCTTCTCGACCCGACGCGCGAGCGCTACGCCCTCGGTTACTACGTCGACCTCGCGAAGGAGCTCGTCGCGCGCGGCGCGCACCTCATCGCGATCAAAGACATGGCGGGTCTCCTGCGGCCGTACGCTGCGCAGCGCCTCGTTCGCGCGCTGCGCGAGGAGCTGGGCGTCCCCATCCATGTCCACACGCACGACACCGCCGGCATTCAGGCCGCGACACTCCTCACGGCCGCGGAGGCCGGGGCCGACATCGTCGACTGCGCCTTCGGCCCCTTCTCGGGGTCGACCTCGCAGCCGAACCTCGAGAGCGTCGTCGCGATGCTCGACCACACGCCGCGCGCCACCGGGCTCGACCTCGAGAAGCTGCTCGCGTTCGGCACTTACTGGCAAACGGTTCGTTCGAGCTATGCCGTCTTCGACCGCGCTCCGCGCACGGGAGACGCCGACGTCTACCGGCACGAGATCCCCGGCGGCCAGTACACCAACCTGCGTGAGCAGGCGATCGCGATGGGCCTCGGTGAGCGCTGGCACGAGGTGACGCAGACGTACCGGCGCGTGAACGAGCTGTTCGGCGACATCGTGAAGGTGACACCGTCGTCGAAGGTCGTCGGCGACATGGCGCTCTACATGGTCTCGAACGGTCTCGGCCCGGACGACGTGCTGCGCGACGGCGCCTCGCTCTCCTTCCCGGCTTCGGTGATCGAGTATTTCGAGGGCAGGATCGGCCGACCGCCGTACGGCTTTCCCGAGCCGCTGCGCTCGCTCGTCCTGAAGGGAAGAGCGCCCGTCGACGGCCGCCCCGGAGAGGACCTCGAGCCGCCCGACTTCCCGAAGGTCGAGCGCGAGCTGGAGAAGAAGCTCGCCCGCACGCCGACCAGCACCGACGTCCTGTCGTACCTCCTGTACCCCAAGGTCTTTCTCGACTTCGTCGCCGCACACGAGCGACACGGCGACGTGTCGATCCTCCCGACCACGACGTTCTTCCACGGGATGACCGTGGGCGAGGAGATTCACGTCCACATCGAGAAGGGCCGGACCTTCGTGATTCGCCTCGTTGCGGTCTCGGAGCCCGACACCGAGGGCCGTCGCGGAGTCTTCTTCGAGCTGAACGGCCAGCCGCGGCGCATCTTCGTTCGCGACGAGAGCCTCGGTATCGCCGTGGCCGAGCACCAGAAGGCGAACCCGGACGATCCGCAGCAGGTGGCGGCGCCGCTGCCGGGGCTCGTCGTCTCCTACTCGAAGCGCGAGGGCGAGCGCGTCGTTCGCGGCGAGCGGCTCTGCGTGATCGAGGCGATGAAGATGGAGAGCAGCGTGAGTGCGGGCGTCACGGGGCACGTCCGCAGGATCGTGCTGCAGGCCGGAACCCGCGTGCAGGCCGGCGACCTGCTGCTCGAGATCGAGGCGATCCCCGAGGCGGAGGGCGTGTGAGTCCAGTCGTTCGCCTGCGCGGCGCCCGCCGCGCGCCGGCGGCCGCGCCGAAGCCCGACACGCGCGAGATCCTCGCGTGGGAGGACGATCCGATGTCGGGGGCCGAGCCCGTGAAGCGGCCAGCGCCGGCTCCGGTTCCCGCGAATCTCGCCCTCACCATCCTCGCGAAGGCGCCTCCTCTCGCGAGCCATCGTCCCGGCACCGAAGCCTTCCGCTACTGGACCGGAATCGAGGCGCTCTCGCGAGGAATCGCGCTCTGGGCGCCGCACCTCGCCGGACGCGGCTGGGCCGCGACGAAACGGCTGCGCGTTCATCTCGACCGCGGTCAGGACCTGAACGCCTACTACGACCGCGCGAGCCTCTCGTTCTTCCACGACGTGGCCGGCGGAAGGACCATCTACTCGGGCGAGAGCCCCGACGTCGTGACGCACGAGCTCGGTCACGCGATCCTCGACGCGCTGCGTCCCGAACTCTGGGACGTGATGAGCACCGAGGCCGCCGCCTTCCACGAGAGCTTCGGCGACCTCTCGGCGCTGCTCTGCGGCCTCGAGCTTCCGAGTCTGCGATCGGCGGTCCTCCGCGAGACCGAAGGACACCTGTTCCGCTCATCGCGGCTCTCGCGCCTCGCCGAGTCACTCGGCTGGGCGATCCGCCAGCGGAGGCCCGACCTCGTTGCACCCGACGCGCTGCGAAACGCTGCGAACGCCTTCTTCTACCGCCCGCCCTCGGCACTGCCGCCGTCGGGGCCCGACGCGCAGCTCACGAGCGAGCCGCACTCGTTCTCGCGCGTCTTCACCGGCGGCGCGTTCGAGGCGATGGGGCTCATGCTCGCAGGGGCGGCGCGAAGACCCGGTGAGAAGCACCTGCTCGCGGTCGCCCGAGACTTCGCTGCGCTGCTCGTTCGCGCCGTTCAGCATGCCGCGATCGTTCCGACCTACTTCAGCGAAGTGGCGGCGCAGATGATCGAAGCCGACCGACTGCTGCTGCGCGGCCGCCACGGCGCGGCGCTTCGCACCGCGTTCGTTCGTCGCGGCCTGCTGTCCCTCGAGAGCGCGACGGCGAGGCCTCGGACGGTGCGGCGCCGCACGCCGCAAAGAGCGGCCGCTCGTGAGGCTGGCATTCGTGGGCACGAGATCGCCGCGGCCACGGTGCCGCTTCCGCTGATCCGCCTCGCCGGCGCGAGCCTCGGTCTCGGCCGCCGCGTGATCGGCGTGCGAACCGCCGGAAGCGCGCCGGGTCTCGCAGCCCGCGCGGCCGCGCTCTCCACCGGCGACGCACGCAGTGCGCGGCCCGACGACGCCGCACACGCCTTCGTCGAGTATCTCGTGCGGCGCGGCCGCGTCGACTTCGGCTCCCACGCCGAGAGCGCCCGCGCCGCGGTGCATCCCCGCACGCGAAAGACGCACAGGGTCACGCAGCAGGCCGGTCGTCTCACGCTGGTTCGCCGCTGCTTCGACTGCGGACTCGATCCCGCGTAGCCGGCGCCGGCCGCTCGTGCTTCGGGTGCTCCGTCAGAAGCCCTCGACCTTGTGCACTTGCTTCCACACGGCGCCGGGCATGAGGCGTCGCATGACGTAGCCGAGGCGAGAGCCCTTGCCCGGCAGGCACCAGAACTCGCCTCGTTCCAGTGAGGTCTCGATGGCGTCGAGCACGTCCTCCGGCGCGATCGGCGGGTTGCCGTCGAGGAGCTTCGGCCAGCTCGTCTCGATGGCCTGTTGCAGGAGCGGCGTCTTGACGGCGGGCGGGCAGACGCAAACGAAGCGCACGCCTCGGTCCCGATTCTCGTGGTAGAGCACTTCGGTGTAGCACGAGACGGCGAACTTGGTGGCTGCATAGGCGCCGGTCAGAAGCGTGGGCATCTGGCCGAGCATCGAAGAGAAGCTGATGAAGTCACCGTGGCCGCGCTCGAGCATCCCGGGCAGCGTGGCTTTCGAAACGTTCACCAGACCGCCGTAGTTGATGGCCATCAGGCGATGGATCTGCTCGGTCGGCTGATCGAGCAACCTGCCGAAGGGCATGATCGCTGCGGCGTTGATGACGCGGTCGATGGGGCCGAGCTCCTGCGTGACGCGGAGAGTGACCTCGTCGACCGCTTCGGTACGGGTGACGTCGACCGGATAGGCCTCGATGTTGGACTTGCCGGCAGTGGTCTGCGCCAGACCCTTTTCGCTGACGTCGAGAGCGGCAACCCGGGCGCCCGCAGCCGCCAGACGCCAGGCTGCGAGTTGTCCCATGCCGCTACCGGCGCCGGTGATCAGCGCGACTTTTCCGTTGAATGCCATGTGTGCTCCCGTTACGTGTGCCGATGGGAAGTTGGTGCAACGAGACCCTCAGCGTGATCGAGCGCGAGACCGCAGAGCGGATTCGGTGCGGGCCGCATCCATCATCTGCAGAGCAAGCGGCGGAGCTGGGTCTCGAGCTCGGCCGCGATCTTCTCCCGGTCGAGGCCGCGCTCGACGGCGCGAGCGATCTGCACCTGCATGAGCGCCAGGCACGAGGCCGCCAGCGTCTCGGCGTCGCCCGGGTGAAAGACGCCCTGCGCCATACCGGCCTCGATGATCTCCACGATCCGACCCAGACTCGTACGCCAGGCGTCAGCGCCGAGGCCGGTGGTCGGGCCGAGGCCCCACGCAACGCGCTCGCTCAACGTGATCCGCAGCCAGGCCTCGTGCGCGAGCAGGAAGCTCGCGTAGGCGCCGGCCAGCGCGCCCAGTTGCTCGACGGGCCCGGCTGCCTCTTTCAGCGCCTGGCGAATCTGCGTGACGAACGCCTGACTCCGGATCTCGTGGATCTCTTCGTAGAGCTCGCGCTTGCCTGCGAAGCTCGTGTACACGGTCTTGAGCGAGACGCCCGCCTCGCGGGCCACGTCCATCATCGTGGCGTGCTCGAAGCCACGTTCGCCGAAGACCTTCTCGGCCGATTCGAAGACCAGATCGTGATACATCCGCGCGCGGGCGTCTTCGAGTCGGCGCGTGGCGCTCGCCACCGTCTTGCCGCCAGTCGTCCTGGATCGGGCCACGCAGCCCCCGTAGAATCAGCTTTGGTCGAGAGAATATCAGATCGACGTCCGAAAGAATATCACTATTGCGGAAAGGAAAATCTACGTTAGCCTCATGAGAACAGACATTATCCGCGCCCGTCACCGGCGCGGGCCGGAGCAAGACATGCGACAGCTCGACCCCCTGAGCACCCTGTTCCTCTCTCTGGAGACCCAGGACACTCCCGGCCACTTTGGCGCCCTCTCTATCCTCGATCCGCGCGGCCGCGAGGGCTTCGGCTTCGAGTCCCTGCGGGGGTTCCTCGCGGAGCGCATCCGCGCGTGCCCGGAGTTCGGCTGGAAGATCGCGGAGGTCCCGCTGGGGCTCGACCGCCCCTCATGGGTGGAGGCCACGGATTACACGCCCGAGGACCACATCACCCGCATGGCCGTGCCGGCGCCCGGCGGCGCCCGTGAGCTCGCTGACTTCGCCGGCTACCTCTACAGCAGACCGCTCGATCGACGCCGCCCGCTCTGGGAGATCTTCGTGCTCGAGGGCTTGCCGGGGAACCGAGTCGCTCTGCTCTGGAAGATCCACCACTGCCTGATGGACGGGATGTCGGGTGCGGGCCTCATGCCGCTGCTCTTCGACATGGAGGCGGATCCCGCGCCCCGACGCCGCGTGGTTCTCACGCCCGAGCATCGCGCCGGCGCGCCGGACCCGTGGTGGATCCAGGTGCCCCGCGGCATCCGCAACACGATCGAGCGTCGCGTCACCATGGGCAGGCATCTTGGCGCTCTCGCGAAGCGCGCGTTCACGTCGCTCTTCGACGCCGAGTCCCGTGCCGCCGTTCCCCGCGTGAGCTTCAACGGAAGCGTCGGCGGCCGGCGCTCCCTCGCCTGGTCGAGCGTCTCGCTCGCAGAGGTGAAGGCGATCAAGGAGCAGCTCGGCGTCACGGTGAACGACGTGGTGCTTGCGCTCACCAGCGCGTCCATGCGTCGCTACCTCGAAAACCACGACGAGCTGCCCGATGAGAGCCTGTGGGCGGCGATGCCGGTCTCCGTGCGCGAGGAGGGCGACGACCGGATCAGCAACCAGGTTCGCAACGTGAACGTGCGCCTTGCGACAAACGTCGAGGACGCGATCGAACGCGTTCTCGCGATCCATGCCAGCACGCGTGAGGCCAAGCGGCGAGGTCGGGCCGATGAGGTGGATCTGCTCGCAGTGCTCGGCGAGAGTCTCGCCCCGGCGGCGATCTCGCTGGTGACGCGCGGATGCGCCGCCTTCCCGGAGCAGGTGCCGCTGCCCGCCAACGTCTGCGTATCGAACGTGCCCTTCTCTCCGATGCCGTTCTACGTCGGCGGCGCACGCGTCGAGCGTTTGATTCCGATCTCGCTGCTCACACCCACGCAGGGCCTGAACGTCACCGTGGTCAGCTACTGCGGCGAGATCCATTTCGGCTTCACCTCGGACGCCGACCTCGTGCAGGCACCGTGGGCTCTGGCCGAGGGGGTCCCGAAGGCGCTGCTCGATCTGCAGGAGGCGCTGGCGCGAGAGGCCGATGCCGAGCCCGATCTCGAGCTTTTGAGAGCTCGCCAGGAACGGAAGAAGGGCCCGATGAGGCTCGCCCGCACCGGCCGCGCCGGCGGCAGGATCACCGGGTAAGCCGCGGCGAGGTTGCACGACACGATATCCTCCAGACGGCAAGGCGGTCGAGGAGCCTGACGCCGCGAGGCACGAGCGGAGGCGTCCGACTCCGGCCACACGCACGCTTGGAGACGCGATGACGACGAAGCGCGAGCCGTCCCGGACCGGGCGGAAGAAGGCCTTGGTCGCGAGGCCGGGCGCAGGAACGGCAGGCGGGCGGACGGGCGGCAAAGCAAAGGCCGCGAAGCCCGGTGCGTCCGCACCGGGCAAGCCAGGCAAGGGCGCCGCTGCAAAGGCGGCCGAAGACTTCGTGCGCGGCGTGCTCGTGCGCGGTGAGGCCGCAAAGACGGGAAGGCGTGGGAAGCTGCCTCCGGGGGTGACGCACGAGATCGTCGCGGAGCAGCAGGCAGGCCCGCCGAAGCTGCGCCGGCGCCGCTTCTCGCTCGCATAGCGTGGCCGACAGAGCGCCCGCGCGCGCTGCGCGTCTCGACTGGATCGACGCCACGCGCGGCTTCTCGATCCTGTGGGTGGCCTGGTTCCATTTCTTCGTCACGTGGGCCAACGGAAGACTTCCCTGGCCCTTCAATCCGGCCTACTTCTCACTCTACACTGATTCGTGTTCACCACAGACGACCCTCGACCGCATGGGATGCACGGCGCAGTCGCTCTTCGTCGCGTTCTCTCAGCTCGGCTCGCAGGCCGTCGCCGTCTTCGTCTTGCTCTCGGGGCTCGGCCTCACGTACGCGCTCGGTACGAGCGCGCGGCCCGCGTCAGGCTGGCGCGTGTGGTACCGCCAGCGGCTGCTGCGCCTGTTCCCGATGTACTGGGCCGCGCACCTCGTCTGGCTCGTCTCGCCGTTCGTCGCACGGACCGATCCGGTGGACTGGCGCTTCCTCGCGAGCCTCGCGGGCGACCGCGTCTGGCCGCCCGGACTGTTCTACTACGCGAATCCGGCGTGGTGGTTCTTCGGCCTCATCGTGCAGCTCTATCTCGTCTACCCGCTGCTCGCGGCGCTGCTGCACCGCCTCGGACCGGCGCTCTTCCTCGCGGCTGCGGCCGCCTTCACCGTCGCGAGCCGCTGGCTCCTTCTCGACGTGATCGAGGCGAACGGCATCTTCGTGCAGGGAGCGTTCTTCGGATCGCGGCTGTGGGAGTTCGCTGCCGGGATGTCGCTCGCCCTGCTCCTGCGCCGGCACCGCGCGCGGACGCTCGCCTGGCTGCTCGGCCTTCCGGGGCTTCTCGCCGGCGCCGCTCTCTACACCGCCGGATTTCTCAGCTACCGGCCCGGACCGAGCTTCACCTGTACCGATGGCCTCGTCGGAATGGGTCTGTTCGCCCTGCTCGCGCACCTCGCGCGGGCCCTGCTCGTACTGCCCGGTCTGCGACGCCCGCTGCTCTTTCTCGGTGCGTACTCCTACGGCTTCTATCTGCTGCACCAGCCGTACGTGCTGTGGGCGGGAGAGCGGCTCCGGGACCTCTCGCTCGGGCCCTTCGTCCTGGCGGGCGGGCTGGTACTCGTTTTCCTCGCCTGGGGTTCGGGGCTGCTCGAGCGGGTCGTGAACGGCCTCGCACGGCGCGCACTCGGGGTGCCTCCCCGCGAGGGAGGCCACCCGGCACAAGGCGCGGCGCGCTGATCGCTCGGACGGCCGCCCACTCGCTCGCGGCACTCTCCCGTGGAAATTGGTTCGACGTGTCGTCGTCGCGTGTCACAATCCGAGCCGCCACAGTGCGGCCGGAAGCTGCCGTGCGACGAAAGGAGCCTCCGTGAGCATCGCTTCCGAGTTCAAGGAGTTCATCCAGAAGGGCAACGTGGTCGACATGGCCGTCGGCGTCATCATCGGCGCCGCCTTCGGGAAGATCGTGACGTCGCTCGTCGGAGACCTGCTCATGCCCCCCATCGGCCTCGCCACCGGCGGCATGGACTTCAAGAGCATGAAGCTCGTGATCGGAGGCACGCCCGAAGCGCCCGTCACGATCAACTACGGCAACCTCATTCAGACCTCGATCGACTTCCTCATCATCGCCTTCTGTGTGTTCTTGCTCGTGAAGGGCGTGAACGCGCTGCGAAGGCCGGCGCCCGAAGCGGCGCCCGCCGAGCCGCCGGCACAGGAGAAGCTGCTCGCGGAGATCCGCGACCTGCTCCGAGAGCGCCGCGGCTGATCGGTGCATGCGTGCGGAGACCCTCGTGGGCGCCGTCTAGTCGTGTGACCGAGCTTGCCGTTGCCCGGGCCGATCACCGCTTCGAGGAGTCGTGCAGCCTGTCATAGCTCTCGGTAACCGCTCTCGACGAGGTACCGGAACGTCTCGTCGAGCGCCGAAAGCGGCGGCACGAACACCACCGTGGCATCGCGGCCCCGAGTCATCAGCACGCGATAGGCATTCAGGCGCAGCTGAAAGGCATCTCGCACGCGGTTCCGGCGCGCATAGGCTCTCGCTCGCGCGATCGACCAGGATCCACGGGTACGGGCGAGGTCCGTGCCCCAGGCCAGCAGTACGGCGTCGAGCTCGAGTCCCTGTGCTCCGAACTCCGTGAGACACGTGCGAAGATGCCGGCAAGAGAACCGCCCCTCGGCATTCTCGGCGTCTCCATACCACGGGCCGTGACGTACTCGTTTGGTGTCCTGGTACCCGTTGGGCACGCCAAATCCCTCGAGATCTCTGTCGCGCGATGAGGCGACCAGTCCGAAGCGTGCGCCCGGATCCTCTGCATAACGTTCACGAAGATACTCCCTGCAGCAGTCCAGATCGCGTGCGATCCGCAGGTGATATCCGTCGCGCTCGAGTCGCGCTGCGATCGTGGCGTTCTCACATTCCTGTGCGGATTCGAGGAGGCCACACACGAAGCGGTGAATGTCGCTGGCGAGATGAAACCGGATCTCGGTGTCGAGGTTCAGGTCGGCGCACACGACGAAGCCTGTCGAGCCTCCCGCGAATGCGGTCGCAAGCGCAGGGGGGCCATGAATCTGCCACGCGTCCCGATTCTCTGAGCCTTCGATGGCCACGCGCCACTGGACGATGCCGCCCTCCTCACCGACATGGATTTCTTGCCCCTGCCCGATGAGACCTAGCACGACGCACCAATCGGGAATGCGATCGGCAAACTCGATGAAGTGCTCGGGCTCCGACTTGCCGGCCTCGAATCCGTGCGTCCTCGCATGCTTTGCCTGCACCTGCTCGGCGTCGTACGCGCGCTGCGCCTCATCGAAAACCAGTACGTGCTCCGGCGGGACGTGGTTCCTTCGCGACGAGTAGCGCTTCACGTAGTTCTTCACGTCTCGAACGAAGGTCTTGCCTCCGCCCCCTGCAGCTCGTAGCTCGTACTGCAGCACCTCGACCAGCGGCCCATTCCCAGAGAGGAAGACAGCGGGAGCGGTGGGCTTCGTCCCGTCGCGCGGCACGGCGAGGTCGTCGAGGAAGTGCGCGTGGACGGTTCGAAGACCGACGAGGGTCTTGCCCGCTCCCGGCAAACCCGTCAGCAGAACCAGCCGCCGCTCCTTCTTTGCTGCAGCTTCGTGGATGATGCGAGACAACTCCGCAACCGCAGGGTCCGTCGTCGCAGCGGCCCGGTGGATACGTCGGAGGTCTCCCCGCTGCATCAGCTCCCGCGCAGCCTCGACCAGGGTCGGCAGCGGTCGGTACGCTGCTTCTGCGAGGAAGTCGTGTGCTGCGACTGCCGGCTCGCTCGCGGAAGTCGTCAGCTCTTCGACCGCACCGTCGACCGCATCCGGTCCCATGATCTCGACGCCGGAGCGTGTACCGAGACGCCCCTTTGCACGCATCGGCACGAGGATCGGCACGACGCGCCGTCCATCGCAGGCGCGATGGTAACACTGAAGGTCGCGTGCGTACGCTGCCGCCTGATCGACATCAGCCTGCGAAGGAGCGTCTTTCCCCTTGAGCTCGAGCACGATCACGGGCCCGCGCACCAGCAGCACGACGTCGGGGCGTCGCGTCTCCATCGGCAGCTCGTACTCCAGGATTGCCGTGTAACCGGCAGCAGCCGCGTCGCGGTCGAGAACCTCACCGATCTCGTGTTGGAGCTGCGGTATCGATGCTTGCCAGGCCCGCACCTGCTCGATGCTGGCGTCGCGAATGAACGCTTCGAGGCGACCACGGATGATCCGCGTCTCGGTCCGCCGAAAGAGAGGAAAGTCCGACTCCCAGCCGTACCGTGCCTCGCTTTCGACCATTCTCGTCCTCTCTCGTCCCCGCGCGCCTGGCCCTCGGCCGAGGCCGCATTCCGACAGTTTCGAAGACCGCCCTCGAGGCCATCGCGGCTGTTACGATACCGCCGCAGACGGTTGCCGAAATCGGGAGATCGCCAGGTACCGGTAGGTCTTCACCGCCTTCATCCTCGTGAGCCTGACGGGAACCCCGCTGGCTTGGTGGCGGAGAGCCGGCGTTGCTCCTCCCGCATGCAGAGTCGTTCGACCCCCCCTACCTTGCGACGATGCCCGTCAAGCGACACGTCCGAGTGACGCGGCGCCTCGCGCCGATGGCTGCGGCTCTGCTCGCCGGGCTCGCCGGCTGCGTCGATACGCGCACCGACGAGGCGACCGGCCAGCAGCTCTACCTTCGCTACTGCGCGTCGTGCCACGGGACGTCGGGGCGGGGCGACGGGCCACTCGCGGCGTCGCTGTCGCCTGCGCCGGCCGACCTCACGCGACTCGCGAGCCGGTCCGGCGCGAAGTTCGACGAGGCGGGCGTCATGATGGCGATCGACGGCCGGCGCGCCGTCGCGCAGCACGGGCCCCGCGACATGCCGGTCTGGGGCGCCGTCTTCGCCGAGAAGCACGTCGGCGAGCCTTTTGCGATGTACGGACCGACGCTCGATGTGCGTGCGCTCGCGGACTACCTGCGAACGATCCAGCGCGAGTAGGACTCCGAGCATGCGCCTTCGCGCTCTCGCGGACTCCGACCGGGGACTACCGCCATCACGACCAGTCGCCGAGTCCGGGCGCCGGATATACTCCCCGGTCGCGCGATCTCGAACGGGAGGCCCTTCGCATGAGCCCGATGTCCTGGTCCGAAGCGCTCTCGGTCGTCACTGGCCCGGGCGGGATGTTCGAAGTCATCGACGCCGAGGTGAGTGGCCAGAAGCTGAAGGTGTTCAAGAACGCTCCCCCGTCGCTGCGGGCGCTCTTCGACGGCGCACGGGGACGCGGCGACACGACGTTCCTCGTCTACGAGGACGAGCGCTGGAGCTTCGGCGACGTGATGACGCGGGTGGACGCACTCGGTGCGGCACTCGTGACGCACTACGGCATTCGCGCGGGCGACCGTGTGGCGATCGCGATGCGCAACTACCCGGAGTGGGTGGTCGCGTTCGCTGCCATCACGTCGATCGGCGCGATCTCGGTCTCGCTCAATGCCTGGTGGACGACCGAGGAGAACGAGTACGCGCTGCGCGACTCGGGAAGCCGCGTCGTCGTCGCCGATCGTGAGCGCCTCCAGCGCATCGCACCGCTGCTCGGCCCGCTCGGTCTTCGCGCCGTCGCCGTGCGGAGCGAGGGCGCGCTCCCGGCCGGCGCCGAGCGCTGGGACGACGTCGTCGTGCCGGGCTCACCGCTCCCCGAGGCGGCGATCACGCCCGACACCGACGCGACGATCCTCTACACGTCGGGAACGACAGGCCATCCGAAGGGAGCGGTCTCGACCCACCGCGCCGTTCTCTCGGCGCTCAGCGCCTTCGCGTGCCGCAACGTGGTCAACGTCGTGATGGGCGCCGGGCCTCCGAAGGAGCACTCACACCCGCCGTGCTTCATCCTCGTCGTCCCGCTCTTCCACGTGACGGGGTGCGTTCCGGTCATGCTCTCGTGCTTCGCTGCGGGATACCGCCTGGTGATGATGCACAAGTGGGATCCGGCGCGTGCGCTCGAGCTCATCGAGCGCGAACGCGTGACGCAGTTCGTCGGCGTTCCGACGCAGTCGTGGGATCTCCTCGAATGTCCCGACTTCGCGGCGCGCGACACGTCGAGCCTGCACTCGGTCGGCGGCGGCGGCGCGCCGGCGCCGCCCGAGCTCGTTCGACGCGTCGATCGAAGCTTCCGCACGGCGCGCCCCAACATCGGCTACGGCATGACCGAGACGAACGCCTACGGTCCGGGCAACACGGGTGACGACTACCTGCGCAAGCCGACGAGCTGCGGCCGCGTCGTTCCCGTCGTCGAGATGCGCGTCACCGGCCCCGACGACCGCGTGCTTCCGTCGAACGAGGTGGGCGAGATCTGGTTCCGGGGTCCGCACCTCATCCGCGGCTACTGGAACCGACCTGACGCCACGGCCGAGACGATCGTCGACGGCTGGCTTCGAACCGGCGACATTGGCCGCATCGACGAAGAGGGCTTCGTCTTCGTGCAGGATCGCGCGAAGGACATGGTGCTGCGAGCGGGCGAGAACGTGTACTGCGCCGAGGTGGAGGCCGCCCTCTACGAACACCCGGACGTGTACGAGGCCGCGGTCTTCGGCGTGCCGCACGAGCGACTCGGTGAAGAGGTGGCGTGCGCGCTCGTCCCGAAGCCGGGCTGCACGATCGAGCCCGACGCGCTGCGGGTCTTCCTCGGGCAGCACCTCGCGCCATTCAAGATTCCGACGCAGGTCCGCATCCACACCGAGCGCCTGCCCCGCAATCCGGCCGGAAAGATCCTGAAGCGCCAGCTCCGCGACGAGCTGGCCGGCGCCGGAGGCTGATCGGGGCCGTGACTGCCGGCGACCCGACCCGTGGGCCGCGTGCGCCCCGAGCGGTCGGGCCGTACGGGGTGGGCCCTCCTGGATTCGAACCAGGGACGATCCGGTTATGAGCCGGGTGCTCTAACCGCTGAGCTAAGGGCCCG
>JADLGR010000054.1 GCA_020849175.1 Deltaproteobacteria bacterium
CCCGTGAGATCGAGGAACGCCTCGTCGAGCGAGAGCCCTTCGACGCGCGGCGAGAAGCGGCCGAAGACCTCGAAGATTCGCCGCGACTCCCGCACGTAGCGTCGCATGTCACCGGAGACGAAGACGCTCTGCGGGCAGAGCCTGCGCGCTTCGCCCGACGGCATCGCCGAACGAACGCCGCAGCGCCGTGCCTCGTAGCTCGCCGACGAGACGACGCCGCGCCGCCCCGCGCCGCCGACGATCACCGGGAGGCCACGCAGCTCCGGCCGATCGCGCTGCTCGACCGAAGCGTAGAAGGCGTCCATGTCCGCGTGGAGGATGCAGCGCTCGCGGGTCGGCGTCCCTTCAGTCGACACGATCTTGTGTCAGCTCGCGCAGGAATCGCGCGAGCGCCTCGCCGACGCGCGCCGGCTGCTCGAGTGCGACGAAGTGTGTGCCTCCCGACAACGTCTCGATGCGGGTCCGGGGCAGCATCTCGCGGATCCGCGCGACGAGCGGCGGCGGCATGAAGCCGCGCTCTCCGGCAACGAGGCGCACCGGGCACGCGATTCGCGAGACGGCCGGCCAGACGTCGAGCGCGGCTGCGCCGTCGTAGCACGACGCCTCGACCTGCGGCGTGCAGCGCAGCGCGGCTTCGCCCGACGGCTCCTCGGCGAGTGCGCCGGCGAGCACCGCGTCGAGCGCTTCCGGCGCGAAGCCGGCGTAGGGCGCGCGAGCGCCAAGGCGCGCGCGCGCCTCTGCGGCGCTCTCGAATCGAGGCCGCCTGCGCCGCGCCTGCGCCGCCATGAACCGGCTCCCCGGATACGAATCGACCTCGACGCCCGGCACGGGTGCGTCGTAGAGAACGGGCTCGACGGCGAGGACTCCGCGTACGATCTCGGGCCGTGCCGCGGCCGCAGCGAGTGCCGCGGTCGCGCCGCTCGAGTGTCCGGCCAGCACCACGTCGGCGCCTGCGCCCGGAACGATCTCGGCAAGCGCGTCGATCCACGCGACGGCATCCTCGGCGAATCGCGTCCACGCATAGGCCTCGGGCGCGGCAGGAGCGTCGCTCGCGCCGTGCCCGCGCGCGTCGGGCGCGACGGCGCCCGCGGCCTGCGCGCCCGCCTCGCACGCCGCGCGCCAGACCGGCTCCCACGCTGCGCCGCAAAAGCTCGTCGCGTGGAGCAACAGGACGGCCGGCGCACCGCGCTCCGGCCCCGGCCAGACGCGTCCGCGAAGGCGCACACCGGCGGCGTCGAGCACGGGCTCCGCAGCAGGCTTCATCGTGAGAGCGAGTCTACCGCGGTATGCTGCTCGCCCCATGACGCAGCCGTTCGCTCCTCCCGTCGAGACCTCGCCCGACGCCGGCCCGGCGGCCGGCGTCTGCTGGAACCTCGCAGATCTCTACGCCGGCCCCGACGACCCGGCAATCGACGCCGATCTCGCGCGGAGCCTGGACGCGGCGCGCACGTTCGCGGCGCGCTACCGCGGCTGCGTCGACTCGCTCGGAGCAGCCGACCTCGCCGCGGCAGTCGACGCGCTCGAGGCGCTCGACGAGCCGGTCGCGCGCGCGCGCGCCTACGCGGGCCTCCTCTTCGCGGCCGACACGTCCGCACCGCGTCACGGTGCGCTGCTCCAGCACGTGCAGGAGCGTGGCAGCGAGATCCGCAACGAGATCCTGTTCTTCGAGCTCGAGTGGGTGGCCGTGCCGGAGGACGCCGCCGAGCGACTGCTCGCCGATCCCGCGCTGGCGCGCCGCCGGCACTTTCTCGCCGCGGCGCGCCGCTGGCGGCCGCACGTCCTCTCGGAGCCCGAGGAGCGCCTGCTCGAGGAGACGGCCAACACCGGCCGGCGTGCCTTCTCGCGGCTGTTCGACGAGATCCTCGCCGGCCTTCGCTTCCGGCTCGAAGTCGACGGGCAAGTGCACGACCTCGGCGAGGAGGAAGTGCTCGCGAAGCTGCACGAGCCTTCGCGCGCGCTGCGAAAGGCGGCCGCCGAGAGCCTCACGGTCGGCCTGCGCGCGAGCGCCCGCACGATCGGCTTCGTCTTCAACACGCTGCTCCAGGACAAGGCGACACAGGACCGGCTGCGACGCTTCGCTTCGCCCGCGTCCGAGCGTCATCTCGCCAACGAGATCGACACGGCGAGCGTCGACGCGCTGCTCGGCGCGTGCGAGCGCCGCCATGCGCTCGTCGCGCGCTACTACCGACTGAAGGCGCGGCTGCTCGGCCTCGAGACGCTCGCGGACTACGATCGCTACGCCCCGATTCCGGGCGAGGCCGGTACGCGAGGCTTCGAAGAGGCCAGGCGCATCGTGCTCGATGCCTACGCCGACTTCTCGCCCGAGATGGCGCGCGTCGCGGGCGAGTTCTTCGACCAGCGCTGGATCGACGCGGAGCTGCGGCCCGGAAAGCGTGGGGGCGCGTTCAGCGCGTCGACGACGCCGCAGCTCCACCCGTACGTTCTCCTCAACTACACCGGCAATCTGCGTGACGTGATGACGCTCGCACACGAGCTCGGCCACGGTGTCCACCAGTCTCTGGCTCGCGTGCAGGGCCTGTTCGAGCAGGACACTCCCCTCACGACGGCCGAGACGGCGAGCGTCTTCGGAGAAATGCTCGTCTTTCGCCGCCTGCTGCGGGACGAACACGATCCGAAGGTGCGGCTTGCGCTGCTGTGCGGAAAGCTCGAGGACGCCTTCGCGACCGTCTTCCGGCAAGTCGCGATGACGCGCTTCGAGGAGAAGGTGCACGCCGCCCGGCGCAGCGAGGGAGAGCTCGCGCTCGAACGCTTCAATGAGCTCTGGCTGGCCTCCAACCAGCCGATGTTCGGCGACTCGGTGCAGCTCGGAGACGACTACGGCTGGTGGTGGCTCTACATCCCGCACTTCGTCCACTCGCCGTTCTACTGCTACGCATACGCCTTCGGAGAGCTTCTCGTCCTCGCGCTGCTACGCCGATACGACGAGGAAGGCGACGCGTTCGTCCCGCGCTATCTCGACCTGCTGCGCGCTGGAGGCTCGGACACGCCGCCGGCGCTGCTGCGCCGCGTGGGCCTCGACATCACCGATCCGGCATTCTGGGACGGCGGCCTCGCGCTGCTCGAGGAGCTCGTCGCCGACGCCGAGCGGCTCGCGGCCGACACCAGAGCCTGAGAATCGCGCACGCTCGGCAGGCATCGGCTCGAACAGCCGCGGCGCCGCCACACCCGGCGACGAGAGTCGGGGCCCTCAGGCGCGGAGAAGCACGATGCAGCGATCGCGAGGCGTGTTCGCCACACCCGGCGACGAGAGTCGGGGCCCTCAGGCGCCCCCGCGCGCGATCAGCTCGCCAACGGTGCGGCCCAGCGCCTGCGGTGCGAAGGGCTTGCGTAAGAAGACGCCGCGATACTTCGCGAGCAGCTCGCTCACAGCGGCCTCGGGCGGCAGACCGCTGGTCAGCACGACGCCGATTCCGGGCCGCATCGAGAGCACGCGCTGTGCAGTCTCGATTCCACCGTGCGGCGGCATCGTGAGATCGAGCACGACGACCGCGATGCCGGCCGGCTCGGCGGTCAGGACCGCGAGGGCCTGCTCGCCGTCCGCCGCCGTCAGCACGCGCATCCCGGCGGCCTCGAGGACCCGCTGCATGAGGCGGCGCAGCAGATCGTCGTCGTCGGCGATCAGGACGGCGGGAGCGGGCACAGCGGGATCGTACCGCGCACCACCACTGGCCGAATGGCGAATGAAACGCGAAACTCCGAGTATGCGCCAGCCGGGGTGTGAGGGCTACGTCGAGCTGCGTTGCCGCAGCGCTTTCTCCTTCCTCGAAGGCGCCTCGAACCCCGAGGATCTCGCCCTGTGCGCGGCGGAGCTCGGCTACGACGCTCTCGCGCTCGCCGATCGCGACGGGCTCTACGGCGCACCACGTTTCTACCGGGCAGCCTGCGCCGCGGGGCTGCGTGCGATCGTCGGCGCCGATCTCGGACTCGCGGGCGGCGGCCGCCTGCTCCTGCTCGCCGAGTCACAGGCGGGATACCGGAATCTCTCGCGTCTGGTCACGCTCGCGCGCCGCGATGCGCCGCGCGGCGCACCGGCCGCTGCGTGGCCGGCGCTCGAAGAGCACGCGGGCGGCCTCGTGGGTCTCCTGCGCGGCGACGCCTCGCTCGACTCCTCTCTGCTCTCCCGGGCTCACGGGATCCTCGGAAGTCGGCTGTGGATCGACGTGTCTCGGCATCTCGATCGCAGCGCCGAGACCGCCGCGCGCCGTGCCGTGGCGCTCGCCGAAGCGGCCCGCGTGCCGATCGTGGCCACGAACGACGCTCGCTGCGCGCGGCCGGCCGACCGCCGCCTGCTCGACGCCTTCACCTGTCTTCGTCACGGCACGTCTCTCGACCGCGCGGGTCGCGCGCTGCTGCCGAACGCCGAGCGCTGCCTGCACGCGCCGCGCGAGATGGCCGAGCGCTTTTCCGACCGCCCGGCGTGGCTGCGCGCCACGCGCGAGATCGCCGACCGCTGTGCATTCACGATGCACGATCTCGGCTACTCCTTCCCGACTTTTCCGACGCCTGCCGGGGAGACGCAGATCTCCTGGCTTCGCCGCGAGACCTTCGCTGGCGCCGCGCTCCGCTACGGCATGCCACTCTCACGGCGCGTGCGCGCGCAGATCGAGCACGAGCTCGCCGTGATCGAGAAGCTGGGTCTCGCCGGCTACTTCCTGATCGTCCACGACATCGTCTGCTTCGCGCAGCGTGAAGGCATCCTCGTGCAGGGCCGCGGATCCGCTGCGAACAGCGCCGTCTGCTACGCACTCGGCATCACGGCCATCGATCCAGTCGGCATGGAGCTCCTCTTCGAGCGATTTCTCTCCGAGGAGCGTGGCGAATGGCCCGACATCGACCTCGATCTTCCTTCGGGCGAAGAGCGCGAGCGCGTGATCCAGTACGTCCTGGCGCGCTACGGCCCGCACGGCGCCGCCATGACGGCGAACGTCATCACCTACCGCACGAAGCTCGCCGTCCGTGAGATGGGAAAGGTGCTCGGTCTCGCTCCGGATGCGATCGACCGGCTCGCGAAGCTGCTCGGAAGCTTCGAGCTCGATCTGCGCCCCCCGCCCGACGGCCCCGGCCCCGCCCCGCACGTCGCGCCCTCGCCGGAGCGCGCGCAGGAGCGAGACGCGCTGCTGCGCCGCGCGGGCGTCGATCCGCAGGCCCCGCGCATCGCCACGCTGCTCGCGCTGGTCGAGCGTGCGCGCGGCCTGCCGCGTCACCTCGGCCAGCACTCCGGCGGCGTCGTGATCGCCGCGGGGCGTCTCGACGAGGTGGTGCCGATCGAGCCCGCCGCGATGCCGGGCCGCCGCGTCGTGCAGTGGGACAAAGACGACTGTGCGGACCTCGGCATCATCAAGATCGACCTGCTCGGCCTCGGCATGCTGAGCGTCCTCGAGCGAACGCTCCCGCTGGTTCGCGATCACGAGGGGATCGAGCTCGACCTCGCGAAGCTGCCACAGGACGATCCCGCGACCTACGCGATGATCCAGCGTGCGGACACCATGGGCGTGTTCCAGATCGAGAGCCGCGCGCAGATGGCGACGCTCCCGCGCATGAAGCCCGAGCGCTTCTACGATCTGGTGGTCGAGGTCGCGATCATCCGGCCCGGCCCGATCGTGGGCCGTATGGTGCATCCGTATCTCGCGCGGCGGGCCGGGCGAGAGCCGGTCACGGTTCCGCATCCGAGCCTCGCGCCCATCCTCGCCCGCACCCTCGGCGTGCCGCTGTTCCAGGAGCAGCTCTTGCGCATCGCGATGACGGTGGCGGGCTTCACGGGCGGCGAGGCCGAGGAGCTTCGCCGCGCGATGGGTATGAAGCGCTCGGCCGCACGCATGGCGGCGATCGAGAGAAAGCTGCGTGACGGCATGCGCGAGCGCGGGATCGAGGGCGAGGCGCAGGAGGAGATCGTTCGCGGCATCACTTCGTTCGCACTCTATGGCTTTCCCGAGTCGCACGCGGCGTCGTTCGCGCTGCTGGCGTACGCATCGGCGTATCTGAAGGCGCACCACCCTGCGGCCTTCCTTGCAGGGCTGCTGAATGCGTGGCCGATGGGCTTCTACTCACCCGCGTCACTGGTGAAGGACGCGCAGCGTCACGGTGTCGAGGTGCGTCCGATCGACGTCGCACGCTCGGCGTGGGAGTGTACGCTCGAAGCCGCATCGGCAGGCCACGCGCCGGCGGTGCGGATCGGGCTGCGCTTCGTCTCGGGCCTGCGCGAGGAGGCCGGGCGCACGCTGGAGGCCGAGCGCACGCGGGCGTCCTTCGCGAGCGCGGCCGATCTCGCCAGGCGTGTGGCGCTGCGCCGCGCCGAGCTCGACGCGTTGGCCGCACTCGGCGCGCTCGCGTCGCTCGAAACACCGGCCCCGACGCGTCGTGCGGCTCTCTGGCAGGTCGCAGCGCTCGAACGCGACGCCGCTTCGCTCTTCGCCGGCACGACGCCCGAGACCGGCCCCTCACCGCTCGGCGAGATGACACCGCTCGAAGAGACCCTCGCCGACTACCGCGAGAGCGGCATCACGACCGGCCCGCAGATCCTCGCGCATCTGCGGCCACGGCTCGCGGCGCGCGGCGTCGTCACGGCCGAAGCGCTGTGCCGCATCCCGAACGGCCGCAGCGTGCGTCTGGCGGGCCACGTGATCGTTCGCCAGCGCCCCGTCGCGGCGAAGGGCTTCTGCTTCCTCACGCTCGAGGACGAAACCGGCACCGCCAACGCGGTCCTCACGCCGGACGCCCTGCGCCGCTTCCGGGCGACGCTCCAGACGTCTCCGCTCGTCGAGATCGAAGGACCGCTCCAAAACCTCGAGGGCGTGATCCACCTTCGCGTTCGCTCGCTCGCGCCGCTGTAGCTTCTCTCGCTCCCTGCTCACCCCACTCTTCAGGGGCAGACGGGGAGCGGAGCGACCAGCACCTGGAACAGCGTCGTGAACACGTTGCCGCGGTAGCAGTGATCCGGAGAGAACGAGACCACCGACAGATCGGCCGCCACGAACGCGAACGGATGCGACGGGTCGGGAGAGAGCCCGTTGCCGATCATCACGTTGTCGACCGTGCGAATCCGCGACGCGAACGAGTCGGCGATGAACTCCGGCGTCACCGTCGGATCGAGGTCGCAGGAGAAGTCCGACCCTCCGACCGCGAGACAGTAGTCGACGATCGCGAGCCCTGATGCGTTGTTGCCCTCGATCCGGTTGCGGGCCACTTCGGAGTCGTCGACACCGAGATAGAGCACGCCGATTCCCGAAGGCACCGTCGCGAGGATCGACCCCGGCGACGCCGTATTGGGCTTGTTGTTGTCGAGGAACTGGTTGTCGCGGAGGTGGATGCGCTTCGCGCCCGGGCGATCATCGAAGATGTCGGGCAGCAGCAGGATCGCCGCGCCGACCGTGTTGTATCTCGAGACGTTGTTCGAGAGCACGACGCCGTCGCTGTTCGACACCTCGAATCCGTTCACGTTGTTCTCGACGAGGTTGTTCACCACCTGGACGTTCTCGGACGTCTCCACCCAGATGCCGCTGTCGTCGGAGTCGCTCGCGTAGCTGTCCTTGATCAGGCCGTTTCGCGAGAGCGTCGGGAAGATCCCGTAGTTCTTGTTGTTGATCGAGGCGACGTCGATGATCTTGAAGCGGTCGACGCGCTCGGTGAAGAGGCCGTTGTTCCGGAAGCCGTCGATCGTGATTCCCGAGACCTCGATGTCGTAGAGGAGCGGGTGCGGATCGGGAAGCCCCGGCGGAACTCCCGGCAGGAGATCGAACGGCGGCGCCATGCTCGAGTGGCAGCTCATGCAGTCGGTCACGATCGACGGCACGATCACCATGCCGTTTCGCTGATTCTGCGCCTTCTGCACCACCACGCGGTCGGCGCCCGACGACATCCCGATGAGCTTGATCCCGTTCTTGGTGATGCTGAGCCCGTTGGTCGACGTGGCGCCCTCTTTGTAGGTGCCCGGGCGGACGTAGATCCTCGTGTACTCCGCCGCGCGGTCGATCGCCGCCTGGATCGACTGGCCGGGCCAGACGTGGATCGAGCGGCCGTCCTTCGCGCCGACGGGGCCCGGCGGTGCGTTGTAGCCGAAGAGGAAGTAGAGGAAGTCCTGCACCTGCACGACGCCGTTGCCATCCATGTCGGACTCGCGGCATTCCGGATCGCCCGCCGGCCCCTTGCCGGGGCCCACGCTCTTCAGGTAGCAGGGCAGCATGATCCCGAAGTCCGGAATCCCGACGAAGCCGTCCTGGTTGAGGTCTGCGTCGCAGACGTTGCCGATCCCGTCGCCGTCGGCGTCGAGCTGGACGTTCGGGCCTGCGAGCGCTCCGTTGGCGTCTTCGAGGCAGTTGTCGACCGGGTCGAGGACTCCGTCGGCGTCGCGGTCGGGATCGATCGTTCCAATGCTCGCGGGAGCCGTCTGGCCGGGAGTCGTTCCGAACACCGTGTAGATCACGTTGTTGGCGCCGATCGTCCAGCCCGGCTGGCTCGAGATCCCGATCTCGCTGCCGTTCTCGATGCCCGCAGGGTCTGCGTCGGACTGGAGGAGCTCGATGCAGGCGAAGGCCTCGTCGTTCGAGACGCTGCCGTTCGCGTCCTTGTCGCAGCCGAGATCCTCCCGTGCGAGGAAGAGATCCCATCCGTAGGCGTTCCAGGAGGCGCCTCCGTTCGACTGCGCGTGGCAGAGCTGACAGCCCGCCGTCTGACCCGCCGTCGAGACCGCTCCGTAGCGCGCCTTCCACGCCGTGAGGAGCCCCGGGAAGGCGTCCGCAGGCAGCGCGACGAGCAGGCCAACGACGAAGGTCGCGCACGTGAGGACGATCGGGCCGAGGCGGAAGGCGAGTCGGGCAAGGTGCATGTCTGGACTCCGGGCGAGAGTTCTGGGCGCCAGGCTACACGACGAGGCGCGGCCTTCGTCGAGGATTTCGGCAGCGTTCAGGCGGCACGGCCCCGCCGGCGCGCGAGGGCGGCGGCTGCTGCGGTGAAGAGCACGAGCTGAGCGGTCCCCGGCTCGGGAACGACCTCGAAGGAGACGGTCGTCACGGCCGGATCGAGCGCCACGAAGTCATCGATCCCGATCACTCCGTCCACGCGCAGATCGAGGATTCCCGCGTCGAACGTTCCCGTACCGAGCGTCAGCGCACGAAAGGTCAGCGAGAACAGGCCCTGTCGAGGATCGACGGCTGGATCGTTGGTGCGACCATCGAGGAAGAGCGACGTCGGCGGCAGGATCAGCAGCCCGGCGCGCGCGGTGGCCGGCGCCGGCGGAGCACCGAGCGGATCGACGGTGAAGGGAAGTGCCGTGCACGTCCCGGGGATCGACTGCCCGCAGGCGAGCTGCGCGGCACCGACGAGATCGAGCGTCGCGACGCCAGACCACGCAACATCGAGCGTATAGGCGCGAATCTCGTCGACGTCGTCGAGATCGACGGTGAGTGTGAACTCGGCGCCGAGCGGGATCGCCATTGCCGGGACGTCGGTCGAGAGCGTCACCTGCGTCGCCGACGCCGAAGCCCCGCCAAGGCCGATCCCGAGGCACAAGGCCGCCACCAGACACCACCGCTTCTGCATCCGCCTTCTCCCAGCGCCGCTCGGTGCGCAGACCTCCCCGAGGCCTCCGCGCCGCGGGCCTTGACGAGCGTTTCATGGAGGAGGTGGTCGAAAGCGGCCCGAGGTGTCAAAAAGGGACACGTCCCACGTTCAGTCGCGGCCGATCCGCTCCTCGCAGCGCGTGATCGCCGCTTCGAGCAGTCCCAGCACCTCATCGCAGGCTTCGGGTCGCAGCAGGATGCCCGGCTTGAACTGGAGCACCGAGCGGTCATAGCCCGCGAAGAATGCCCACAGGCCGACCTCCCAGCCGGCAGCGGTGAGCATCGGCCCGGCCAGCTCGTGTCCGAAGCGAAGGCCCATCACGAGACCGTTCCGGCGGATCTCGACGAGCAGCGGATGTCGCTCGCGGATCGCCTCGAGCCCGCGTCCGAGCACGTCCGACATCGCCTTCGCGTTCTCGAGAACGCCCGGACGCTCGAGGATCTCGAGCACCTTGAGCGAGACTTGACAGCCGATCTCGGAGCCGCCGAAGGTCGAGACGTGCCCCCAGCCATTCTCCGCGAGCCAGCCCGCGACCCGGGGAGAGAGCAGCGTCGCGGCCATCGGGTACACGCCGCCCGAGAGTCCCTTGCCCGTCACGAGGATGTCCGGATCGACGCCGTAGCCGGACACTGCCCACATCGTCCCCGTGCGTCCGAGACCCGTCTGCACCTCGTCGGCGACGAGGAGCGCGCCGTGATCCTCGCACAGCGTCTTCACCCCGGAGAGGTAGCCGGGAGGCGGCATCGGGAAGCCGAGTGTCGCGGGGATCGTCTCGATCATCACTGCGGCGACGTCGCCCGGATCGAGCGCCGCGCGCATCGCATCGAGATCGCCGAACCGAACCTGCGTGAACTCGGAGCGCGGGCCGTCCGAGAGAAAGTATCCGGCGTTCTTCACGTCGCCCGCGGCAAGACACAGTCCGGTGTGCCCATGATAGCTGCCTTCGAGCGAAACGATCCGGCGACGCCCTGTCGCGCGGCGTGCCGTCTTGATCGCGACGTCGTTGGCCTCGCTTCCTCCCGACGAGAAGACCGCGTAGCGAAGGCCGCCCGGCGCGGTCCGCGCCAGGGCCTCGGCGAGCCGCGCCCGGGGCTCGCTGGCGAAGTGGTGATTGCCGATGTCGAATCGGTCGGCCGCCTCGTGGAGTGCGGCCACGATCTCGGGATTGCGGTGCCCGAGGCTGAACGTTCCGCCGTTGATGTGCACGTCGAACAGGCGCCGTCCATCGACGTCCCAGAAGTAGTGACCCTCGCGCCGGCCCATCACCGGCTGCGTACCGAGGAGTCTGAACGTGTCGACGCGCCCCGGGCAGACGTAGCGCGCTGCCAGGTCGAGGATGGCCTGCTTCGCCGGGCTCGGAGCGGCGGAAACGCTCATGGGGATTCCTCCGGAGGACACCACGAGGCTAGCAAGGCCGACGCCCACGAGGACGCCGATCCAATGCCGGGAGACGAATCGCCCGCGCCCCCCCACGACGCACCTCCGCCTCGCGGCATGCGGCGCACCGCTGCGATCACGGCGAGAGCGAGCGTCCGACGAACCAGAACAGACCGAGCCCGCACAGCACCGCCGAGACCGCGTCGAGCGCGAGGCCAAAATCGTGCCGCGTGCCGGCGCGGCGCACCACGAATCCCGCCGCCGTCCACAGCGAGGCGACGACCGCGAGCTGACCGAGCTCGACGCCGACGTTGAAGCCGAGGAGCGCGACCGCGATTCGCTCGCGCGGCAGGCCGACCTCGAGCAGCACGCTCGCGAAGCCGAGCCCGTGCACGAGACCGAAGAGCAGCGTGAGGAGCGGTCGCATCCGCGCGGCCTCCGCCTCGGTCCGCGCGAGGCGCAGACTGCAGAGGCTGAACAGAGCCAGCCCGACGAGCGTCACGAGCGGGAGCCCGGCGCCCGTCGTCGCCCGCAGCACCGCCAGCACCGCGAGGCCGGCCGCTGCGGTGATCGCGAGCGTCTTCTCGGCACCCGTGCGAACCCCGACGTTCTCCGCGGCGACCAGCGCGATCGTGAACCCGACCAGCGCTTCGACCACGGGAGCGTCGGGGCGAACGGCCCCGAGCACCGCGAGTGCGAGCGTCGCGCTGTGACCGAGCGTGAAGCCGGTCACGAGGAAGACCACGTCACGCAGTCGCCTGCACAGCAGGAGCAGTGCAACGAGGAACGCCACGTGATCGCCCCCGCCGGCGATGTGTTCGACGCCGAGCCGGACGTATGCCGCGAACGACGCCCCCATCTCCGGCCCATCGCCACCGATCGCACGCACTCGCTGGCTCGCGGTGAAGATCAGGTCCGCAGCGGGGGCCGTCTCGATCCGCACACGCGCGTAGTGGACGTGAGACGGCGCTGCGTCGAAGAAGGCCTCGTTGGTGATGTGAAGCGCGCCTGCTGCCACGCACGAGAAGCGCAGCTCCACTCGAAGGGTTCCGGTTCGCGCCGCCAGTGTACGCGGCGCCTCGGCGCTGCAGGCCTTTCCGTCGCGCGCGACCGACACGTGCGCTGCCAGGTGTGCTCCGAGGGCGGCACTGGCGTCGGTGCCGACCGCGAACGGTCCGAGGCGCGTGGCCTCGTAGGCCGAGACGCCGAAGACGGCGATTACCTCGCTACCGCGAACGTCCCACGCCGAGAAGGACTGGCTGCGGGTGTGCGCGCGAGCCGCACCGGCCACGAGCAGCAGGCTGAGGACGATCACGATCGCCGACCGATTCTCCCGCGACGTCCCGACTCGTCGCCATTGGGCTCGGCCGCACGCCGTACGCGCGACACCCTCCACAGCGCGCCTCACGGTGGCCCTTCCGAACGCTCGATGCGTGCCCGCGCGCGGAGCTCGTCCAGCTGCGCGCGCAGCGCCTCGTCGCGCGCGCGCTCGGCCAGCATCGTCTCGAGATCTGCGCGCACGGCCTCGAACGGCGGCGCCGGGACGGATGCGGGTCCCTGCGGCCACGTCGCAACGTAGAGCGCCCGCAGCTCGTCCTCCGCAAACGCGCGTCCCACGCTCTCGGCGACGACCGAGTCGACCATGGCGCGGAGCACCGCATCGCGCACCGAGCGATCCGAGCGCACGAGCCCGCGCGAGAGCCCGTACTGGAACAGCAGCTCTTCGTCGATGAGCGTGCCGAGGATTCGCGCGCGATCGGCGTCGGACGGTGGCTCACGCCGGTCGCGCGCGAAGCCGTCGACGGCGCGCGCGTAGTCCTCGGCGAGGATCGGACGGCCGCCCGCCCGCGCCACCCAGCCGGCGGGAAGTCGGTCCGTCTGCGCCTCGGGACGTGCGAAGACGAGCGCGCACGCGACGCCGCAGATCGCGGCGAGCGCCAGCAGAACGAGCGCACGTTCGTCCGCTCGCGAGCGATTCGCGGCGAAACCCTCGCTCACGGCCGGGGTACGCGCGGCGCGACGGCGACGTTCCCGCGCGCACGCAGCCGCTCGCGAAGCCCGCGCAGCGCATCGTCGCTCCGCCGGCGCATGAGCTCCGCCTCGACCGCACCGCGTGCCTCGTCGAACGAGAGGGCGTGCGACGGCCGCGACTCCACGAGCATGACGAGGTGCAGCGCCCCCTGCGCCTCGACCGGTGCGGAGATCTCGCCGGCCGCGAGCGCCAGCGCGGCATCCGCGAGTGCGGGGCCGAGCTGTCGCCGCAGCACCGCCTCGGGAACGAGTGCGCCGGAGGCCGGAGCGGCGCCGGGATCCCCGAAACGCCGTGCTGCCTCGTCGAACGGCAGGCCCCCGCCGATCGCTGCCGCAGCGAGCGCGGCACGCGCGCGCGCTGCGGCCGGAGAGCTCGCGTCGCGGAAGCGGATCATCCCGACGCGCACGAGCCGCGGCGCCGTGAACAGCGCCGCGTTGTTCGCATGGAAGGCACGCAGCGCCGCCTCGTCGGTCGGCATGGCGGCGGCCTCCGCCACCACCGTGTCGATCACGGCGCGAATCACCGCCTTGCGAACCGTGAGATCCGACTCGATGAGACCCGTCTCCTGTGCGCGCTCGACGAGGAGGGCTTCGTCGACGAGCCGGCCGAGCACCGCTTGACGCACTGCAGCGTCGGCGGTCGCCTCGACGCCGAGACGTACCAGCGCGGCATCGACGTCCGCACGCCGAATCGGCGCTCCCGAGACTCGAACGAGGACATCGGGCGCGGAGCGGCCGAGCGTCCCCTCGACGGCACCCGAGAGTGCGAGCACGAGGCCGATCAGCGCACCCGCAGCGAGCCCCCGGCGCGAGCTCCCCATCTCTCTGCGCTCCCCCTCGTTCGGTGCGCCGTGAAGACGGGAGCCTCGCGCAGGATGCCCCGGGAAACCAGGCGCTCCGCCCGAAGCTGCCCCCTGGCGGCGTGCGTGGGCTATAAGGACTGGCACCGTGACAGGAGGGCGTCATGCGCTGGGTTCTGCGAGTCCTTGCTTGCGTGCTCGGAGTCGTTCTCGCGATCGGTCTCTACCTCCTCGCAGCATGGCTCCAGGTGTTCGGTCGCCATCAGGGTCCGGGGGAACCGACACAAGCCCGCGTACCCGAGGCGGTGGTCGCGCAGCGCGCACAGGCGGAAAGACGCGCAGCAGCCACGCTCACCGCCGGGCCGACGAAGCAGATCCTCTTCGGGGATCTGCACGTCCATACCACGTTCTCGACTGACGCCTTTCTCGGAAGCCTGCCGATGCTGAGCGGCGAAGGCGCGCATCCCATCGCCGACGCCTGCGACTACGCTCGCTTCTGCTCGGGCCTCGACTTCTGGTCGATCAACGATCACGCCGAGGCGGTGACTCCGCGGCGCTGGACCGAGACGAAGGAGGCGATCCGACAGTGCAATGCCGTCGCAGGCGATCCGGTGAACCCGGACGTCGTCGCCTTCCTCGGCTGGGAGTGGAGTCAGGTGGGGCTCACGCCGCAGACGCACTACGGGCACAAGAACGTCGTCCTGCGCGAGACCGACGACGCGAAGGTGCCGCCCCGCGCGATCGGTGCGGCCGGGCCCGCGACCGACGCGCTGCGCGGGCGGCTCGCCGGCATGCCGTGGTACACGCCGCTGGCCGACTTTCCGAACCGCCAGCGCTACTACGACTTCATTCACTTCATGGACGAGGTGCGCGACGTGCCGTCCTGCGCGGAGAACGTCTCGTCGAAGGATCTTCCGACCGACTGCTACGAATCGGCGGCGACGCCGAGAGATCTCTTCCGCAAGCTGGACGAGCTCGGCTTCGAGGCGATCGTCATTCCGCACGGAAACACCTGGGGCCTCTACTCACCGCCGGGAACCGCGTGGGACAAGCAGCTCGCCGGCGGCCAGCAGTATCCGCGCCGCCAGTTCCTGATCGAAATCTTCTCGGGACACGGAAACTCCGAGGAGTATCGCGACTGGAAGGAGGTGGTGATCGATGGCGCCGGAAAGGCGAGCTGCCCTCCGCCGCGCGCGGACTACATGCCGAGCTGCTGGCGCGCCGGCGAGCTGATCGAGCTGCGCTGTCACGAGGCCGGGCTCGACAATGAGGAGTGTACGTCGCGCGCTGCCGTGGCCCGGCAGAACTACGTCGATGGCATGCTCGCCGGTCACTGGACCGTTCCGGGAGCGAAGGTCACCGACTGGCTCGACTCCGGCCAGTGCCGCGACTGCTTCATCGCCGCGTTCAACTTCCGTCCGGGAGGATCGACGCAGTACGCGCTCGCGCTCACCAACTTCGACGACCCCGGCGATCCCAAGCGCTTCCGCTTCGGAATCATCGCGTCGAGCGACAACCACGAGGCGCGCCCGGGCACCGGCTACAAGGAGTTTGGTCGACGCGCCAACACCGAGGCGCAGGGTCCGCGCGACGCGCTCTGGGCCGAGCGACTGAACCCGTTCGCAGCGAAGGACGAGCCGCTGCCGCAGTCGCGCTCGATCGGCAACACGCTCGACTTCTCGCGCGGCATCGCCACGCTCGAGGTCGAGCGTCAGGGCTCGTTCTTCATGACGGGCGGGCTCGCCGCCGTCCACGCCGAAGGACGCGACCGGCAGGCGATCTGGGACGCGCTGCAGCGCAAGGAGGTCTACGGAACGAGCGGCGACCACATCCTGTTGTGGTTCCATCTGCTGAACGCCGAGCGCGCCGATGGGACGGTCGGCTTCGTTCCGATGGGCGGCGAAGCCCGCATGACGACGACGCCCCGTTTCGAGGTGCGTGCCGTTGGCGCACTCGGGCAGAAGCCCGGCTGTCCGGAGACGAGCACCAGCGCACTCGGCGCAGAGCGGATCGAGACGCTGTGCAAGGGCGAGTGCTTCAACCCCTCGGACGAGCGCAAGCTCATCACACGCATCGAGGTCGTCCGGATCCGTCCGCAGATCCACCGCGACGAGCCGCCGCGCGGCCTGATCGACGACCCGTGGAAGAAGCTGCCGTGCGAGCCGAGTCAGAACGGCTGCGTCGTGCAGTTCGAAGACCCGGAGTTCGTCGCCGGGGGACGTGACACGCTGTACTACGTGCGCGCGATCGAGGAGCCGAGTCCGGCAGTCAATGGCGGCCAGCTGCGCTGCCGCACCGACGAGAGCGGCCGCTGCCTCGAGGTCAATCC
>JADLGR010000055.1 GCA_020849175.1 Deltaproteobacteria bacterium
GATTCTCGGCCGAGCTGTTCCGCCGGCACGCGCCGGCCGACTGGATGCCGATGGTCGAGCTGTGGGCAGGGCGCGAGATCGAGCTCGGCGCCCGGTACACGGTCGAGCTCGTGACGCGCCTGTCGCTACTCGAAGGAGTTCCGATCCGAATGAAGGGGGAGCTTCGCGTGAGCGAGCGGATCGCGTGCGACGCGGCCGATGCCGACGCGCGCTGCGTCGAGCTCGTGCTGGCGTCGAGGCCCGATCCGGCCGTGCTGCCGTGGCTCCAGAGTGCCGGCGCCAGGGCCGCCGCCGTGGTGACGGTCTCTGCGCTCGAGCTCGACGAGACGGTCCGCGTCGTGACCGAGCCCGAGACGCTCGTCCCGTACCGCGTCTCGACGGACCGCCGCGCACGCGTCGAGCTTCGGCTCCCCGACGGCTCGCACCGGAGCACCGCCCTCGACGAGGAGAAGGACGTCGTGTTCCGCCCCGGCGCGTCGTGACGCGCTCGCAGGCGGGCACCTGCCGCTCCTGATGAACAGGGCCCGTCGCCTGGCCACGTCCTGCGCCGATCCGGCGTGATGCTCAGGGAAGAACGACGGTCGCGAGACCGAGCAGCAGCCCCATCGAGACGACGTCCGTCGCCGTCGTGAGGAAGATCGACGACGCCGTGGCCGGGTCGGCGCCGAGCCTTCGCAGCGCGAGCGGAATCAGCGCGCCCGAGATTCCGCTGACGACGCACGACAGCGTCATCGCGATCCACACCACGAGTGCGAGGACGACCGCGTGAGGGTTGCCCTGCGTGCTCGCGACCACGTACATGCCGACCCCGGAGCTGAGACCCACGAGGAGGCCGTTCAGCAGACCGAGCAGCCCCTCCTTCAGCATGAGGGCGCGCTCGCGGCCGCTTCGCAGATCGCCGAGCGTCAGGCCGCGAAGAGCGACGGCGAGCGCCTGACAACCGGTGTTCCCGGATTGCCCCGCGAGCACCGGAAGGAACACGGCGAGCACGACCATCTTGTCGATCGTCTCCTGAAACATCGCGACGACCCCGGCTGCCAGGAACGCCGTCACCAGATTGAGCTGGAGCCACGGGTGCCGAGAGCGCAGGCTTCGCTGCCACGGAGTCGAGAGGCGCTCCTCCCGGTCGACACCGACCATCGCGCCGGCCTGCGCGCTGATCTCGAACGCCTGCTCCTCGAAGAGCGCGCTCCCTCGAACGAGCCCCACGAGGCTGCCGTCCTCGTTGCACACCGGGTACACCGGAAAATGTCGATTGAGGGTGGCCTTCCATGCCTCACGCAGGGGCATCTCGGGGCGCAGCGAGAACGGGTCCCGGAGCATGATCTCCCCGAGCGACTTCTCGCGCTCGGAGAGGAGCAAGTCGCGAAACGTCACGACGCCGACGAGCCGCGCCGCACCGTCGACGACGAAGACGTACGTGACGAAGGTCTGTCGTACCAGCTCGCGTAGCTCGTCGACGGCCTCGCCGACGGTCCGCCCCACGGCGAAGACCGCCGCCGGCGCTTCGAGCATCCGCCCGACGCTGTCCTTCGGGAAGCCACAGTCGAACGACCACTGCGCGGCCAGATCCGCCGGCAGGTGCGTCAGAATTGCGGACCGCTGCTCCTCGCCGACGACGGCGAGCAGGTCGACCGCCACCACCGTGCGAACGCGCCGCAGCGCCGCCGCGACGACGGCATCCGAAGCGCCCGCGAGTCGCCGGGCCGCCTCGGGAGCGGAGCACCGGGCAATCTCGGCGGCGAGCCTCTCGGCTCGGGACTGCGCCGGCGACGGGGCTTCTGCCATGGGGCTCCTCGCAACCGCCGCAGGGTAGACTGCAAGCCGGACCGGTCAACGGCGGATCGGGCTGCGATGGCGCGCCTTCGTACGACGGAGCCGGCACCCGGCCCTTTCCTCACGGAGTGCGCGGGATACTCTCACCCCTCACCCGGAGCCCCTCGATGACCTCTGCGCAGCGCCCGGCGGTGCAGGATGCACCGCCGCTCTGGTTCTCCCTCGACGCCGAGGCGGCCCTGCGGGCGCTCGAAGCGACGGCCACCGGGCTCTCGTCGGATGACGCGAAGGCGCGCCTCGCACGCGTCGGCCCGAATCTCCTGCCACGCCCCCGCGGCGACTCCGCGTTCGCTTTGCTGTGGCGCCAGATCGACAATCCGCTGATCTGGGTGCTGCTCGCGAGCGGCGTCGCCTCGATGGCCGTCGATCCGACCGGCGGCTTCAAGAACGGCGTCGTGATCCTCGCCGTCGTCGCGCTCAACACGCTGATCGGCTTCGTGCAGGAGTTCAAGGCCGGGCGGGCGATCGATTCGCTGTCGCGAATGGTTCCCGAGAACGTGTGCGCGCTGCGCGACGGCCGCAAGGCGCACCTCGAGGCGGCGGAGCTCGTTCCGGGCGACGTGGTGCTGCTGGCGAGCGGCGATCGCGTTCCGGCCGACATGCGCCTCGTCGCGGCGCGTAACCTTCACTGCGACGAGGCGGCGCTCACCGGGGAGAGCGTTCCGGCGCAGAAGAGCCTGCAGCCCGTTGCCGCGGACGCCGGCGTCGGCGACCGCACGTGCATGGTCTTCGGTGGCACGCTGGTCACGTACGGAACCGCGACCGCAGTCGTCGTCGAGACGGGGGCGAGCACGCAGCTCGGCCGTATCTCGCAGCTGCTCGGCGAGACGACCGCGCTCGAGACCCCGCTCACGCTGGCGCTCGCGAAGATCGCCGGGCAGCTCACCGTCGCGATCCTCGCGATCTCGCTGGTGATGCTCGGGATCGGAACGTGGCGCACGATGGCCGAGACGGGTGTGCAGCTCGTCCCCGCGCTGCGCGAGACCGTGATCTTCGCGATCGCGCTCGCCGTGGGAGCGATCCCCGAAGGACTACCGGCGATCGTCACGATTGCGCTCGCGATCGGCGTCCAGCGAATGGCCGGACGCCGTGCGGTCGTCCGAAGGCTTCCCGCGGTCGAGACGCTCGGATCGACGACCATCATCTGCTCGGACAAGACGGGAACGCTCACCCGTAACGAGATGACGGTCCAGGAGATCTGGACACCGAGCAGCGGAAGGTTCTCGCTGAGCGGCGTCGGGTACGCGCCCGAAGGCGATCTGCTCCGCGACGGCTCGGCGCTCGCGTCGACGCCGGACGAGGTCGGCGATCTGCTCCGTGCCGGCGCTCTGTGCAACGATGCGACGCTCGAACGCAGAGACGATGTCTGGTCGATCAATGGCGATCCGACCGAGGGGGCGCTCGTCGTCGCGGCCGCGAAGCTCGGAATCGATGCCGCGAAGGTGCGCGAGCGCCATGCGCGACGCGACGCGATCCCCTTCGAGAGCGAGCACCAGTTCATGGCGACGCTGCATGCGACGGCTCCGCTCGCGGGCACCGGGGCCTCGTCCGACCGCGCGATCCTGGTCAAGGGCGCTCCGGAAGTCGTGATTCGCCGGTGTGCCAGCGCTCGCGGCGCCGCGCTCGACGCGTCCGCCGCGCTGCGCGAGGTCGAGCGCATGGCCGAGCGTGGCATGCGCGTGCTGGCGTTCGCGTCGAAGCGCGTACCGGCCGAGTGGGAGAAGCTCGACGTCGACGACGTCGACGGCGACCTCGTGCTCCTCGGCCTGCAGGGGATGATCGACCCGCCCCGCCCCGAGGCGATCGAAGCGATCCGGCACTGCCATCGCGCGGGCATCACCGTCAAGATGATCACCGGCGACCATCCGTCGACGGCGCGCGCGATCGGAGCCGACCTCCACCTGCACACGCGCTCCGGCGAGCTGCCGCCGGTGATCGTCGGACAGCGTCTCGCCGAGATGTCCGACGCAGAGCTCGACGAGGCCGTCGCGACGACGCACGTCTTCGCACGGGTCGCACCCGAACACAAGCTCCGTCTCGTCCGCGCGCTCCAGCGCCGCGGAGACGTGGTGGCGATGACGGGAGACGGCGTCAACGATGCGCCCGCGCTCAAGCAGGCCAACATCGGCGTCGCGATGGGCATCACGGGAACGAGCGTCGCGAAGGAAGCCGCGGCGATCGTCCTCACCGACGACAACTTCGCGTCGATCACGGCCGCCGTCGAAGAGGGGCGGCGCGTCTACGACAATCTCGTGAAGAGCCTCGCGTTCGTGCTGCCGACGAACCTCGGCCTCGCGATGATCCTGATGGTGGCCGTGGCGCTGTTCCCGTTCGACGACGTCGTACGGACCGTCGATGGCGCCACGACGATGGTGCGCGAGCTGCTGCTCCCGATGGAGCCGACGCAGATCCTCTGGATCAACCTGGTCGCGACGGTCGCGCTCGCACTCCCGCTGGCCTTCGAGACGCGCGAACGCAATGTCATGCAGCGTCCGCCGCGGAGCCCCGAGGAGCCGGTGCTCTCGCGCTTCGTGATCGTCCGCACGTTCGTGGCGGCGGTGCTCATGTGCGGCGGCGCAACGGGCCTGTTCTACTGGGAGTACGTCCGCGAGCTGCGGCTCGTGGGAATGCCGGGACACGAGACCCTCACGCAGGCCATCGTCCTCGCCGAAGCGCAGACGCTGGCCGTCACCACCGTGATCGTGTTCCAGATCTTCTACCTGCTGAACTGCCGCTCTCTGCGGCACTCGCTGCGCTCGCTCGGGATCTTCAGCAACCGGACGATCTTCGTCGGCATCGGATCGCTCCTCGTGCTGCAGGCAGCGTACGTCTACGCGCCCTTCATGCACGCGATCTTCGGGTCGGCGCCGCTCTCTGCGATCGAGTGGCTGCTGGCGACGGTCGTCGGGGCGGCCATCCTGCCGGTCATCACGATCGAGAAGTGGGACCGCAACCGACGGGCGGCCCGGCGCTCCCGCGCAGCCTGAGACAGCACCCGCATTCACGAGCGGGCGGACGCGCTGCGAACGACGAAGCGGGCGACGGCTCGCCACAGACGCTCGAACCGGGGCCGATCGAAGCGGCTCCCACTCATCATCCAGTCGACGTGCGGCGGATCGTTCGCGCCGTCGCGAAAGTGTCCGAGCACGTCGAGGTGATCGGCGCGCACTGCATCCACGATGCGCCCGCGAACTTGCGAGCGGGTCGGAACGATTCCGTCGTTCGCGGCCGGCGAAGGAGCGGCGCCGAGCGCACGCCGCAGCGTGCGCGATGCTGCCGGAGCGAGCGCAGGCACGTGGCGTTCGGGTGTCGCGGACGCCAGCCGGTGCAGTGCGCCGTAGATGGCATGCGTCGCCTGTGCGGCGGGATCGAGACCGGCCGCGAGCGTGGATCGAAGTCCGGGAGGCGCCGCCTCGGTGACGACGCACCCGTAGCGCACGCCCGGCCGGTCGCGGACGACGGCGTCGAAGAGGTCCATCGCCTCGGGCGTGAGCTGGAGCAGGAGCGACTGGTCGCGAACGACGTCGTGGAGCAGAGCGCGAACCGCGCGCCGGCGGCCGACGGAGAAGTCGGCGAGCAGACTCGCGAAGACCTCGTCGACGAGATCGCTCCCGATCCCGCGGTCTCCCGCACGGGCAAGGATCCCGCCGAGCCGCAGCAGGACCGAGATCGGAAGCCGCCCCACGTGCAGCACGTGGATCGTCCCCAGCGAGAGGAGCTGGAGGAGACGCTGTCCGCGAAGCGTCGCGAACGACGACGCGAGCGGCGTTCCGCGGTGTGGCGTCGCGACCGTCACGACGCTTCGAAGCCGGGGAAGGAGCCGCTCGAAGGCAACGCGCGCCGGGAGTAGAGCGCCGGGCGACGCGAGCAGGCGCGCGTCGAGACCGCCGCTCGAATGCCCGATCAGATGGATCGACCCCGATCCGCGCCCCGACTCGGCGATCGCCTCGGCCAGACGCGCTGCCCGCTGCGTCAGCGAGGCCGTGGGCTGCGTTCGGACGACGTGGATCTGCGCCTTTGCGCCGAGCGCCGGAAGCTCCGCCGCGAGGGCTCGCCGCACGTGCCCGAAGTACGCGAGCTGGCCGAGGTTCGCGAAGCCGAAGAAGCCCGGAACGAGATAGACGTGGTGGGTGCGAGGCATGCGCGGCGAGGAGCGTATCCTGTCGGCCCGAGGGAGGCCCACGGTGGCGGCACGCGACGGCGGCGATTTCGGCGAATGGGAACGCGACGAAGACGGCCTCGCCTGCTTCGATCTTCGCGCGAGCGCGGTTCGCGAGGACGTCTGGCACCAGATCGGAAACGACCGCATCACGGCGACTGCACACGCCGACGGGTCGGTGACGCTCTACGCGTGGGAGGAAGGGCTGGTTCGCCTCTCGCTTCCGGCACCGCTCGCCGACCCCGCCGCCTTGCGCACGCGTTTTGGCTTCGGATGGGCGCAGTGGACGCTCGACGCGGGCCCCGTCCGCGTCACTCGCCGCGTCTGGGCGCCCTTCGGCGAGACGACGGGTCTTCGCATCGACGTCTCACTCGAAGGAGAGCTGCCGGCGGTCTTCACCGAGCGCTGGCGCTTTGCACCCTTGCCGCTCCTCGTCGGAGGACTCATGTCGCGCCGCGTCTGCCCACCGCGAACGGCGACCCCCCGTGAGCGTGTGCTCTGGGAGACGATGCTCGGCGCAAGCACGATCTCTCGCGTGCTGACCGATGCCGTGCGGCGTGCGCTCGGCTGGCGACTGCGGCTTCGCCCGAGAATCGACTCGGCGCTCGGCGCCGTTCTGCTGGAGCCGGCCTCGCCGAGCCCGGAGCCCGCTCGCCGCTCGCTGCTGCCGCGAATCCCGGGGCTCGTCTTCGTCGCCGGTCTCGGCGAGGCAGCGCCGATCCTGCGAGCGTCGGCGCGAGGGCGGCGGACGGACGTCGAGATCGAGGTCGCGCTGGCGCCGCGGCAGCAGGAGGCGCGACTCTCGTTCGCGGTCGGATTCTCGCGACACGCTGAAGTGTCGAAGGTCGTCGCGGATCTGCGCGCGGCGTCGGCGCGCGAGAGCGCGAGCCGCTGGCAGCGGATCTGGCGTCTCGAAATGCCTTCCGCACCGGCGCTCGAGCGCGAGACGTCCTGGCACGCGCTGTACCTGCGCAGTGCGCAGGTCCGCGACACCGTGCTCGGTTGCCGGTATCTGCCGCAGGGCTCCGCCTACGCGTACATCCACGGCCTGCAAGGGGCCCCTCGCGACTACGCGATCGCCTCGCTGCCGCTGGCGCTCGTCGATCCTGCCGGTGCGCGCGATCTCTTGCGGCTGTGCCTTCGCCTCGTCCGCCACGACGGCTCGCTCAGCTACGCGCACACCGGCGCGGGCTTTCCGACCTCTGCCGGCATCCATGCGGCCCCCTCCGACCTCCCCCTCTTCCTGCTCTGGGCCGTCACGGACTACGTCTGGGCAGCGAGCGACCGTGCCCTGCTCGACGAGGCTCGTCCGGCGCTGCTTCGCGCGTGGCGCCATCTGCGCGAAGGCGTCGGCGTCGGGCCGCACGGCCTCCTGCGCGCCGGGAGCGGAGACTGGAACGATCCGATCACGGCCTTCGCGCCGAGCCGCCGCGCCTTTCACCGTCACGGCGAGTCCTCGTTCAACTCGGCGATGGCCGCCTACGTCCTGCCGCGCGCAGCCGAGCTCCTGCCCGAGGTGGGCCCCTCGATGCGCGGCCTCGCCGCGGATCTGCGCGAGGCGATGGCCGGGGCGTGGGCCGGCCAGTGGTTCGTGCGGGGCTACGATGGCGCAGGCGGCGCGATCGGAGGCGACCATCTCTTCCTCGATGCAAACGCCTTCTGCCTCATCGCCCGGCTCGGCACCGAGGAGCAGCGCAGGGCACTCGCCGGCGCGATCGTCTCGCGCTGCTGCGATCCGTCCCCGATTGGACCGACGATCCTCGACCACCCGCATCCCGTGCGCGCCGGGCTTCTCCCGGCGGGCTGGGACACGAACGGCGGCGTCTGGGCCTTCATCTGCGCGCTCACCGTCTGGGGCCTCGCCCTCCACGACCCGGAGCAGGCCTTTCGCTGCCTCCAGAAGCAGACCCTCGCGGCGCACGCGCGCGCGTACCCGCACGTGTGGTACGGCATCTGGAGCGGCCCCGATGCGTACAACGCCCATTTCGGCGACCGGCCGGGCGAGACCTACGTGCAGCCCGCGACGCCGATGCGGGAGTTTCCGGTGATGAACTCCAACGCGCACGCGGGCCCGCTGCTCGCGCTGCTGAAGGCGCTCGGCGTCGAGGCGACACCGAAAGGTGTTGGTGTGTACCGGCCGCCGCCACGCGCCGCCGGTGCGTGGCGGCTCACGACCACGCTCGCTCGCCTCGCAGGAGCCCCGGCCGACCCCAGCCGCTGAGATCCGAAGCGGGCGTGTCGGACGCGCGTCGCCGGACGCCTCGCACCCGCCCGCGTGACAACGACTTCCGACGAGCCGAACGGCCGGGGTCAGAGCACGGACGGCGCGGGCCAGACGATCGTCGAGACCGAGCGTCCGGGAAGATGGAACGAGCGCGGGCC